>JAWWPY010000490.1:0-4222 GCA_033854735.1 Streptosporangiaceae bacterium | reverse complement strand
AACCCGCACACCTACGTCCCCAACCCCTGCACCGACATTGACCCGCTCGGCCTGATGGGTTGCCCGTCAATCAGCTCACGCATACGGAACGCAGGTCCGGGAGATGAATTCGGGCTTCCCAGCCAGGGGAGGATTCGGTATGTTCCGCCGCGTGGCTATAGTCCCTCTGAACCGCTGCCCCGCGGTCCAAGTAATGGATACATCGATAGATTTGGTAACGAGTGGACGGTCGGCCCCTCTCGGACTGTAGGGCAACCTTTCGAATGGGATGTTCAGCTGTCGCGGCTAGGCAAGCAGCAGCTTGGCTGGTTGTCCAGAGACGGAAATCATATAAACATTTCCCCGCTCGGTGAGGTAACACATAGATGACTGAACTTGACTTCTACGAAGTAACCCAGGTGCTTGATACGCCAACTACTAGGGAACTCGGTGTACCTAACACGATTGGCATTGTTCTAGGCAAGGCAAAGGCAGGAGAGGTAGTCTCATACGCCGTTCTTATTGGGGATGAGACATATTCACTGCACCATGCTGATCTTAGACGGACCGGTCAGAGGGTAGACCGAGAGGAAATCTACGGTGGGGAGCATATGCGGATCTCCCCTGACGGGGAAATACTTGCTGCCGACCCGCAGGCAGACGATCCTGAGTGTTGAAACCCTGCGCGCCCCAATGAGCCCAGCCAATTGATGTATTTGGGAAACCAAAGCCCCCTCGGACACACACGTTTCTCAACTCTATCGCGGTCCGCGCCCCGGGCACGCAGGATGGCGAACCGTGAGAGTGACCGGTCCTGACGGGCTCAAGAGGGTAATCGAGACTGCATGGCCAAGGTACTAGGATGAAGTTCATATGCAGACATTAGAGCTGATAATTCAATTCAAATCCCATCTATATCCGAATGTAAATCAATTACAGGACCGATTTGGCTCCGTTTGGGCAACAGGGTTTTCCCCGAAGGACACTGGTCCGATTTTCCTGACGCGTTTACCTCTGCATTGCTCGGTGCGGCGCTCCGCCTCCAACGAGAGCCCAGCGCAGCCAAAGAGGAATCATGGTTTCTCGACGGGCCATATTTTGTCGTGCTTGAGCAAGGCAATGACCCTATGTGGACGGTGTCACTATGCGAGCTGGATGGCTCTCGATTGTCGGAATCGAATGTGGATAGTGTCTCATCATTAGCTTCGATTCGCGCGGCGGCCACACGGCTTGCGTCCGAATGTGCGGCCCGGTCGTGGGAAAACGCCGATACCCGTGTTCTGACTGACTTGCTGGATGTGTCGACCTGAAAACCGATGATCGGCTCCTCCTGGACTGCAGGGCAACCTTTCGAATGGGATGCTCAGCTGCGACTGGCGAGGGCAACCTCAGGCTCGGCGACAGCAAGCGAGGCGGGTCACTCGGCAGATCAGGACAATCGTGAATGACGCTCTGCCGCAGAAGTGCGACAGCTGACGCGCTCGCTCGCTAGACCGGTCCATACATCTGCCGCATGGAGTTTGCCCTACGACCTCGCCCTGCGCTTGGTCGCATCCCCCCCGGCGAGCTGACCTGGCGGTATCAGCACGATCCAATGGGCAGGCTGGTGGCTGAGACCGCCCACACCGTGCCGCCCCTCCCGGTCGCTTACAACGGCGGCAGCGCGGTCGGCATCTTGATCGGTATATTCCGGGTCCGCACCCCTGCCGGTGCAGTTCGCCGTGGTCCTGCTCAAGGGTGGACCCCGGCGACCGTCCCGACTGGAAGATCGCGTCCGTGAGCCGGCGACTGCGGGCTCTCGACGCGGCTCGAGAAGATCACCGAGCCTGGTCGACTGGCGGCCGTAAACGGACGCTCGCATGTCCTGCGTGAGGCTGGCCGACTCGCCGGGCGCCACCCGACGACACCGTCTAGCTAATAGAAACTTTTTTCGAGATTTTTTGATGATGTGCTCTGGAGCCAGCTGTTTTGTCGGTGCCGGTCGTTACGATGGATGAAAGCAGATCATCACCGGACTGCCCGTTCGGAGGAGGTGAGCCGATGGCCGGCCAGATGCCTGATCACGGCCCGGACGCCGGGCAGGCGGCGCCGCGTGGTCCCGGCCGGCCGCAGTTCGCATGGCTGGCGGGCAGCGCCGAGGCCGGGCCGGTGCCAGGTCACCTGCTCGCGGGCTCCGGCCCGCCTGATGGCGGGCCACCTGATGGCGGGCCAGTTAGCGGCAGGTCAGTTAGCGGCGGTGGGCGCGATGACGCGGCGATGACGCGAGGGCTGGACTGGCAGGCGCTGCTGGAGGCGCTGGCCGCGGCTGGGATCGGGGCCGGGGCAGGCGAGGGCCAGGAAGGGGTGCTGGGCGGCGAGGGGAAGGACGACGCTCGCGGGGCGCGGCTGTTGCCGGCCCGGCAGCTGGCGGCGCTGGGCGCTGAGCACATAACCCCAGGACCGGCGCAGGCCGGGTGGCTCGGCGTGGCCGCGGGAGCGCCCGATGTGTTGGACGAGGATGCTCTGGTCGGGGTGGTGGTGGCGGCGCGGCGGCTGACAGCCTGGGCACAGGCAACAGAACTGACCGCAGTGGCCCGGATCGCCGAGTGCGCTGCCGCAGCCGACCCGAAGATCGGCCTGTCGGGGGATGGCCGCCCAGGACGGCTGTGCCAGGACGCGATCAGCCAGGTGTCGCTGGCCCTGATGCTGTCCGACTACAGCGCGGGCGCCTGGGCGGACTTGGCGGTGACCCTGCGCTGGCGGCTGCCAGCGACTGGGAAGGCGCTGGCCGCGGGGCGCATTGACATGTACCGGGCGCGGCTGATCGCCGAGGGCACGTCGATGCTGAGCGAGGAGGTCGCGCGGGCGGTAGAGAAGAAGATCCTGCCCAATGCCGGCGGTCAGGTCACCGGCGAGCTGCGGGCCCGGCTGCGCCGAGCGGTGATCGCCGCTGACCCTGAGGGCGCCGAGCGGCGCCGCAAGCAGGCCGAGCGGCACGCCAAGGTCAGCCTGTACGGCGATGAAGACGGCACGGCCGTCCTGACTGGCTCCAAGCTGCCCGCGGTCGAGGCCGCGGCCGCGATGGCGCGGATCACGGCCCTGGCCCGGGCGATGAAGGCCGCCGGGCAGGCCGGCGGACTCGATCTACACCGGGCCAAGGTGATGCTCAGCTTGCTGCTGGGCACCCTGCCCTATATCCCCCCGGCTGACGGCGCCCCGCCGGACGAGCCCCCGCCCGGCGGAGACAGTGAGCCCGGCGGCGGAGAGCCCGGGCGGCCGGCCGACCCGGACGGCCCCGGCGTGGACGGACCCGGCGTGGACGGGACGGGCGGCCCGCAGGACAGCATGCCCGGCCCGGCTGACGGTGGGCCGTGGGGCGACCTACCCGATCCCCGGGATGAGGACGCGCCCGATGATGACGGCCCAGACGACGGCCCCAACGACGACAGCCCAGCCGATGATGGCTGGACGGATAACGAGCACGGGGCGAACAACGAGCACGGAGCGGGCAGGGATGACGGGGACGACCTGACCGGCGCCGGGGGCGCTCCGGTGTGGCCGGCGCTGGGCGCGATCCCGCCCGCCCTGGCCCGGCGCCCCGATGTGCAGCGGGGGGATGGGAAGCCGGTGCCAGGGCTGCTGGATGTGACCCTGCCCTGGACGGTCCTGGCCGGGCTGTCATCCGAGCCGGGGACGCTGGGCCGGATCGGCCCGATCACCGCGATCCAGGCCCGCCAGCTAGCCCAGGCGGCCGACGCCGACCCGGCCGCCGAGTGGCGGGTCATCGTCACCAACGGTGCTGGGCAGGCCATCGCCGTTAGCCGGATCCGCCGCCGCCGCGCCCGCGACGGCCCCGATCCAGGCCGGGATGGCCCCGGTCCGGCCAGCGAGGCCACCGGTCTGGCCAGGGACGGCCCGCTGCCTGGGGCGGGATTGGTCGGCCGGGTTACCGTCACGATCGGCCAAGACGTCATCACCGACAGCCAGCATCGACCCGGCGGACCTGGCCCACCCAGCGAACCCGGTGGGCCGGGCCGACCCGGCGGACCTGGTGGGCCGGGCCCGGTGAGCGGGATCGCTGCCGCCGCGCTCCGGGCTGCGGCCAGGGCGCTGGCCTGGGCGCTGGCCCAGGCACAAGCCGATGAAGCCGCCGGCGGGTGCGCTCACCAGGGCGAATCGCCGGCCTACCGGCCCCCGCCGCGGCTCCGGGAATTCGTAACCGCCCGGGATGTGACCTGCCGGTTCCCGCCCTGCCGACAGCCAG
>JAWWPY010000489.1:0-4482 GCA_033854735.1 Streptosporangiaceae bacterium | reverse complement strand
TCCTCCTTGAGGCCGGTGCCGGGCGGTGTCGCGCCGATCAGCCGCAGGTAGGTGTCTTCCAGCGAGGGCCGGGCGACGGCCAGGCCGGGGATCTCGCCGTCCGGGCGGCCCATCCGGGCGGCCAGTTCGGCCACCAGCCGGGCGGGGGCGGACGTCCGCTCCCGGTGCGGGACGCCGTCCTCCAGCCAGCTCACGGTGGCCGCCCCGGCGTCCCGCCCGGCCAGGGTCGCGGGCGGGCCGGCCGCGACGATCCGCCCGGCGGCGAGCACCGCCACCCGGTCGGCCAGCGCCTCCGCCTCGTCCAGGTAGTGGGTGCTGAGCAGGATCGTGGTGCCGCCCGCAGCCAGCTGCCGGATCAGGTGCCAGAACTGCCGCCGCGCCGCGGGGTCGAGCCCCGTGGTCGGCTCGTCCAGGATCAGCAGCTCGGGGCGGCCGACCAGGCCGAGCGCGAGGTCCACCCGGCGGCGCTGACCGCCGGACAGCCGGCGCAGCCGGGTGCGCGCCTGCGCGGCCAGGCCCACGTCGCCGATCAGCTCGCCCGCTTCCCGGGGGGCCGGGTAGTAGCCGGCCAGGTGCCGGATCACCTCGCCCACGGTCAGCTCGCCGAGGTCGCTGGCGTGCTGGGGCACGATGCCGATCCGGGCCCTCCAGCCGCGGCCCGCGGCCGCCGGGTCAGTGCCCAGCACGGTCACCTCGCCCGCGTCCCGGCGCCGGCAGGCGGTCAGGATCTGCACCGCGGTGGTCTTGCCTGCCCCGTTGGGCCCGAGCAGGGCGACGATCTCGCCGGCGCCGATGTCCAGGTCCAGGCCGTTGAGCGCGGCCACCTCGCGGTAGCGGGCGGGGCGGTAGATCTTCCGGAGCCCGCGGACCCGGACGGCCGCCGGTGTTGCTGTCATGATCTGAGGATCGGCCGGGCGGGGCGGCCCGCGCGTCGCTCAGCTGGCTGCGCCGGGGTCAGCCGATCGGTGGACACGCGGGCCGTGACGGAGGCCAGGCCGACGGTTTACCTGGAGCCCTCCCTGCCCTCGCGACGCCCGCTGAACTGCGGATCGCAACTCTCCTCCGGCAACCTCGCCATCGACTCAGGTCATGGGCCGATCGGTGAGACATTCTGGTTGAGCCGGAAAGTGTTGGCCGGATCGTAGCGGCGTTTGAGTTCGGCCAGCTTCTGGTGGTTAGGCCCGTAGGCGGCGCGGATCCGGTCGGGTCCTTCGGTGCCGAGATTGTTGACGTACACGGCGTTCTCCAGGTGTGGCTGCATCGCGGTGAACGAGTCGCGGGCCCAGGCGATGGTGCGTTCGGAATGGCCGGGGTCGGCCCACTGGGCCAGGATCAGGAAGTCGTACTGCGTGGCTCGGTGCGGGAACGCGGTGGCGTCAACGGCGACCCGGCTCGCAGCTCCTCGCAGACCTTGCATCCCGATCCCGCTGGAGCCGGGTGGCATCGCAGAGCCGATCTCGAGCAGGGTGTCGGTGGCAGCGTCGGTGAGATGGCGCAGGTACCCGGACTTCCAGTAGTGCAGCTGCCCGGGCGGGAAACCTGCATCCGGGGCACTCTGCAGCGCAACGTAGGGCACGGGGGCGATCGTGTCGTGCACGGGAGATCCGAACGCGCGTAGTGGACGCAGCACGCTGAGTCCTTCGTCCGGGTGCCCGCACCAGCAGACGCCGATGGTCACCTGAGGAGCGCCGGACGGGTCGAGCGCGATGGAGACGGCGGTCACCAGTTCGTCTGGAGCGGTGGCCATGAACTGGTCGTGGAAGCGGAGTGCGTCCGCGGCCATGGCCCAGGGGTAGGTCAGCCCGCCTGCGTGCACGGCGCCGACCCGGTGCAGTTGGTAGGTGAACGAGGTGACGACGCCGAAGTTGCCGCCGCCGCCGCGCAAGCCCCACAGGAGATCGGCGTGCTGGTCCTCGCTGACGTGCAGGACTTGAGCGTCGGCGGTGACGACTTCGGCACCGATGAGATTGTCGCAGGCCAGGCCGAACCGTCCGTTGAGCCAGCCCAGGCCACCGCCGAGGGTGAGACCGGCGATGCCGGTCTTGGACATGACGCCGAGCGGGACAGCGAGCCCGTGGTGCTGGGTCGCGCGGTCGAGGTCGCCGAGCAGCAAGCCCGGCCCGGCGTGCGCCCTGAGATGATCCGGATCGACCTGCAGGTCCTTCATGGGGGATAGGTCGAGCATGATGCCGCCGTCACAGACCGCGTTGCCCGCGACGTTGTGTCCACCGCCGCGGACCGAGAGCGCGAGGTCATTCGCGCGGCGAATGTGATGCCATGGGCGATGTCGGCGGCCTCCCGGCAGCGCAGGATGGCGAGTGGCTTGCGGTCGATCATCGCGTTGAACACCGCCCGGGCGGCGTCGTAGTCGGGGTCTCCTGGCCGGAGTACGTCACCGTGAAGGTCGGTGGTCAGCTGCGCGGTCATGTTGCTCCCTGTGCGCTCGGAAGAGGAATACCCCGAGTGTCGACGGCGCGGCTAACTGCCGGCTAACCGGCGAAGGAGCACCGCTGTGGCCGCTGTGGCCGCTACGCCGGCAGCGGGATGCCGATCTCGGCCCGCAGCGCTGCGGCCTCACTGGCGAGCTGGGTGGCGGTCTCGATGTCCGCGGCGGCGGCCGCGACCGCGGCGAGGCCGTGCAGGGCGGCGGCTTCGCCGGCCCGGTGACCGATCCGCCGGCACAGCTGCAGTGCCCGCTCGAACGCCGCCGTGGCCGGCCCGCTCTCGTGAGCGGCCAGCGCGATCTGGCCAGTGAGGTGCAGAGCGGACGCTTCGCCTTCTTCGTAGCCCACGAGCCGGTAATGCGCGAGTGCTTCCTCGGCGAGAGCCGTGGCATCAGACGCATCGCCCCAGCGGTGTTCTAGTGAGGCGAGGACGTCAACGGCGAGACCGCGCGCGAGTTCCTCTCCTACCTCGATCGCGTGGGCCAGGGACCTTGACGCGGCGGTTTTGGCGGCGTCGGGTTCGTTGCGGTCGCGGTGCAGTCGAGCCAGTTGAGCTTCTTCCAGGGCCGCGCGCCACAAATCGCCGCCTCTGATCGACGCGGTGATCGCGTCCTCGTAGAGCTGCTGGGCCCGGTCGAACCGTCCCCGCGCCCAGGCGGTCGTGGCCAGCATGGCAAGTGCGTTGCCTTCCCACGGCTGGTTCTGTGCGGCCCGGGCCAGCGTCAGCTGCTCTTTGGCCAGCGCCTGCGTGGCCTCGAAATCGGCACGACCCAGGTGCAGGAGGGCGCCGGCCGACAGCAGCGGCATCCGGGCCTCCGGCCGGTCGGCGCCGACAGCTTCCAGCCCGGCGCGCACCCAGTGCAGACCCTCGCCCCGAGCACCCCGCAGATCCCAGTAATGCCACAGGCCAGTGACTAGCCCGGCCCCGATTTGCGGATCGCCGGCTGGCCCGAACGACCACTCCAGGGCAGCCCGCAGGTTGTCGCTCTCGTTATGCAGCCGACCCAGCCAGGGCGCCGATCCCGCGCGGAACAGATGCAGGCCGGCTTCCTGAACCAGGGCGAGGTAGTGACGGGCGTGCCGTTCCCGCAGCCCGGCCAATTGCGGGTCGGTCAGGCACCGCCGGGCGAACTGACGGGTCGTCTCCAGCAATCGGTAGCGCGCGCCCGGGCCGGCGCCCTCCTCGAGCGCCACCGTGCTGCAGACCACCAGACGGGACAGCAGCGACAGAACATCGTGACCGAACAGTTCAGTGCCACCCGCGACCGCTGTCGCTGCGTGCAGATCGAAGGCGGCCGGGAAAACGCCGACTCGCGCGAACAGCGCGCGCTCGGCCTCGGTCAGCAGGTCGTAGCTCCACGCCATCGTGGTCGCCAGGCTGCGATGGCGGGCATCGGCAGCGCGGACTGCGGAGTCCAGCAACCGGAACCGGTCGCCGAGCAACGCGGCGAGGTCAGGCAGTGACATCGACGCTGCGCGGGCCGCGGCCAGCTCGATCGCCAGCGGCAGTCCGTCGACACGACGGCATATCGCCAGCACGAGTTGCGCGTCGTCGGGCGTGACGGCGAATCCCGGGCGCGCGGCCGAGGCGCGGCTGGTGAAAAGCTGCACTGCCTCGCAGGTGGCGATGCGGTCCCAACCTTCGTCACCGGCCGCCAGGTGCAGCGGCCGCACCGGATACACCACCTCTCCAGGTACCCCAAGCGGCTCACGGCTCGTGGCCAGCAACCGCATCGCGGTGCTCGCGGCCAGCACGGCCTGGACGAAGGCGGCGCATTTATCGAGCAAGTGCTCACAGTTGTCGAGCACGATCATGGTTTCGCGCCCGGATAGTGCTCCGGCGATCGTCGCGGCGAGCGAACGCCCTGGCTCCGCGCGGACCCCAACCGCGTCAGCGAGCGTGTCCTCGAACAGGCTCGCCTTCGTGACCGACGTCAAATCGACCAGCAGCGCGTCTGCCCGGCCGCTGGCGGCGACCTGTGCCGCCGCCTCGAGCGCGAGCCTGGTCTTGCCGGAACCCCCGGTGCCGGTCAGCATG
>JAWWPY010000488.1:0-9341 GCA_033854735.1 Streptosporangiaceae bacterium | reverse complement strand
CTGACGTGCCCATCACAATGCCCGCCGACGATAGCAACCACGGAGGCGCCGCAATGGCCACACCTGACCTTACGGGCGATGACGGGCAAGCTCCGCAGCCGAAGAGCCGCCCACACCACCCGGTCGTTGTGGCGAAACAGGCGCAACGGGCCGCGGACCTTCAGTTGCGGATTGCCGACCGGATCACCACTTTCGCCGGGTCGATGCAGTTCGTCTACATTCACGTCGCGCTGTTCGCTATCTGGATGCTGTTCATCGAGTCCAGGCCGTGGCCGATGCTGACCCGCCAGATCCATACACTCACCACCGAGTTGCACCACCGGCTGCTCGACCAGCCCGCCCGCGATGGTTGACGTCTCGCGGAATGGAGGCTACGGCGTTTGCCGCTGTCCGTCGCTCCTGCGGTTGGCCAGGGCGCCGCGGAGCTGGTTGCGGGAGCCGATGGCGAGCTTGGTGAAGACTTTGCGCAGGTGGTATTCGACCGTGCGCGGGCTCATGAAAAGCTGGGCGGCGATTTCGGGGTTGGTCAAGCCGTCGCTGGCCAGCCTGGCGATCTGGGCCTCACGGGCGGTGAGCTGGGCAGGGGTGTCAGCGGTGGGTGCGCGTACCCGCTCGCCGGTGGCACGCAGCCCGCGCGCGGCTCGTTCCGCGAATGCGTCGGCGCCCATGGCGGCGAACATCTGGTGCGCTGTGCGCAGCTGCTCCCGGGCGTCGATGCGGCGGTTTTGGCGGCGCAGCCATTCTCCGTAGAGGAGGTAGGCGCGCCCGAGTTCAATGCGGACGCGGGTGCGGCCAAGGCGGTCGATCGCCTCGCGGTAGCGGGTCTCGGCGTTGCCACCCTCGCTGAGCAGTGCTCGCGAGCGGGCCTCGACGCCGAGCGCCCAGTCGCTGCCACTGGCGCGGGCGGTCGCCGTGAGCCGCTGGAGGGCGCCGACCGCCCGCTCAGGTGCCCCGCTTCGCGTCGCTGCCTCGATGAGCTCGGCGACCGCCCAGTTGGCGAACAGATCCGCGGGTGAGTCCTCGCTCGCCCGCTGCGCCGCGGCCAGCGCGTCGGCATACCGGCCCAGGCTGTTGCCCAGTACCGCGGTCGCCCAGTGAAACAAGGTCAGCCGCGAGCCCTCACCCCGGCGCTCCGCGTCTTTCGTGCCGGCCTCGATCAGCTCAGCAGCGTCGGCTTCCCGGCCCTCAAAAGCGGCGAGCGCTACGGCCGCGGAGGGCGCGACACTGCTGCCCGTCGCCTCGATTACCGACTCCACTTCCGCCACCAGCGAGGCGGCCACGGTGAACTCCCCAGCCCACAGGTGCACCCCCGCGCGGAGGGTGGCGGCGAAGGGGAGCGCAGTGAGTGCGCCGGCGTCACGGGCGAGCTTGACTAGGCGGCCGGACAGGAGGTCCCAGCTCCCGTGGTCCCACAGCAGCCCGGCGCCCTGGCAAGCCTGCCATCCCCAGCGCAGTCCCTCCTCCCCGGAGATGTCCATGCTCCGGAAGGCGCTCACCGCTTGCTTGAGGATCGGCGCTCCCGCTGGGTAGCCCTCCGTGATGACCAGCGCGAGGCCATCTAGCAGCAGGTCGGGCGCGCGGGGGGGCTGTGGTGGCGGGGGGGCGGCCCGGGCGGCCTCGGCGATCTCCCGCGCGCCGCCACCCAGGGCCAGGGGGCCGACGAACAGTGCCGCGAAAAGGGCCTCGAGGTAGGTCTCCCACGCCAGCCGCACGTCGAGCAGTTCGAGGCTTTTTGCGGCCTTGAGCAGCAGCGGGGGGGCGTCGCTGCCGCGACGGGACGCGAACGCGATCTGGCCGCGCAGCAGGTCAGCCCGGGCGCGCTGGAACTCATCCAGCGGTCCCGGCTCTGCGGTGGCTAGCAGTTCCAGCGCCGCATTGAACGCGCCCGCCTGGTACTTGGCCTGTGCGGCGGCCAGGGCCCGGGCTCCGCGGCGGGCCGGGTCGGGTGTGAGTGCGGCTGAGCGGTCGAGGAAGGCGGCTGCGGCCGCGAACCCGCCGCGTGCCTGGGCGCGGCTGGCGGAATGTTCGAGTTCGGCGGCGATGTCCTCATCGGGCCCGGGTGCTGCCTGGGCCCGGTGCCAGGCCCGGCGGTCGGGATCGGTGCCCGGGTCGGTGGCCTCGGCGATGGCCAGGTGGGCGCGGCGGCGGCCGGCGGCCGGGGCCGCGTGGTAGACGGCGGAGCGGACCAGCGGGTGGCGGAAGGTGACCCGGCCGGCCACGGCCAGCAGCCCGCCGGCCTCGGCCGGGGCGGCGGCGTCGGCGTCGGCGCTGATGCCAAGATTTCCGGCGGCCCGCCACAGCAGCGCCGGGTCGCCGGTGGGCTCGGCCGCGGCCAGCAGCAGCAGCCGCCTGGTCGCCTCCGGGAGCGGCGTGATCCGCCGCAGGAAGCTCTGCTCGATCCGGCCCGCCAGCGGCACCGGGCCGGGCACGCCGAACCCGCCGGCCAGCTCCGCCACCGTCACCCCCTGCGGCAGCTCCAGCAGGGCGAGCGGGTTGCCGCCGGACTCGGCGATGATCCGGCCGCGGACCCGCTCATCCAGCCGACCGGGGATGACCGAGGCCAGCAGCGCCTGGGCGTCAGCATCGGCCAGCCCAGCAACCGCCAGCCCGGGAAGCCCGGCCAGGTGGCCGACCGCGGCGGGGTCACGGGTGCCGAACAGCATGGCGACCGATTCGGCATCCAGCCGGCGGGCCACGAACGCCAGCACCTGCGCCGAGGCCTGGTCCAGCCACTGCGCATCGTCGATCAGGCACAACAGCGGCTGGCTGGTGGCCACCTCCGACAGCAGGCCCAAAACAGCCAGGCCGACCAGGAAACGATCCGGCGCGCTGCCGGTACGCAGGCCAAATGCGACGCCCAGAGCGTCGCGCTGCGGAGCGGGCAGCTGGTCCAGGCGATCCAGCATCCGGCCGCACAGCTGCTGCAGCGCCGCGAACGGCAGCTCCATCTCCGACTCGACACCCTCAGCGCGAGTCACCCGGAAGTCTGGTGCCGTGTCGGCCGCATGGCCCAGCAGCGCGGTCTTGCCGATGCCCGGCTCGCCCCGCACCACCAGCGCCCGGCTGCGCCCCGCCCGGACATCCGCGAGCAGCCCGTCTAGGATCCCGCACTGCTCCCGGCGGCCCCATAGCGTCACCGTCGCCCCTTTCAGCGGCTCCCCGTCATGGTAGAAGCGGCTCGCCGCCAGCACACCCCCGGGGACTGGGCGGGGAACCCCGGGGTCCCGGCTAGGGATCCCACAGACGCGAACCCGCCCGCCTCACGCGCAGGGTGCTGGCATGGGCAACCAGGCAGTGAACGTTGCGCCGCAGGGTGTCGAGCTCCGGCATCTGCGCTACTTCGTGGCGGTCGCCGACGCTGGCACCTTCACGCACGCTGCGCAGCGGATGTTCATCGCCCAGCCGACGCTGAGCCAGCAGATCCGGCGCCTGGAGGAAATGGTGGGCACGCCGCTGCTGCAGCGCCGCCGCGAGGGTGTGCGGCTGACCGCGGCAGGCAGCGTGCTGCTGGAGGAGTCGAGGACCGTGTTGTCCCTGGTCGATCACGGGGTGAGGCGGACCCGGCAGGCGGCTGGGCTCGGGCGGCCGCGGCTGCGAGTCGTCATGCCGCCGTATCTGCCCGAGGCCCTCGCCGTGGCGACCGCGTCGCGGCTGCGAGCCACGGCCGCTGCCGCCGGCGTCGAGGTCGCATGGATGGAGACGCCGCTGGACGCCGAGTTCTCGCTGATCCGGCACCGCCGGGCCGATGCCGGCCTGGGCTGGCTGGCCCCAGCGGAGGAGGCCCTGGCCGCGCCCCTCGATGTCATGAACCTCGGAGAATTCGAGCCCGACGTGTGGATCCCCGCCTCGCACCCGGCCGCACCACACGAGACCATCAGCCTCGGCGAACTAGCCCAGATGGACGTCATCCACGGGCCGCCCCGCGGCAGGGCCACGCCCTACGGCGCCTGGCTGACGGTCCTGCGGACCATAGACCCGCGCTTTGAGTTCACCGACCCACCATTCCGGCAGTCGCCACCGATAACCCTCGCCTTCGCCGCCACCGCAAGCCGGCCCAGCGCGGTGCTGACCTGCCCCCATCACGTTATCGGGGCCCGGAAAACGCCCCTGCCACATCGGGCTGAGGACACCTACGACATGATTCCCGTCCGCCTCGACCAATCTCCCCTGGCCGCGACCGCCAGTCTGGTGTGGAGCGGCGACCTGCCCCGCCCGCTGCAGCAGGTTCTCTTCGACGCTGCAGACGGCATCGTCCTTTGACGGACGGTCCGCAAGGGCCCGGCGGATCAATGGAAGACGTCGCAGCGCCGGGCTTAGTTCGGGACTTTATTTAAAAGTCATAAAAACTGGTTCGAGGCCCTTGACGCCGGTCTGCCCGCGGAGATGCTGTTGAGCGGAGGTTGGCAGCGCAGACGCTGATGAAACTGGGAGAGACGCATGGATTTAACGCGACGGTCGTTCCTCATCCTCGTCGGCGCTGGTACCGCCGCTGGCGCCACCAGCGGTATCTTCGGCGCGTCCCCCAGCGAGGCGGCGAGCCCCGCGGGTGACGTGGTCGGCAAGATCACGGTGGGGTATCAGGGATGGTTCGCGTGCATCGGTGATGGCGCTCCGATCAACGGCTGGTGGCACTGGAGCCAGAACTGGGGTCAGCCGCCGTCACCGTCCAACAATGCGATCAAGGCATGGCCGGACATGCGCGAGTACACCACGGGATACCAGACCGCGTACGCCAACCTCAACGGCGGCGCGGCAGCCACGTTGTTCTCCTCCTATGACCAGCAGAGTGTGAACACGCACTTCCTGTGGATGCAGCAGAACGGCTGCGATACCGCCGCCCTGCAGCGTTTCAATCCGAACAGCAGCGAGGGCCCCACCCGTGACGCGATGGCGGCCAAGGTCCGGTCGGCGGCCGAGGCGAACGGCCGCAAGTTCTACATCATGTACGACGTATCAGGGTGGACGAACATGCAGCCGGAGATCAAGACCGACTGGACCAGCAAGATGTCCGCTCACACCGCATCGAGCGCCTACGCGCGGCAGAACGGCCAGCCGGTGGTGTGCATCTGGGGCTTCGGGTTCAGCGACAGCAACCATCCCTGGGACGCCGCCACCTGCCTGGACGTCGTCAACTGGTTCAAGGCCCAGGGCTGCTATGTGATCGGCGGGGTGCCGCGGGAGTGGCGCACCGGCACCGGTGGCTCACGCGCCGGCTACCTGGGCGTGTACCACGCCTTCAATATGCTCTCCCCCTGGATGGTCGGCGCGATCGGTACCGCCGCGGACTCCGATTCCGTCTTTCAGAGCTTCAACGTTCCTGACCAAGCTGACTGTAACGCCAACGGCATCGACTACCAGCCGTGCGTGCTCCCGGGGGACGTCTCGGCCCGCCAGCGGGCCCACGGGGACTTCATGTGGCGCCAGTTCTACAACATGGTCCGCGTCGGCGCCCAGGGCATCTACATCTCCATGTTCGACGAGTACGGCGAAGGCAACCAGATCGCCAAGACCGCCGAAACACAGGCCGGCGTCCCCGCCGGCTCCGGGCTGCTGGCCCTGGACGAAGACGGCACGGCCTGCTCGTCCGACTACTACCTACGGCTGACCAGCGACGGTGGGCGCATGCTCAAAGGCCAAATCGCCCTTACCCCCACCCGCCCCACCCAGCCCGTCATCAGCAGCAGCACCACCGCGGTGGTCAGCCTGCGGTCCCGAGCCAACACCATGTACGTCACCGCGGACAACGTCGGCGCGTCCCCGCTGATCGCCAACCGCACCGCCATCGGTGCCTGGGAGCAGTTCGACCTGCTCAACGTCAGCAGCGGCACCATCGCCCTGCGCGCTCACGCCAACACCATGTACGTCACCGCGGACAACGCCGGCGCCTCCCCGCTGATCGCCAACCGCACCGCCATCGGCACCTGGGAGACCTTCCAGCTCATCCGCAACTCCAACGGCACGGTCAGCCTGCTCGCCCTGGCCAACACGATGTACGTCACCGCGGAGAACGCGGGCGCCTCCCCGCTGATCGCCAACCGCACCGCCATCGGCACCTGGGAGCAGTTCGACCTCATCACCGGCTGAAGAACCCGGCTGGGTCCGGGTCGCCGGAAATGGACGGGCGGGTTCCTGCTGGAATGGCGGCCCGGAGGAGATGGCCGCTGGACAGGCCTCGTGAACTATGGGCATGAGGCCGAATGGCGCGTATGGCTTGACTCTGGGCCGAATCCATCGATGATTCACAAGCATGGAGAACAACCACATTTCCCGCAGTAAAGGCCCGAGCCGCCGTGCGTTCCTGTCCGCCTCGGCCGTTACCGCGGTCGCTGCGCCCCTCGCCGCGCGTGCGGCGCCGGCCCATGCTGCACTGGCCAGTACCGGTTCTGCCCTCCCCAGCCATGAACCCCCCGCCGGCCTGCGAGCCATGCTGCGTGAAGTGGACCCCGGCCGGATCCAGGCCACAGTGCTGCGGCTGACCCAGTTCGGCACCCGGCACACCGCGTCCAGCCAGATCGACCCGGTGCGCGGCATCGGCGCGGCCACGGCCTGGGTGTTCCAGCAGATGCAGGCCATCGCGGCCACCTCATCGGGCCGGATGAGCGTACAGCAGCAGACGTTCGTGCAGTCCGTCTCCAGCACCATCCCGGTGCCGACCACGATCACCAACGTGATCGCGACGCTGCAGGGGACCGCATCCCCCGAACGGTTCTATGTCGTGACCGGCCACCTGGACTCCCGGGTGACCGACGTGCTGAACTTCACCGACGACGCCCCCGGTGCTGATGACGACGCCTCCGGCGTCGCGGTCGTCCTCGAACTCGCCCGGGTCTTCGCCACCCACCAGTTCCCCGGCACCCTGGTGTTCGCCACCGTCGCCGGGGAAGAGCAAGGGCTGTACGGCTCGACCTTCATGGCGAAGCAGATGAAGGCGGCCGGCAACGACGTGCAGGGCATGTTCAGCAATGACATCGTGGGCGCGAGTCAGGGCTGGGATGGCACCAAGCCCGACCCGCACACCGTGCGGATGTTCCTGGAGGGCATCCCGACCGCCGCGACCGCCAGTCAGATCTCGCTCATGCAGTCGGTCGGTGGTGAGAACGACGGGGGATCGCGCCAGCTGGGCCGGTTCGCCCGAGAGGCGGCGCCGTTCGAGCTGACCGGCATGAACATCCGGCTGATCTGGCGGCGCGACCGGTACCTGCGTGGGACCGACAGCCTCTCCTTCCAGGGGCAGGGCTACCCGGCGGCCAGGATCACCGAGCCGCGGGAGAACTTCAACCACGAGCACCAGAACACGCGGGTGGTCAACGGCGTGCAGCTCGGTGACCTGATCCAGTACGTGGACTTCGACTACATCGCCCGGGTGGCCAAGGTCAACGGGGCGACACTGTGGTCTCTGGCCACCGCGCCCGGCACGCCCAAGAACCTGCTGATTCACGTAGCGCCGCCGGTCAACTTTTCCGGCATCAACAACACCGTCCTCTCCTGGAACGCCAACCCCGAGTCCAGCCTGGCCGGCTACGAGGTGGTGACGCGGGAGACCACGTCGCCGGACTGGACCAACGCGATCGACGTCGGCAACGTCACCACGGTCACGCTCGACATCGCCAAGGACAACCTGCAGTTCGGCCTGCGCGCCGTGGACCAGGCGGGGAACCGCAGCCCGGTCGCCTTCCCGCAGACGGTGTCCACCTAGCGCGCCCGGCCGGCGACGCTGTCCCCGGTTGCGTAGGGGATGAAGCTGCCGTGATGAGGGTTGGCGTCGAGGGGCTTGCCGATAGCCGGGAAAGCCCGCTGCGGGCAGGTGTTCCGGTCGCATACCTTGCAGCCCGGGCCGATCGGGACGAGCGCGGACGGGCTGGCCAGGTCGAGTCCGTGGGAGTAGACGAGCCGCTGGGCGTGCCGGAGATCGCAGCCCAGGCCGACAGCGAAGGTCTTGCCCAGCGTTCCGTAGCCGCCGTAACGCCGGGAGACGGTCCGGGCGACCCACAGGTAGCTGCGGCCGTCGGGCATCTGGGCCAGCTGAGTCTGGATCTCGCCGGGATGCACGAAGGCCTCGTAGACATTCCAGAGCGGACAGGAGCCGCCGACCCGGGAGAAGTGGAAACTGGTGGCCGACTGACGCTTGGAGATATTGCCAGCCCGGTCGACCCGCACGAAGATGAACGGCACGCCGCGTGCCCCGGGGCGCTGCAGTGTGCTGAGGCGGTGCGCGACGGTCTCGTAGCCGACGTCGAACCGTCGCTGCAGGAGCGCGATGTCGTAGCCGAGGGCCTCCGCGCCAGCCAGGAATGGCTGGTACGGCAGGACCAGCGCACCAGCGAAGTAGCTGGCCAGGCCGATCCGGCAGAGCATCCGGGCATCGTCGCCGGACAGGTTCGCCTCGGTGACGATCTGGTCGATCTCCGCGCTCAGCTCGACGGAGGCCAGGTGGGTGGCCAGCTGGAACGCCCGCTGACCGGAGTTGAGCAGCGGGGACAGCGCCAGCACCCGGGCATCAGGCTCGTAGCGCCGCTTGACGGCCTGGTCGCCAACCGGAAGATCGGCCACCCGGATGCCGTGCCGGCGGGCCAGCCGCTCGGTGATCCCGGCCGAGGCGTTGCCGATCACCAGGCCGGCCTGCGTGAAGATCTGCTCGGCAGCAAGGTCGAGCGACGGGAAGTAGTTCCGCCGTGCGTAGAACAGCTCCTGCACTTCCTCCTGCGCCATGGGTGGCGGAACAGACATCGAGCCCGCCGCGCCGGCATCGATCCGGGTCATGATCGTCTCATTGACGTCGCGACCATGCCGGTACCGGCGGTGCAGCTCGATGACGTAGCGGCCGACAGCCGGCATGGACACGGCCAGCTCGCGGATCTCGGCCATTGAGATCTGCTCGCCGACCGAGGGGTCGGTCAGCACATCACGGAGCTGCGCCACGAGCCGGTCAGCGTCCTCGGCCGAAAACTGCTGCAGGTCCGCGTCGTACACGCTGGCCAGCTTGAGCAGAACGGCAGCCGTCATCGGGCGCTGACTGGACTCCAGCTGGTTCACGTAACTAGGCGAGATGCCCAGCGCGCTGGCCAATGCGGCCTGGGTGAGGCCGCGTTCCTCACGGAACCGGCGCAGCCGGACGCCGACCCGGGCTTTCGTGACCACCATCACACCCTGCCTGGTGAAGTTGGCGCTCTTCTCGATCATCGCTGCCCGGCCCGCAACTTCCAGACCCCCGCGAATAGTCGCGCAGGTCCCGCGGGCCTTGGCTCAGCGAATCGGTCTAGACCACCGCTCATCGTCTTCACAAGTGTTACAGAATCGCGGGCTGAGCGCCACAAACCTCCACACATGCAGGTCTACCACTC
>JAWWPY010000487.1:0-3583 GCA_033854735.1 Streptosporangiaceae bacterium | reverse complement strand
TCCGCGCGGTCCTGCCACGGTCCCGCCACGGTCCGCTGGCAGGCCCGATTCCCGCGAAGAGGGAAGCGGCGCGAGGACACCGCGGGCAACTGGCGCGCCGCATTAAGTGCCGGGCCATCCAGGCAGCGATCTGCCAGCAAGCCTCATGACCGCGATCGACCTGCGCGCTACCCCGCAGATACCTGCCATCGACCTTCCGTAGACCGGCTACGCCACCAGGCGCAGGCCAGCCCCAACGACCACGCCGGCGCATCCGATTCTGCTTGATGTGGAGGCGATCGTGGGGCGCCAAGGCGAGACCAGGGATCGACGCGGAGGTGACCCTGGCCGTCATGCCGATGCTTCGAGGGGTCCTATGCGACGGCCGGCGTGGTGCTCTTGACGGCTGCGTGCCCGGCCCAGAAGTCAGTAACGAGGGCAGCAAGTTCGGTGGGACATTCCAGCGAGGGGAGGGCGCGTGATCCCGTGAGGACCGCCGAGCGGGCATCCTTCATCGCGGCCGTGGTCTCGGCGCACTCAGCGGGACTCCACTCACCCCGGTCGTCGGTGGCAATCATCAGGGTGGGGCAGCTGACGCGTGCGGTGGCCCAGGCCAGGTCCGTCCGGTTGAGGACGGCGGAATGGACAGTCCGCGCGATGGCCGCCCGGTTGGCCCGGGACATGGGGGCAACGAGCGCGTCGACGGCCTCGGGGTCAGTGCGGCGCGTGAGATCGGTGAGCATCCCGTCGAGCAGTCCTTGGCGTACGGGCCCGCGCATCCCGATGGTGCGGTAGACGGGGAGCAGCATTCTCACCTGCCGCCGCATCGACGGGCTCGCTGCCCGGATGGGCGTGCTGACCGTGATCAGGCTGCGTACCAGTTCTGGTCGGGTTGCGGCCAGTTGCAACCCCACGTGGCCACCCCACGCGCTGCCCAGCCAGTCGACGGGACCCGCGGCCAGCTCGTTCTGAACCTGCGAGATGGCCGCGACGGCTCCCTGCACGCAGCGATCGTTGAACTTGCCCACCACGCGGTCGAGATCTGAGCTCGCCCCGAAGGACCACCCGTCGATCAGTACCAGGGTGCGTTTGTGGCGCAGGTCGTCCACCACGCGCTCCCAGCTCCGCGAATCGGTGAACATGCTGGGCCACAGGACGGCTACGTGGGGCGGCCCGGGGATGACCCGGGCATCGAGCCAGCCGGGTTCCGTGTCAATGCGCATCATTTCACTGTACCGAGAGTACAGCGAAGTTACTAGACTGGATCGCATGCCCCGTCGCTACGAGTCGTCCGTCCGTGCCGAACAAGCCGGCGAGAACCGCGGCCGGCTCGTCTCCGCGGCCCACGGGCTCTTCCTCCGGCAAGGCTGGACCATGACGACGATGACTCAGGTCGCTGCCGCGGCAGGTCTCGCCCGCCCCACCGTGTACCTCCACTTCAACACCAAGGTCGATCTGCTGATCGCCTGCATCGACACCTCACTGTCCGAAATCCCCGTCCGCGACCGTGCCGACTACCAGGCGATGGGCAACGGCACGCCACCCCAAAGAGCGGCGACCGCAGCACGCTGGCTGCGAGATGCCTACGAACGGTCCGCCTCTATCCAGCGGGTCCTGGACGACGCTGCGGTCAGCACTCCCGAGGCCGCCCAGGCTCAGACCCGGATGGAGCAGCGCCGGCATGACGAGTTCGCCTACGCATGCCGTCTCGTACTCGGGGATCGCCTCCCGTCCAACGCTCTCGTGGATGAAGTCTGGGCCCTCGGCTCGCGCGCGATGTGGTTCAAGCTCGCCGAGCGCGGATGGTCACCAGACGATTGGGAGGCTTGGTTTGTTCGCGTAGTGCTCGACGCCACCCACACACACAGCGCCAAGGGCTGACATGGTGCCGACAGCCTCGAGCCGTCGCCGCTCGCACCGGCACTCCCAGGCCGGCGCGGAAGTCGCGCCGCAGGCCCCCGTCCCGCACTGGGGCTGGGGCGTGGCCCCGCCCTACCAGCCGTAGGTGATTTTCTGGGCTTGTTCGCCACCACCGAGACCGACCTGTGCGCCCTGCTCCGCTCCGGCGCCGGCGACGGCCAGCTCGCCGCCGCCTGGCGCGGCGCCGTCGCCGCCAAGCTTCCCGGCCACGGCATCAACGACCCCGGGTTCCTGCAGCCCGCCCGGCCCATGTCCGCCATCGGCGGCTGACCGCCGGCGGTCACAGCCCGCTACGCGTCCAGGGCATCCAGGAACCGCAGCGAGGCCGGCATCTGCTCGCGCCGCCACGTGATCAAGATGCGCTCCATCCCCTCCGCCGCGCCCAGCCGCTCATCCAGCGCCCCGGCGATCACGGCGAGCTGGTCGCGCTGCGCGCGGACCAGGTCACTGGCATCGGCGCCCACGCGGTCCAGCAAGGCGAGCTTCACCATGAGCTCCGACCGGACGTCCCAGCCGTGCTCGGCCGGCCGGGCAAGCCAGGCCCTCACCAGCTGCTGGCCGGCCAGGGTGACCTCGCACAGCTGGCGGACCGGCCCGGTGCTGGAACGCTCCCGCCCGAGCTCGCGGATCAGGCCCAGCCCGGCCAGCCGCTCCAGGGACCGGTAGACCTGCTGCCGGGCGACGTGCCAGATGGCACCGAGCGCGGAATCGGGGGTCAGCTGGACGGCGATGGCGAAGCCATGGGTGGGCTTCTCGGCGGCCACGCACAGCACCAGCCACTCCGCGAGCGACAGCCGCTGTCCGGGGGAATCGCGCATCAAGTTCCGAGGCTACGGCCCAGGCCCGGCCATCCCCAGGATCCCGGCCCGCTGGCCCGGTCATACCAACCCGGCCCACAGATAGCGGACGCCAACCAGCACCACCAGGACACCGACGCCCCGGCGGATGACCAGGTCAGGCAGCCAGGACTACAGCCGCGCCGCAGATACGCGCCTGCCAGCCCGCCGGTGCCCAGTGCGATGCCTGGCGGCTAGTCCGGCGTCACCGACCCGTGCTCTTGCACCGATGAATCGGGTCCGTCAGGTCCCGCTGAGGGTGCTGCGGCGTTCGAGGAGAATGACGTCGCGCCAGCGGCCGTGGTGGCTGCCGATGCGCTGCCGGGTGCCGACGACGCGGAACCCGGCACGCTGGTGGAGCCGGAGGCTGGGGGTGTTTTCGGGGAAGATCCCAGTCTGAATGGTCCAGATTCCCGCTGTTTCTGCGGAGCTGACGAGCACCTCCAGCAACGCGGCCCCCATGCCCTGGCCCTGCTTATCCGGGTGGACATAGACGGAATGCTCGATAACGCCGCGGTACACCGTCCGGGGTGACACGGTGCTGGCGGCAATCCAGCCGAGCACCTCTCCGGTGACAGAGACGGCCACATACCGGTGCAGGGTCAGTTTCACCTGGTCGAAGTCATCCCAGGTGGGGGCGGTGGTCTCGAAGCTGGCGTCCCCGGTGTCCAGCCCGGCCTGGTAGATGGCGAGCACCTGGTCCGCGTCGCCCGCTCGCATGGGCCGGATCAGGATCCCGGAAGGTGCGGCGGGCCTGGTGGCCTGGATGATGGCCGAGCGCAGGCCCGGCTCGGCGTCCTGGGTGGCGGTGATGTGGACGCTGGTGAACCCGCTGGCCAGCAGAAGGC
>JAWWPY010000486.1:0-3574 GCA_033854735.1 Streptosporangiaceae bacterium | reverse complement strand
TCGATTGCGCCCGGCTCCCGCACCTGCACGGCATCTGGGCAGAAAACTGGCAGCAGCTCAGGCAGTCCCTGCCGCTGGCCCATGGGCTGCAGGAACTCGGCGTCTATGGCTACGGCGAAACCGATCTGCTCGCCTTGACCGGGAACACCGGCCTGCGCTCGGTCACCCTCAAGCAGGCGCCCCGGCTGGAGCGCCTGCTTGGCATCGAGAGCCTGCCGGACTTGACCGATCTATGGATCGCTGGAGCGCACCGGCTGCACGATCTCTCCTCGCTCGGGACGGGAGGTAACCGCCTTCGGCAGTTGAGGATCGATACCTGCGGAGGCGTCACCGCCGTCAGTGACATCGCCAGCCAGCGCAATCTCCGTGAGCTGTGGATCGCCAACTGCGGCGCCATCGAGTCACTGCGCCCGCTCGCCACACTCACTGACCTGACAGTGCTGTACCTCTATGAGTCCACCCGGGTCGCCGACGGCGATCTCGGACCACTCCTTGGACTACGCCACCTGCGGGACTTCAGGATGATGAACCGCAAGCACTACCGGCCGGCCGTCTCCGAGATCAAAGATCATCTCGGGCTGAAGGCCTGACAGGCGACAGGCGATCAAGGGCCACTGCGGATGCCACGCACACCGGCTCCGGATCACCGGGCATAACCCAGGAGAGCACACGCTCATCATGCAGAGTGCGCTGCCTGGGGATGGCCGGTTCCTCGGTTACAGGTTCTGCCACCATGCGTCGATGATCACGTCATAGCCGATGCCGGTGCTGATGTGATGGTGCAGGCCGAGGTTGAGGATGCGGTCGTCATGAGGGTTGAACGGCCGGCTTGGATCTTCGCCCAGGACGGGGCCAAAAGAATCGATGAGTGGCTTCCAGAGGCTGGCCCAGTTCCTGCCAGGCCCTGTCGTTACCGCGATGTTCATCGCTACGGGGCCTGGCTCAGCTGCGGCAGTTTGCGCCTGGAGCAGCCGGGCGCAGAGGGTCTCCTTCCATTCCTTACGCGCATAGGACCCAGTGATCCGGGTGGAGAACTGCGGGCTTGTCATGGCCGGGTCCAGCTGGGCGGGGCTCACCGCCAGCGACGATGGCCCGTGGATCTTGCGGCCGAACATGGCTGCGACCTGTGGCGGGCCAAGCCACTGGGCAACTGGGTAGAGGTAGTTGTCCAGGTCCCGGCCACCACCTGTCAGTGACACCTCAGAAGGAAGCCCACGATCAGCTCCACCGAAAGCCGGCCGGCTGCTGCTGCGGCCATCGGCGCTGCCGTGGCGTCAACATGCGCCAGGAAGTTAGCCAGCCGGAGCTGGCCGGGACTGCCGGCCCGATCCCAGCTGGCCATGGCTAGGACGGTTTGTTTTGGGATCTGGGATCTGGCCCACATTTCGTGATTGTCTCGGCCCCGTCAGGAGCACTGCTTACGGAGCAGGGTGAAGCCGGCTCGGGTCGCGCATCTTCCTTTTGGTCATCTTGATCCGGTTTACGTTGCCCTCGGCTGCGCGTTCCTGGGCGGCGGGTGGCGAGTGGCGAGTGGCATGATCGGCCGCGTGACGCTGCTGCTGTCCCGGTCCGACCTGGAACGCCTGCTGGATGTGGGCGCCTGCCTCGGCGCACTGGAAGAAGGGTTCATCACCGGTTCCCCGGTCATCGGCCCGCAGCGGATCCGCACGGAACTGCCCGGTGCTGGCACAGCCACTGTCTTGATCCCAGGGCTGATCACGGGCATCCCCGCATACACGGTCAAGGTCAACGCCAAGTTCCCCGGAGCGCGGCCTGCCCTGCGCGGCGTGGTCTGCCTACACCACCTCGCAACTGGCGAACTTCTCGCGGTGGCGGACTCGGCGACCGTGACGGCATGGCGCACTGGTCTTTCAGCGGCGCTAGGCACTCATGCGCTCGCCCGCCCCGATGCCGCAGCGGTTGCGGTCATCGGCGCTGGCGCCCAGGCCGGTCTCCTGCTGCGCGGTCTTGCGGCACTCCGGCCGCTCGGCCACCTGCTGGTCAATGACCTCGATCCCGGCCGGGCCGCGAGCTTCGCCAGCCGCCATGGCACCGGGCCGGGTATGTCTTCCGGGGTAACCGGCGACGCGGCCGAGGCCGCGCGCGGTGCCGATATCGTCGCGGTCGCCACCTGGTCCCGTGAGCCCCTGCTGGACGTGGCCGACGTGCGGCCCGGGACGCACATCACCTCGCTGGGCGCCGATGAGCCCGGCAAGACCGAACTCGCCGCGGGCCTGCTGCGGGGCAGCCACGTCATCGTGGATGACGTTGCCCTCGCGGTCGCGATGGGCGCGCTGGGCAACGCCGGGCTGACTTCAGCCAACGCGGCAGGCACCCTGGCCCAGGTGCTTCAAGGCCAGGTGCCCGGCCGCCGCGACACCGATGAGATCACCATCTACGCACCGGTCGGGCTGCCGTGGCAGGACCTGGCGCTCACCTGGGTTGCCTATCGCCGCGCACTGGACAGCGGCACTGGCGTTGAGTTCGATTTCCTCAGCTGATACCGCCCTCAGGTGCGATGATGGCACCGGGCGAGACGATCACGGCTGGCATCCGGCCTGTTATCTGTGCTGGGCAGTGAGCAGGACCCGTTTGCGGAGCAACGGCAGCCCGGCCCGCCCGAACATCTGCCTCTTGATCATTTTAATGTGGTTGACGCGGCCTTCGACGGGGCCGGAGTTCCAGTGCAGGGTCAGGCCGCTGGTGACGGCGTCGAGGTCCTGTTCCAGGCCCTTGGCGAACGACGCGATGCCGGGCAGGGCGGCGTCGCGGGCGGCGGCCATCCACTGCGGCAGGTCCTGGCCGGTCATCCCGGTGATCATGGCGGCGAAGGAGCGGACCAGATCCGATGCGGCCTGGAGCTCGGGGCAGCGGTCCAGGATCGCCCTGAGGCGGGGTTTCTCGTCCTCGGCCAGGGTGTCCGGGCGGCGGCAGAGCCAGTTCTTGACGTCGCGGACGGTGGGCGGGGCCGGGGGCAGCGGTTCCCGGGCGGGGCGGTTCCGGGCGAGGTAGTCGCGGACGACGGGGTAGCTGCCGTCGTAGCCCAGGGCCTGGATCTCGCCGAACAGGGGCCGGATGCTGCCGCGGGCACCGCCGGCGTGCTGGTCGAGGTAGGCCTTGTAGGGGTCGAGCTGGCTGGGGCGCGGTCCCTTCCAGCGGCCGTCGGCGAGTTCCTGCCAGGTGGCGGTGCGGTCGAGGCGCTGGACGGTGTGCAGGCCCCAGCCCAGGTGGCGGGCGATCTCCCGCAGGCCCCGCCCCTCGGAGCGCAGCCCGTGGACCAGCGCGTGGTGCCGGCGGGTGCGCTCGGCGTACTTCCCGGTGGGGTCGGGCTGTGCGGTGCGTTCAGGTTCCGGCAGCGCCGGTTCCTGTTCGTCCAGGGCGGGCGGGGGCGCCGGGTCGGCCAGGCAGGCGCGGTGGGCGGCGACGCACTTCTCGGCGGCTTTGGCGAGGTTCTGCCACAGGTGGAACCGGTCGGCGACCTGGACCGCCTGCGGTGCCCCGGTGCGGGCGCCGTCGGCGAACGAACCCGCCCTGTCACGGCAGATCACCTCGACGCCCGGGTGCGCCGTCAGCC
>JAWWPY010000485.1:0-12256 GCA_033854735.1 Streptosporangiaceae bacterium | reverse complement strand
CGCAACTGGTTGCGGCCGAGCTTGCGGTAGGGCTCGGTGTCCACGATCCCGTTGGCGCGCAGGACCGTCGCCACGGTGGCGGCATCGACCGTATCGGCGAAGTCGATCGTGCCCACGACCTGCGAGCGCTGCACGGGATCGGCCACGAACGGGCTGGCGTACGCCACCTTCTCGGCCCACGTGTACAGCCTCGCCGAGGAGTCGGCCGTGCGCTCGGTGGTCCAGGCCAGCCCGCCCTGGCCGAGCATCCACTCGACCTGGTCGGCCAGCATCAGCAGGGTCGCCACCGCGGGGGTGTTGTAGGTCTGCTGCTTAACCGAGTTGTCGATCGCGACGGGCAGCGAGAAGAACTCGGGGATGTAGCGGCCGCTGGCGGCGATCTCCGCCGCCCGCTCCAGGGCGGTGGGTGACATCAGGGCCAGCCAGAGGCCGCCGTCGGAAGCGAAGCACTTCTGCGGTGCGAAGTAATAGACGTCACACTCGCTGACCTGCACCGGCAGGCCACCCGCCGCGCTGGTGGCGTCCACGATGACCAGGGCACCCGGGTCGGCGCCCGGCACCCTTCGGACCGGCATGGCCACGCCCGTGGTGGTCTCGTTGTGGGTCAGCGCGTAGGTGTCCACTCCCGGCTCGGCCAGCGGCTCTGGGTGGGTGCCGGGCTCGGCGCTGATGATTGTGGGCGCGTCCAGCCACGGAGCGGCCCCGGTGACCTTGCCGAACTTCGCCGAGAACTCGCCGAAGGCCAGGTGCTGTGACTTCTGCCGGACCAGGCCGAACGCGGCGATCTCCCAGAACGCCGTGGTGCCCCCGTTCCCGAGCACGACCTGGTAGCCGTCGGGCACAGTGAACAGCTCCGCCAGGCCCTCCCGGGCCCGGCGGACGAGCGAGCGGACGGGTGCCTGGCGATGCGAGGTGCCCAGGTAGCTGTCCCCGGAGGCGGCCAGGGCAGCCAGCTGGGCGGGGCGGACCTTGGACGGGCCACTGCCGAACCGGCCATCGGCGGGCTTGATCTCGGGGGGAAGGAGGATATCGGCCACGGGCCAAGACTAACCGGCGGCCAGCACCGGGCCGTGCGCCCACCCTGAGGCCACCTGGGCCACCTGGGCCACCCTGGGGCCGCCCAGCCAACCCCAGAGGATCGCCGCGGCGCCCCGGGCCGGTCAGACCTCGTCCAGCACCTCGTCCGCACCGGGAACGCTGCTGACCGGGCGGGCCGGCGGGCCCACGTAGCGGGCGCTCGGCCGGACCAGCCGGCCGGTGCGCTTCTGCTCGAGGATGTGCGCGGCCCAGCCCGCCGTCCTGGCGCAGGTGAACATCGACGTGAACATGTGCGGGGGCACGTCGGCGAAGTCCAGCGTGATCGCGGCCCAGAACTCCACGTTGGTAGCGAGCACCCGGTCCGGCCGCCGGGCGTGCAGTTCGTCCAGCGCCGCCTTTTCCAGGGCTACGGCTACCTCGTACCTGGGTGCGCCGAGATCCCGCGCCGTCCTGCGCAGCACCCGCGCCCGCGGGTCCTCGGCCCGGTAGACCCGGTGCCCGAAGCCCATCAGCCGGTCGCCCCGGTCGAGGGCAGTCTTGACGTAGCGGGCGGCATCCCCGGTCCGCTCGACCTCCTCGATCATGCTCAGCACGCGGGCCGGCGCGCCGCCATGCAGCGGCCCGGACATGGCTCCTACCGCGCCGGACAGCGCTGCCGCCACGTCGGCGCCGGTGGACGCGATCACCCGGGCGGTGAAGGTCGAGGCGTTCAGGCCGTGCTCGGCCGCCGAGGTCCAGTAGGCGTCGATAGCCTTCACGTGCTGCGGATCCGGGTCACCCCGCCAGCGGATCATGAACCGCTCGACGATGTTCTGTGCCTCATCCACCCGCTGCTGGGGGATTACTGGCAGGCCGGGCCCGCGAGCCGACTGCGCGACGAAGGACAGCGCCATCACCGAGGCACGGGCCAGGTCGTCACGGGCCTGCTCGTCGCTGATGTCCAGCAGCTGGCGCATGCCCCACGCGGGCGCGAGCATGGCCAGTGCGCTCTGCACGTCCACCCGGATGTCGCCGGAATGTACCGGGATCGGGTAGGACTCGGCGGGCGGCAGCCCCGGGGCGAACTCGTTATCGACCAGCAGTCCCCACACGTGACCGTACGAGACGTGGCCGACGAGTTCCTCGATGTCCACCCCCCGGTAGCGCAGAGACCCGCCCTCCCGGTCGGGCTCGGCGATTTCCGTCTCGAAGGCGACCACGCCTTCGAGCCCAGGTTTGAAGTCGGACATCTGCGCTTCCTCCGTACTCCCGGTGAGGGCGTCCCATGGGCCAGGGGGGTACAACTGGACAAAACCCCCGTGGCCGATGTTCCCCTCCCAGCCTGGTCAATTCAACCGCGCCGGAACCTGTTTCGGTAGCCGTGGGATCGTGACAAGGGCCACGTCCGCCAGCCTGGCTGGCCGGCCACGTCCGCCAGCCTGGCTGGCTGCCTCGGAGCCGGCTGCGAGAGGATCATTCCCGTGGATGCGACCCGTCACCCGCCAGAACGGCCCGGTGGATCACTCACTGCCACTTCGGCTGGCCTGCGTGCCTCCGGCACGACGGCTGGCCTCGATGAGGCGGCCGCCCCGGCCGACCCGCTGACCCTGTTCGGCCGCTGGATGGCCGACGTGATCGCCGCGGACCTGCCGGAGCCAAACGCCATGGTGCTGGCCACCGTGTCCGCCGCTGGCTGGCCGCGGGCCCGGACGGTGCTGCTCAAGCAGTACGGCCCCGGCGGGTTCGTCTTCTACACCAACCGCACCTCCACCAAGGGACAGGAGCTCGCCGCGAACCCCCGTGCGTGCCTGCTGCTCCCGTGGCACCCGCTGCAGCGGCAGGTGATCATCCAGGGTCACGTCACGGCTCTGACCAGCGACGAGAGCGAGCCATACTTCCATTCACGCCCGCACGGCTCACAGGTCGGAGCCTGGGCCAGCCGGCAGTCGTCCGTCCTCGGGTCCCGCGGCGAGCTCGACGAACGCTACGAGAAACTCCAGCGGCGCTGGCCGGAGGGGGTAGCGGTACCCATGCCGGAGTTCTGGGGCGGCTACCGGGTCGCCGCGGAGACGGTCGAGTTCTGGCAGGGGCGCGTGAACCGGCTGCACGACCGCCTCCGGTACCGCAGGGAGGGCGGGCCCGGTGGTGGTCAGCCCGGTGGTGGTCAGCCCGGTGGTGATCAGCACTGGGTCATCGAGCGCCTGGCACCGTAGCGAGTCGCAGAGAGCACTGCCCCGGGATGCTCCGCGGGCCGCTCCGCCGTCCCGCCGCCGGGCCGGTGGTTACGTTCGTCCGATCGCGATTGTGGCGTGCCGGCCATAGCATCAGGTGAGAAGGGAGGACCGTTGACGGCGCACGGGCTTATCGACACGACGGAGATGTATCTCCGCACAGTTTTCGAGCTCGAGGAAGAGGGCATTGTCCCGCTGCGTGCCCGGATCGCCGAGCGGCTGTCCCAGAGCGGGCCGACCGTCAGCCAGACTGTGGCGAGGATGGAGCGCGACGGGCTGCTGCGGGTCGAGGGTGATCGCCAGCTGTCGCTGACCGTGGCCGGCCGGGCCCTGGCCGTGGGAGTCATGCGCAAGCACCGGCTGGCCGAGTGCTTGCTGGTCGGGGTGATCGGGCTGCCCTGGGAAGAGGTCCACATCGAGGCCTGCCGCTGGGAGCACGTGATCTCCGAGCAGGTTGAGCGCCGGCTGGTGGAGTTGCTCGACTACCCGGTGCGCTGCCCGCACGGCAACGTGATTCCGGGACTCGATGAACTCGGGGTACCTGCCGATGCCAAGCAGCGCGGGCTCGCCGCCGAGCGGGAGCAGGCCGTGGCCATGACCGAGGTCGCATCGGAGCGGCCCGAACGTGTCATTGTCCGGCGGATCAGTGAACAAGTCCAAAGCGATGCCGCCCTGATGCTTAAACTCAAACGCAGCGGGATACAACCGGGACGCGAGGTCACGCTCGCGCTCAACGACGATGGTGTGCAGGTGACCAGTGAGGACAACGGCGGCGGTATGGCGGCGGAATTGCCCCGCCTGGTTGCTGTGCATGTCTTCGTCACCCGGCTATGAGCAGAGTGGGGGCCGGGCGGGCCGCCGCCGGGCTCGCGGCCGGGGATAGGGCCGATGACCACCTGGGGTAACACGGGATACGGGGCATACCTCCCGGCTGAGACCGTTCTCGGCCAGATAGCCGCCGCGGTCGTGGTGACTGACCGGCTCAGCAATCTCTTGTACGCCAATGCCTTCGCGGTACAGCTTTTCGACTTCCCCGAGGAGCCCGCGCAGCTGGTCGGCCGGCCCATCCTTTCCCTCGGGTTCGAGGAAAGTGACGCGGGAAAGGCAGCTGACCTGGCGAAGCAGGTGCTCCGCGGCCGGGCCTGGGACGGGACCTTCGCCAATGTCCGGCGAGACGGGTCCCGCATACTCCTCCGGGCCCAGGCGGTGCCGCTGCGCCATCCGTCCGGAGCCATCGACGGCATCGTCATCATCGCGCGTGAGGCCACCAGGCGGGGCAGCCAGCGTAAACGGGACCAGATCGGCCTGCTGGAGCGGATCGGGGAACGGCTGGCGGGATCGCTCGAGCTCAGCCTCACCCTTCGGCACGTGGCGGAGACGCTGGTGCCGCACTTCGCGGATCATTGCGTGATCGACCTGTTCCACGGCGAGAAGCTGATGCGCCGGGTCCAGATGAACGCCAACGGCTGGTCGCCGCCGCCGGAGAGCTGGGCCCGGGTCGGCGACCAGATCACTTACCCGGAGGGTCACTTCTGCCAGCAGGCGATGACGCGCCTGGACGCCGTGCTCGTGGAGAATCTGCAGGAAGAGGATCCCCGGGCGCCCAGCCAGGGCAGCCTGGAAGCCGCCCAGGGCGTGGGCCTGGTATCCGTCATCGCGGCGCCGCTCTGCGCCCGCGGCGAACTGCTCGGCGTGATGAGCCTGGCCACGTCCAACCTGACCGAGCGCGAAGAGCAGCGTTACGACGCCGATGACCGCGAGTTCCTCAGTGTCATCGCGAGCCGGGTGGCCATCGCCATCGACAACGCGCTGCTGTTCGAGGAGGAGCGGCGTACTGCCCTGGCTTTCCAGACCAGCCTGCTGCCGCAGGATCTGCCGACGCTCGACGGGCTTGAGGTGGCCTACCGGTACGTTCCGGCCAAGCCGCTGGAGACCCACGGGCAGGGAATCCAGACCCAGGTAGGCGGAGACTGGTACGACATCATCCCGCTGTCAGCCGGGCGGGTGGGCATCGTCATCGGCGACGTTGAGGGGCGCGGCGCCCGCGCCGCCGCCATCATGGGCCAGCTGCGGGCCGCATTGCGCGCGTTCGCCCAGGACGACAAGCCACCCGCGGAGATCTTGCGCAAGCTCGATGACTGGTGCCGCACCCTGGCTCCGCCGAAGAAGGGCGCCGATACGCCTGACCCGCCGATCGTCAGCTGCACCTACCTCGTCTACGACGCCTGGTCGCGCACGCTGTCGTTCGCCAACGCCGGTCATGACGCACCATTGCTCGTCACCGGTGGTGAGGTCGGCGAGCTCGAGATCGAGCACAAGGGCCTGCTGCTCGGCGCGCGCGGCAGGAACATGCCCGGCGCTCCCACCTATCGTGAGGAGACCCGCCACCTTCCCGCGGGCTCGGCGCTGGTCCTGTACACGGACGGGCTGACCGACCGTAGGGAGCGGGTCGGCGGAACCGGCTATTACACCGAGGCCGAGGCGCTGGAGATGCTCAAAGAGTCGGTTGGCCGGGTGGCCACGGGCCAGGTTGAGGCGATCGCGAAGGCGGCCGAGGAGTCCGTGCCCGGAGACATCGACGACGACATGGCGATCCTGGTCGTCCGCACGTCTGCGGTGGACCTCGCCTGGTGGGAACGCTCGTTCCCGGCCGAGCCCATCCGGGTCTCCGAGGCCCGGCGGCTGGCCCAGGCGACGTTCCTCGGCTGGGGCATGGATCCCGAGCAAACCAATCTGACCTGCCTGCTGGTGTCAGAGGTGGTCACCAACGTGGTGCTGCACACCTCCACGTCGCGCACTCCCCGGCACGAGTTCGCCCTCGAGGTCGCGGGCGGCTCCCAGCCGGTGGCCCCGGTCCTGGTCGGGGGCTGGGACACGGCCCCGTTCAGCGAAGGGTTTTCCGGATCAGCCAGCAAGGAGTTCACGCTCCGGCTGCGGCGCGGCGCGGAAACGGTCTGGGTCGAGGTTTTCGACACCGACCTGCGGCTGCCGCGGATCCGTAGCGCGGGAGAAACGGACGAGGGAGGGCGGGGGCTGTACCTGGTCGACCAGCTGGCGAGCCGCTGGGGCTCGCGCCCCACCAGGGACGGCAAGGCGGTCTGGTTCGAGATGCCCCTGCGGGACGATTCGCGGAGTCGCTGAGCCCGGTCAGCTGCTCAGCGAAGCCGCCCACGCGGCCAGCGCAATCAGGCAAAAACCCACGATTACCACAACGAAATGGTGCCCGGTCACGCTCAATCCCAGGCGACGCCGGAAACGCGTCCAGCCGAACGCCACCAGGACGCCGATGAACACCAGCAGAATCGCTCCTGTCACAACCGCAGCCTCCGTCAATCGCTCCTGCTATTGAGCATAAGGCCGTCCGGCGTTCCCGTCTCCGCCTGCCATTCGTGGGCCCGTGGTCCGGTTGTCACCGCTTCAGGGCCCGTGACTGAATCGCGGAGCTTGCGCAGGACGGCCACCTGCCGGTCGAGCGCCTGGATCCGGTCCTCCACGAGTTGCGTCGCCCTGGCCCGCTGGCCTGGGCTGATGGCGCGGCCGAGAGCCAGCCTGGCCAGCGGCCTGACCTCCTCCAGCCGGAATCCGAGGTCCTTCAGCGCGAGCGCGGTCTCGATGTAGCCGCAGTATTCGCGGGGATACTTCCGGGTGCCGCCGCTGGTGCGGTGCGGCTCGGGCAGGATGCCGAGTTCCTCGTAGTAGCGGATCGTGCGACTGCTCACCCCGGCCGCCTGGGCGAGCTGGCCTATGCTCACCAGTCCCGAGGCTTCGTTGATGGTCTGCATCACAGTCCCCGTGTCCCCCCGTGTCCGTAGTCCCGGTGGTATAGGCCACCCTGTGCCCGTAGCCGCCTCTGACCTGCATCTGGGCACCGATCCATTACGGATAGTAGTCGGATTGAGACTCTTCGATGGAGCGATCCGCTCGTCTCGGGGCCGGGGCCGTTGGCGAGCCCTGGCCTTTGCGGAACGGGACGGTAACCTCAAAGTGAGCCATTACACCAGGCCGGGGCCGATACGCCCCCGCAGACCGCCGGAGGGCAACGTGGCGCAGGCATACATCGTCGGTGCGGTCCGGACTCCCGTTGGCAGGCGGGGCGGCGGCCTGGCCGGGGTGCACCCGGTCGACCTGGCGGCACACGTGCTCACCGAGTTGATGGACCGGACCGGGGCCGACCCGGCCGCGGTCGAAGACGTGATCATGGGATGCGTCTCGCAGATCGGTCCCCAGTCCATCGACATCGCCAGGAACGCCTGGCTGTCGGCCGGGCTGCCGGAGAACGTCCCAGGCGTGACCATCGACCGCCAGTGCGGGTCGTCCCAGCAGGCCGTCCATTTCGCGGCGCAGGGTGTCCTGTCCGGTACCCAGGACCTGGTGGTCGCGGCCGGCGTGGAGAGCATGAGCATGGTCCCGATGGGCTCCACGGTGTCGTTGCCGATGGAAAAGGGCATGCCGCTGCCGTTCGGGGCGGGCTGGCGCGGCCGGTACGGCGATCAGGAGATCTCGCAGTTCCGGGGGGCGCAGCTGATCTGCGAGAAGTGGGGCCTCACCCGGCGGCAGCTTGAGGAGTTCGCGCTGGAGAGCCACCGGCGGGCAGTCCGGGCCATCGATGAGGGACGGTTCGAGCGTGAGATCAGCCCGGTGGCGGGGGTCAAGGCTGACGAGGGGCCGCGCCGGGACACCTCGCTGGAGAAGATGGCAGGCCTCGCGCCCCTGCGTGAGGGCTGGGAGCTCACGGCGGCGACCGCATCGCAGATTTCCGACGGCGCCGCGGCCCTGCTGATCGCCTCCGAGGCGGCCGTCGAGCGGCATGGTTTCACGCCCCGGGCCCGCATCGCCGCGCTCGCCGTGACCGGGGCTGACCCCGTCTTCATGCTGACCGGGCCGATGCCTGCCACCGAGCGGGTGCTGGCCAAGGCGCGCCTCGGGGTGGATGACATCGACGTCTTCGAGGTCAACGAGGCGTTCGCACCAGTGCTCCTGGCCTGGTCAGCGGACACGGGCGCGTCGCTGGAGAAGACCAACCCCAATGGCGGGGCGATCGCGCTGGGGCACCCACTCGGCGCGACCGGCGCGATCCTCGCCACCAAGCTGCTGCACGAGCTGGAGCGGACCGGCGGCCGGTACGGGCTGCAGACCATGTGCGAGGGCGGCGGCCAGGCGAACGCCACCGTCATCGAGCGGGTGAGCTGACGGCTCGTATCCGCCGGTCGCCCGAGGAAGAAATATACAAGTCGAGTAGCAGGTTTACTAAAGGTGAGAGTACATAGAACCTGGATCCTCGGATCCTGGTATCACCTGGAGGTGAACCACAGTGTTGCTGACAACCTTTGACCCCTTCTCGCGGGAGTTCGACCGGCTCGCCCGGCGCACGTTCGGCGCGGCGACCGGCTCCGCGGGGTCGGTCATGCGTATGGACGCAGTCCGGCGCGATGATGACATCCTGCTCCGCTTCGACGTGCCGGGCATCGACCCTGACAGCATCGAGGTGACGGTGGACCACGGTGTTCTGACCGTTGGCGCGCACCGCACCGAGGAGCTCGCCGAGGGCGAGAAGCCGTATATCCGGGAGCGGGTGACCGGGTCCTTCTCCCGCCGCCTGCACCTGGGCGAGACGGCCGACGCTGACAACATCGAGGCCGACTACAACGACGGCGTGCTGACCGTCCGCGTGCCCGTGACCGAGAAGGCGCGGCCCCGCAAGGTGGAGATCCGCACCGCCGACAAGAAGCCAATCGCTGCCTGATTGACTACCTGAACGCAGCCGCGTTCCCCGGGCCCGGGCTGGCACTGCCGCCCCGGGCCCGGCGTGCATGTACGGTGTCTAATTCGAGAGTTCGCGTTATTCAAACTACCCTCAGTGGTCACCGTGGTCCTGACCTGCACCGACCGCTCACCCGGACCCTGCGGGCCCAGGTTCGACAGCCGGTTTGAATAACGCTCACGGAGTGAGCCATGCCAGCGTTGCCTTTCGAAGACGAGAACCGGCCGATCTTCACGGTCGGGCAGGTGTCGGCCATGCTCGAAGTGCAGCAGGCGTTCCTGCGGCGGCTCGACCAACTTGGCGTGGTGCGCCCGTCCCGGTCGGATGGCGGCCAGCGCCGGTATACCCGCAACGAGATCACCGTGGTCCAGTACGTCGTGCAGCTGGCCGACCAGGGGCTGACGCTCGCGGCCATCCGCCGGGTACTGGAGCTGGAGTCACGGGTACGGGAACTCGAACTCGAATGTGATGCGCTGCGCGCGGTGATCGCCGAGCTGGGCGATTAGCCATCGCCCGCCCGGCAATGTGGTGCGGTCAGACCTTGGTGCGGTAGAAGTTGAGGTACGACTTCGACGGTGTGGGTCCGCGCTGGTCCTGGTAGCGCGAGCCGTAGACCGTGGAGCCGTATGGGTGCTCGGCGGGCGAGCTGGTGCGGAACAGGCAGAGCTGGCCGATCTTCATGCCCGGCCACAGCTTGATCGGCAGGGTCGCCACGTTGGACAGCTCCAGCGTGACGTGGCCGGAGAAACCCGGATCGATCCAGCCTGCCGTCGAATGCGTCAGCAGCCCCAGCCTGCCGAGGGAGCTCTTGCCTTCCAGGCGCCCGGCTATGTCGTCGGGGAGTGTCACCACCTCGAAGGTTGAGGCGAGCACGAACTCTCCGGGGTGCAAGACGAAGGGCTCATCGCCGGACGTCTCTACGAGCCGGGTCAGGTCGGGCTGCTCCACCGCCGGGTCGATGTGCGGGTAGCGATGGTTCTCGAAGACCCGGAAGTACCTGTCCAGCCGTACGTCGATGCTGGAGGGCTGGATAAGTTCGGGTGAATACGGGTCGAGCCGGACCCGGCCAGACTCGACCTCCCCACGGATATCTCGATCGGAGAGCAGCACGCTCGCAACCTACAGGTTCCGGTACGATGTCGTGGCGAAGGCACCGTGGCCGGGACCGGCCGCCGAGGCCCGCGGGTGTAGTTCAATGGTAGAACGTCAGCTTCCCAAGCTGATAGTGCGAGTTCGATTCTCGTCACCCGCTCCAAGAGCGAAGGCCCAGGCCAGGGTAGGTATCCCGGGCCCTGGGCCTTGATCATCTCTAAGCACTTGCGGGTCCTCCGTGCCATTAACGGGCCATTAGGCTGCTCAGCGTCGCGGTCTGCATGGCGGAGCGGGGTGGCCGCCTGTCTCAATCATGTCTGGCTCTACCTGCCCCCGGGCATATAAGTGTCTATCAGCTTGACAGTTGTAGCGTCTAGTCGCTAGATATATTCTGGTGAGGGCACGTGAGGTGAACCGGAAGATCGAGCGACTTGGCGGTGTCATGGTCCGCCAGGTCGGATCGCACCGACGTTATGTGGTGACCTTCAGTGATGACACTGGGGTGGAAGCGAAGGCGGCGACCACAGTCCCGCAGCATGCGGGCGACATCCCGGCAGGGACCCTGCGCGCCATCGAGCGAGACCTAGAGACGGCATTAGGAAGGGGATGGCTGCGATGAGCGGCGATACATATCGCGTAGTCGTCACCCGTGAAGACGGCCACTGGCTCGCTGACGTTCCTTCCCTGGAAGGTGCTCACACCTACGCTCGCAGCCTGCCAACGCTGGACCAGGCGGTGCGAGAGGTCGTGGTCCTGGCTGCCGACCTGCCCGATGAGGTGATGCCCGTTCTCGTGCTGGACTACGAGTACCACACCGGCGATGCCAGCCTCGACATCACCGCACAGGAGGTTCGTCAGCTACGACGCGAGGCCGACGAACTCGCCGCTGCTGCTGCCACTCGCACCGGCCGGGCCGCCGCTGAACTGGTGGCCAGGGGACTGTCAGTCCGCGACGTCGCCGCCCTGCTCGGCATCAGTCCCCAGCGTGTCTCTCAGCTCACGGCCCGGGCAAGCTGAGCTGCCCGACTGCTCCAAGCCATACCAAGATCGCCATGCAACTAGCGTGCAATTAGCCGCGGTGACAAGGGGCAGTCACGGGTACTGGCGGTGCCCGGTCCTGGCTGGTCAGCGGCCCTGGCGGCGTGGATCGGTCGGATTCCCAAGCTGATAGTGCGAGTTCGATTCTCGTCACCCGCTCCACGAAGACCCAGGTCATGGACCACTTCTGAGCTTGGTTGCGAGTTCCGTACCGGCCATTGTTCGTACCCCGTGCAATTAACCGGCTGCGCGCTGAGCAGGGGACGCCCAGGGACGCAACGGACGGCCAGGTGGATCAGATCATCAGTGTGCGCTGAGATACGCACGGACCAGCAGGACGTCGTGGTCGGTGTGTGTGGCGGGCACCACCCGCGCTGAGGGCGAGCGAAACGCGCCTGTTCCGTAAACCTGCTGATTCCCGGGATCCTGGTGCGCGGAACCGTCGGTGCGGGTCCAAAAGCCGTGCGGGGCGCAGGAAGGGCGACGGTTCACGTCGCCTCCGAAGATGACGGCGCGGGCCGCCGAGCGGCGTGCAAGGATCGCTCCGAGCTCGGCGCACTGCAACTCGTTCGCGGCCACCTCAACGGGCTCGTGCGCGGCAAGGTGAGCAGTGCACACGTCAACGCCGATCCGGGTGCTGGCGCACAGCCACACGCGCCGCTCGGGGCGGGCTTGCGCCTCGAAAGGCTGGCTGGCGGCGCTCAGGATGGATGCTTTCGACAGCACCGCGTCACCGAAGAATCCACGGCCGCCCGGTCGTCCGCAGAGCAGGGGCTTGCCGTTGTAGATCACCTTCGAGAAGCGCAGGTGATAGCCGGTCCGCTGGGCGATCAGCGCGACGTCACCGCTGCACGCCTCGTTGAACGTGACCGCGTCCGGGCGCGCTACACGGATCCGGGTGATTGCCTCCCGCACCACCGCGGGGTATTGCACCTTCGCGTAGCAGCCGCCCAGGCCGGACAGGCACAGGTTCATCTGCATCAACGTGTAGGCCGAGCCTGGGGACGGCCGCGCGGCCGCAGCCGCGGCTGTCCCCGAGGATCCGCTGCAGCCGCCGAGGGCGAGGACCAGCCCGCACCCCACCGCAACGAGCGGGACCGCAGACCTCGCCGAGCGC
>JAWWPY010000484.1:0-12206 GCA_033854735.1 Streptosporangiaceae bacterium | reverse complement strand
CCGCCTGGCGGGCGATATCCGGCGTCTGCTCCGGCGGCCTGAACACATTGACCAGGCCGACCTGCCCGGGAACGTCCCGGAGCGTCCGGTAGGCCTACTCGCCGAGAATGGCATCAGCGTGCGGGTTGACCGGGATGATGCGCCATCCGTGCTGCTGTATATGGGCTGGCACAAAGTGCGCTGCCTTCGCCGGGGCGGCACTGGCGCGCACGACGGTGATCGTGTCATAGACAGTAAGGATGCGCTCGGCGATGGCATCGGGTGTCGGTCATCATGCCCACCGTAGCGCCTGTCCTGACTGGCTATCTGCTTACTACTGCTGCCCGGCTCGCTGGGCTGATAGCAGCGGTATGGCCGCGATCTTCTCCTCGGTCAGGTCGTCCCAGCAGATGCTGGCGGCCCGCCGCGGCCCGTGCCGGGGGCGGCAGTCGATGACGCGCTCGGGGGTGATGATGAAGTCCACCGGCACATCGTGGCTGGTCAGCGGGATCGCCCCGGCCGCGCGTACCTGGAGTTCGTGGACGGTCGTTACGGACACGGTGTGCGGTCCGATCAGGCCCGCCGTGGCGGCCAGCGCGAATTCCAGGTCAGCGAACCCGCCACCCTTACCCAGCCGTGCGCCGTCCTCGCCGGCCGCGACGCAGCCCATCACCACCAGGTCAACCGGGGGCAGTTGGGCCAGCGTGACCCGCCGGGCGGAGCGGGCCGCGCCGCTGATCGAGGCCGCCTTCCGCGGTGGCTCGCTCAGATGGGCGGGATCAAGAGCAAAGAACGGCTCGCGGGTGGCCAGCCGCGGGACGGCCATGTACACGGTCTTGCCGTCCTCCAGGGCGCGCTGGCGCACCGGCCACTGCGCCGAGTCCGGGTTGGCCTTCAGGGTGCTGGCCGCCTGCCACGCAGGCGTGCCGCGAAGCCGCTCAGCGGCGGCCTCCGCACCAGTGAAGTTCGGGATGCGTCCCGCCGCGCCGGGGAACCGGGCCACCCTCGCCGCGCGCATCTCCGACCACACCTCCTGCCGCAACGCAGCCTTCGCGGCCAGCACATCGGCGGGGCCGCCAGCATCACGATCGTGACGCGGCACAGGACGGGCCATTCCCCCATCCTGCCCGCAAGCTCCTGGCTGCAGAAGCCCGGCCCCGCCAGCCGTGGACGCATACCGAACTGGCTATCGTTTCGCCGGTGCAGGCGGGAGACTACCCGCGTGCGGAGAGGTCCAGGCTGGCTGGGATGGCCTTGACCGCGCCGTCCAGGCGTTCGATGAGCGCCTTCCGGCCCCCGTGCCCGTCGTGGCGGACCCAGTGGCGGCCGGAGACACTCCAGGCGGTAGTGGCGAGTTCGGCCAGGACGTGCAGCCGGAGGTCTTCGGGATCCAGATCGAGTTTGCCCGCGAGGCAGGCGATCACCTGTTTTTCGACCCCGGCGCGGTAGTGCTCGACATAGGCGAGCAGGGCTGGCTCGGCCGCCACCAGGCGGCGGGTGGCTAGAAACCGCTCGTCCCAGCCGGGATCGAGCCCGGCGGCTGCCGCGGCCAGTGTCTGGTGCAGCTCGCCGAGGATCGCGCCGGAGAGCTCGCGGTCAGCCAGTGCGGTCAGGTAGGCCGACCACAACTCGGCCTCGGCCTCGATCGCCGCGGCCTCCTTGGCCGGGAAGGCGCGGAAGAAGGTGCTCCTGGAGACTTCGGCCTCCTCGGCGAGCTCCTCCAGCGTGGTCGCGTCGAATCCCTTCTCGGTGAACATCCGTAGCGCCGCGTCGGCCAGCGCGCGGCGGGTCCGCAGCTTCTTGCGCTCGCGCAACGGCAGGGAACGATCGCCAGCCGGCTGGGTGGTCATGACCGGCATCCTATCCAATGCGGAACCCGGAGGCTAAACACACTGAGATCTTTTTGGAACTTGACTTTAAATGGGACTCAGCGTCATTATCTGAGGAGACGGTGGCGGCGCGGCGCCCAGCGCAGGCTGGGGGGCCTGCCCGGACGCATCCACGCACGCCCAGGTCAAGGAGGAACCATGGATTTCAAGCTCGACATGAGCATGATGTTCGCGATGCACGATGCGCTGCGCAGGGAGCTCCTACAGGTGAGGCGGATCGCGGGCCTGCGGGACGACCACCCCGGCCAGCTGCTGCGCGCCGCGCTGGGGTGGGAGCTCTTCAAGAAGTTCCTGCTGGTCCACCACCAGTCCGAAGATGACGCCCTGTGGCCGGTATTGCGCGCCCACGTGACCGGGCAGCCTGACCGGGTGGCCCTGGTGGACGCGATGGAGGAGGAGCATGCCGCCATCGACCCACTGCTGACGGCCATCGACGCGGCCGCGGCCGACCCGGGCTACGGCTACCAGCGGTTCGGTGACATCATCGACGAGCTCGTGACGAAGCTGACCGCACACCTGGCCCATGAGGAGACCGGCGGGCTGGCCCTGATCGACGCCTCGCTGACGCCGGCGGAGTGGCAGCACTTCTCCCAGGTCCACACCGAGCGGATCCGCGGCGACGCGCCGATGTACATGCCCTGGCTGCTCAGCGAAGCAGGCCCACAGACCCTTGACGCGGTCCTCGGCAAGTTCCCCCCGCCGCTGCTCACCGCCTTCCGCGAGCAGTGGGGGCCGAGGTACGCCACGTTGCCCATCTGGACCGCCGCCGGCGAGCCGGCCTCCTAAGACGCCCGGCAGAACCCAGGGAGAATGCCATGTCACCGCATGACGCCACAGACATCGCCCCCCAGGTCGCGGCGAGCCCTCCCACCGGCCGCAAACTCGGCCTGGCGCTGCTCGTCATCGCCACCGCGCAGCTCATGCTGGTGCTCGATGACACCATCGTGAACGTCGCCCTGCCGAGCATGCAGAGGTCGCTGCATCTGGCGACGTCCAACCTGAACTGGGTGATCAGCTTTTACGCGCTCGCGTTCGGCGGGCTGCTGCTGGCCGGCGGCCGCGCCGGCGACCTGCTCGGCCGCCGGCGAGTGTTCCGCTTCGGGATAGCCGTGTTCGCCCTGGCCTCGATGGCCGGCGGGTTCGCCCCGAACGGGACGGCGCTGGTCGCCGCCCGCGTCGTGCAGGGATGCGGCGCCGCGATCGCCGCGCCCGGCGCGCTGTCCCTGCTGGCCACCACCTTCCCGGCTGGACCGGCCAGGACCAGGGCGCTCGGCGTCTACGGCGCGATGGGCGGGCTCGGCTCCGTGCTGGGCCTGCTGCTCGGCGGCGCGCTGACCGAATACCTGAGCTGGCGCTGGGTGCTGTTCATCAACGTCCCCATCGCAGTCCTGGTGCTGATCGGCACGGGCGTGCTCGTCCCGGGCGACCGCGAGCATGGCACGCTCAACGTGACCGGCGCGGCCACCGCGACCCTGGGCATCGGGTCGTTCATCTACGCGCTCACCCGCGGCACCACGAACGGCTGGAGCGACGCGGGCACCCTCGTCTCCTTCGCGGCCGGGGCCGCGGCGCTGCTCGCCTTCCTGCTGACCGAGCGCGGCAGCCGGGCGCCGCTGATACCACCCAGGGTGGTGCGCGACCGTAACCGCGGCGGCGCGAACACGGTGCTGCTGCTCCTGGGCGCGGGCATGCTCGCCATGTTCTATCTCCTCACGCTCTATATGCAGGTGGTGCGGGGCTACACGGCGATGCACACCGGCCTGGCCTACCTGCCGTACGTGGTCGGCGTCGGTCTCGCCTCCGGCGGGTTCGGGCCACGGCTGCTCGGCGCACTGCCCGCCCGGGCCGTCATCGCGGCCGGGATGATCATTTGCGCCGGCGGACTGGCCTGGTACGTGGTGGCGCTGACTCCGATATCGAACTACTACGCGGTGATGCTCCCGGCCATGCTGGCCGGAGGAGCCGGCACCGGGCTGACCTTCGTCGGCTGCACGGTGGTCGGAATGCGGGCGGTCGCCGCACGGGACAGTGGTATCGCGGCCGGCCTGCTCAACACCAGCCTGCAGAGCGGCAGCGCGCTAGGTCTCGGCGCGCTGGCCGCCATCGCCTCGATCGTGACCAGAAGCCACCTGCCGGGCCACACCATGGCCGTGGCGCTGACCGACGGCTACGTGGCCGGCCTCCTGGCTGGCTCCGTCATCTTCGCAGTGGGTGCTCTCGTCGCGGTGCTCACCGTCACCGCCCGGGTCAGCGCCCCCGAGATCGAGGAGGCGATTACGGCAGGTCACTAGGTCGACGGCAGCACGGCTGCCTCGCGCAGTGCGAGCGCGTCGCGGCTCGGCGGTACGCCGAACATGCGCCGGTACTCGCGGCTGAACTGTGATGGGCTGTCGTAGCCGACCGCGAAGCCGGCGCCGGTGACGTCCCCGGGCTCGGCGAGGAGCCGCGCCCTCGCCTCGTGCAGGCGGATCTGCTTCTGGAACTGGATCGGCGTCATCGAGGTCAGCGCGCGGAAGTGCCGGTGGAACGACGAGACACTCATCGTCGCCAGCGCCGCGAGCTGCTCGACGCGAAGCGTCTCGTCGTAGTGGCCGCGTATCCAGCGGATCGCCCGGGCCAGGTGCGCGAGCCGACTGTCGGCCAGCCCGATTTGCCGCGCGACCGCCCCCTGCGGGCCGGTGACCAGCCTCCACAGGACCTCGCGCTCGACGCCGGCCGCCAGCGCGGCGGCGTCACGGGGCGCGTCGAGGAGCGCGAGAAGCCGGCCGATCGCGTCGAGCAGCGCCGGAGACGCATCGCTGACGGCGATCCCGGCCGGCCTGGCGTCGGCACCGCCCGGCCGGGCGGTGGCCGCTGGCGCCGTCTCGAGCAGGAGCGCGGCGATCCTTTCCGGGCGCAGCTTGAGTATGAAGGCGAGAAACGGCTCGTCGGCGCTGGCTTGCGTGATGTGCCCGACCACCGGCAGCTCGACCGACACGATGAGGAACTGCCCCGCGCCGTAGGTGAAGGTGCGGCCGTTCAGCGCCGTCTCCTTGACGCCCTGCGCGACGACCGCGAGCGTCGGCTCGGCCATGTCGCCCAGCGGCTCGGTGGTCGTCCGCGAGCAGACGACCGAGACGCCGGGCAGCGCCGTGCGTGTCCGGCCCTCGCCCGCATGGCGGGTGATCGGCTCCTTCAGGCGGGCCAGCTCGTCCACGCCCCCAGTGAATCACGCCGGGCACCCCGGTCAGTACCGCGGTTGGCAGGATCGTGCAAGAGCCGGGCAGCATCGATCTAGCACCCGGCGCGCCCGCCCTGATGTCATGGAGCCATGACTTCCCTTGACTCCTACATCACGCTCGGCCGCTCCGGCCTGCGGGTAAGCCCGCTCTCGCTGGGCACCATGACCTTCGGCGAGGACAACGGCTGGGGCGCGAGCCCCGAGACCTCCGAGGCAATCCTCGCCGAGTACCTCGACCGCGGCGGCAACGTCGTCGACACCGCCAACATCTACACCAGCGGCCACTCCGAGAAGATCGTCGGCGACTTCTTCGCCACCCGGCCCGGCCTGCGCGAACGCGTCGTGCTCAGCACGAAGTTCTTCGCCAATCTGCACCCCGGCGACCCCAACGGCGGCGGCGCCGGCCGCAAGGCACTCATCGCCCAGCTCGAGGAGTCGCTGCGGCGCCTGCAGACCGACTACGTCGACCTCTACTGGCTGCACGGCTGGGACCGCCGCGCCCCGATCGAGGAGACCCTGCGAGCGCTCGACGACCTGGTCACCGCAGGCAAGATCCGCTACGCCGGCTTCTGCAACGTGCCGGCGTGGGTCGCCGCGCAGAGCCAGACGGTCGCCCACTTCCGCGGCTGGGTGCCGGTCACCGCGTTCCAGACCGAGTACTCGCTCCTGGAGCGCACACCCGAGGGCGAGCTGCTGCCGATGGCCGAAGCGCTGGGTGTGGGCGTCCTGCCGTGGAGCCCCCTGCGAGGCGGCCAGCTGTCGGGCAAGTACGTCCGCGACAGTGGCGCGCCCGCCGACAGTCTGCGGGCCGGCCGCCTGGGCGGGCCGGCCGAGCGGGACTGGGTCGTCATCGACGCGGTCGGCCAGGTCGCGGCCGAGATCGGTGTCAGCTCGGCGGAGGTCGCGCTCGCCTGGGTGCGCAGCCGGCCCGGGGTCACCTCGACGCTTATCGGCGCCCGGACGGTCGAGCAGCTGCACGCCAACCTCGCCTCGCTGGAGATCACCCTCACGTCCGGGCAGCTCGCCGCTCTCGACGAGCCGTCGACGCCGTCACTCGACTTCCCCGCCGCCATCAACGCCGGGCCCGGGCCCATGCTCGGCTTCGGCGGGGCGACCGTGGACGGCGTCGATCTCCCGGTGTGGCCGATGCTGCTCACCAGCTCAGCCCGCTATTGAGTTCGCGGCCGGTCAGCTGAGTTCGGTTTCGCACACCAGCTGGAGGTGCGGGGTCCCGGCCACGTCCTGGGTGCTGCGTTCGAGGCGGAGGCGCGCTTTGCGCCCGTCGAATTCGAGAGCGGAGAGCATGTTGTCGAACCAGGGGCCGTGCGTGATCCGCCATCGGATCTCCGGCTTGCTCACCCCGGCCAGCCGGGCCAGGGCCGTGCCGGCGAGTTCGCCCGCACGCGACGTGGCCAGCTGCTGCCCGCGCCGGAACGAGCGCGGCAGCAAATTGTGGATCGGCGAGCAGACCGCCTGGTAGACGGCGCTGCGCGAATCTGTCCCGGCCGGGAAGTCCACCGCGGCCAGGTAACTGTGGTGGACGTCACCCGAGATGACGGTGACCGAGGCGGGCGGCTGGCCGTGCGCCCCGGTCGCGAGCCCGGTCAGGAGCCGCCCGAATTCCGTGAACGACTTCCCGAACGCCGCCCAGTGTTCCAGGTCCGCGGCGCAGCGCACCCGCTCACCGGCGCGTGCGAAGCGCTTCCCCCAGGCCCCGCCGCAGACGGCCTCGTTCCACGCCTCCAGGGCATGGATGCCGCGTGGCAGCATCAGCGGCAGGGAGGTGGCGAGCACCACGTGATCCCAGTCGCCGGAAACCGACTCGGTGACCCACTGCCATTCCGCCTCATTGACCATCAGCCGCTGGCCGTCCTCCACCACCCGGCCGGCCCGCGAATCGATCACGACGACCCGCACCCTGCCGAAGCTGCGCCGGAAGCTCCACTGGTACCCCTCGGTCCTCTGGTCGGCCCGGACAGCGAAGTCGCTGAGCACAGCCGCCGCGTCATCCGCCTCCTGCACCTGGCGCCACAACTCGCTGCGGCCGAGTTCCTCCGGCGAGAGGTTGCCGAGATGCTGATAGAGCCAGTAGCTCATGTAGGCGCCGCTGATCCTGGCCCGCCACCACGGCTTGGCCTCGTATTCGCGGCGCCAGGCGGATGAGATGTTCCAGTCGTCGTGGACGTCGTGATCATCGAAGATCATCGCTGTCGGGATGACCGACAGCAGCCAGCGCACCGAGGGCTCGCTCCAGGCCTCGCGGTAGAGGAAGCAGTACTCCGTGAAGTCTGCGACCTGGTCACCCGGCGGCCTTGATGGGTCACGGCGCTCCCTGATGAACTGGCGCGTCGCCGGCCCTGCCTCATCCGCATAGACCTGGTCGCCGATCAGGAGCATGACATCGGGCCAGCGCTCACGCGGCGTCTCGCGCAGGTCCTGGGCGCAGGCGCTCAGCGCGTCCGCCCCGTGTTCCTGCTCGTGACGGGCGCGTCCCCGCTTGCGCGGCGGCACCGGCAGCTCAGCGATCCGGCAGGAACCGAAGACGAGCCGTAGCGGCCGGTCCGGGTCCAGCGTCCGGAGCACGCTCGGCGGGAACGGGGAACCCGGCTCCGGCCAGCGGACGGCCCCGTCCAGGGCGACCTGATACTCACACTCGGCTCCCGGCCGGAGACCGCCGACCACCACCAGCCCGTAGTGGTGCCCGGCCACCTCGAAGGTCCGCACCTGGTGGCCAAGGATCCCGACCTGGCAGGCCCGGTCGGTCTCGACCCATATCGTGACCGCGGTCTCGCCGACGTAACGCAGCAGCGGGCCGAGCACGAGCCGGGGCGCTCCCCCGCCGTCATCTGTCATGCCGCCCTTTTTACCCAAGGTGCACCACTGCATGGTCCGGACATGGCGGACCGGGTGCCACGTTCGCGGCACCCGGTCCCGTGCCCGGCTTCGGGCTCTGCCTCAGATTCGCCTCAGGCCCCGGGCTATGCCCTGGTTACTGCCGGGACCAGTGCTGGTTGCTGCCGCCGTTGCAGGTCCAGATCTCCACCGGGGTTCCGTTCGCAGTGCCCGCGCCGGTCACGTCCAGGCAGAGCCCGGATCCGCGGCCGACGACTGTCCCGTCGGAGTTGAGGTTCCACTGCTGGTTGGTACCACCAGTGCAGTCCGTGATATCCACCCTGGTGCCTGCGGCCGTGGAACTGCCGGGGACATCGAGGCACTTGTTGCCGTAGACCTGCAGTTCGCCGTTCGACAGGGAGATCCACTGCTGGTTGGTGCCGCCGTTGCAGTCCCAGATCTCCATCAGGGTCCCGTTGGTCGTGGACCGGCCGGGCACGTCCAGGCACCGGTTCGAGCCGGCGCCGCGCAGCACGGTGCCGGTACCGCCACCGCCGCCACCGCCGGCGTTGTTGCCGATTCCCCAGCCGTACTGGAGCCGGTCGAGCCCGGAGGAGTTGGTGAGACTCAGCGAGAGGTTGGTCCCGCTGCCATTAAGGGACGTGACCGCGCAGGATGCGTTCCGACAGGGGCCAGGTCCCACCGTCTGGGTGGCCTGCTTGACGCCCACCCACAGGACCGAGCCCATGCCGAGGCTGCGCACGGTGTCGGTGATCGCGTAGAAATAGGAGATGTCGTCGGTGCCGTCCTTGGCGCCGTCGTAGTTGACGCCGGTGGTCATGGGGACCCCGAACTCGGTCACGACGGCACGGCTGGCGTAGCCGCACAGGTTGCTCTGGAAATCGCTGACCCAGGCCGCCTCGGTGGTGTGCGAGTCCCCGAACATGCTGTAGATGTGGATCGACAGCAGCGTTCCGGCCAGCCGCGAGTCGGCACCCTCGGCGCACAGGTTGTTGTCAGAGAACGTGCCGGGAACTATGACCCGGCCCCGGGGGAGGCTGGGATAGCGCGCCAGCCACCCGGCCTCGAAGTTGGTCAGGTTGGCGGCGCTGTACGCATAGGGCTCGTTCATGATGTCGAAGTAGAAGTTGCTGCTCCCGCCGTACTTGTTGATGACGGTGTCCCACATCTGGTAGAAGGACGTGGTGTCGCTGACCGTGCCTCCCTGCAGCCATGGTGCGATGATCACGTTCATGCCCAGCGCGGTGGCGGCGTCGAAGGCGGCGATGTAACTGTTCCACCACGTTGATGACGTGGTTGCCGCGTTGATCCCGAACCGGACCGTGTTGGCGCCGAGGCCCTGGAAACCCTTGAGAATCGCTGTGGCCTTCGTGTAGGTGGTCGCATAGCTATCCGCGGTGGACAGGCCGACGGGGATGTTCGGGCCGGTGATGAAGTTGTCGTTGGGGTCAGCCCAGTTCACTCCGTGGAACTGACCGGTGGCGGCGAATGCTGGCGGGGCGGTTCCCGCCTGGGCGCCGAGGAAGCCCAGCGCCACGGCGAGGGCCAGGCCGGCTCCGGCGGCATGCCGCAGCCAGTGTCTGCGTAAGATCATCTCTCCTCCATCCAGGTACCTGTTCGAGGTCTAGCCTGGATGTTGAGTTACGTCAACGTCTGTTGAGAAATGTTTGGCGGCCGCCGGCCGTCGGCGCTGGTACGAGTCGGCCGACGCGGTACCGGCCGCGATACGCGCCGGGAAGTTTCATAACCTGGGCTACGTCACCGGATTGGCCGGTAGGTCGCGATCAGTGCGCCACTGCTGGTCGGCTGGGCTTCGACCAGTTCGAACTTGGTCAGCGCAGCGTCGTCGGCGAATAGCCGCTTGCGGCCGCCGCCGGCCACGACCGGGCTGATCATCAGGGTGAGCTCGTCGAGTAGCCCCTGGTCGATCAGCGATCGAACCAGCGACGGGCTGCCGGCAGTACCGATCGTCCCGCCGTCCTGCTGGCGCAGCTCCGCGACGAAGTCGGCCAACGAGCCCTTGATCAGCGTGCTGTCCGACCACTGGTCGACGGAGTCGAGAGTGCTGGAGGCGACGTACTTCGGCGTGCTGTTGATCCAGCTTGCGAACGGCTCGTCGGTCGACGTCGGCCAGTACTCGGCCCATTCAGTGAACGTCACCCGGCCGAGCAGCACGGCGTCCTGCTCGTCGAGCATGCGCGACAACGCCGCGCCCATCTCCTCGTCGAAGCTGGGCTGCCACTCGTTGGGCGCCTCGACCACACCGTCGAGCGAGATGAACAGCCCCGCGTACACCTTGCGCATGTGATGAATCCCCTCATGTCGATCGGAACGTCTGCTGGACGTACGTGGTGGCGTGCCCGGTCGACGGCGATACATCTCAGAGCACACCGCCGCCTTGGCGCTGGCCAGCCTAATGGGCGAGTGGTCTAGCGAGCTGGTCCAATTGCCGCCGCAAAAGTGAGTCCAATCGACGTCCTGCGACGTGGACTGGATAACCTCTGAGCGTGGATCTGGAGATGGAGTTCAGGCCTGGTGTCCCGCTCCGCCGGCAGCTCGAGGGCGCGCTGCGGGTAGGGATTCGTTCCGGCCGGCTGGCGCCAGGATCGGTGCTGCCGCCCAGCCGGGATCTGGCTGACGAACTCGGCGTATCGCGCGGTGTGGTGGTCGATAGCTACGCTCAGCTGACTACCGAGGGTTACCTGACGGCGAAGCGCGGATCGGGCACCCGCGTCGCCTTGCTGCCGGCCTCTGGAACGCCACCGGTGCCGCGGCAGATAAGCCCCTCGCAGCAGTTCCGGTACGACCTGAGGCCCGGCCAGGCTGATTTCCACGCCTTCCCTCGCGCCCGCTGGAAGGCCTCGCTGGTGCGCGCGCTGCGTGAACTGCCTGACCGACGGCTGGGCTACGCCAACCACCGCGGCGTCGCCGAACTCAGGAACGCCGTCGCCGGATACCTGGCCCGCGTGCGCGGAGTGGTCGTGGAGCCCGAGCACGTTGTGGTCTGCTGCGCGGCGTCCCAGGCGATGACCGTGCTCTGGCAGGCGCTCCGGAAACAGGGCGGGCGTCGTGTCGCGGTCGAGGATCCTGGCTGGCGCTGGCAGCGGTATACGGCCGAGCATGCCGGGCTGGAGGCGGTGCCCGTGCGGGTGGACGCCGACGGCATGGTCGTCGCGGAGCTCGCTGCCGCCGACGTGGATGCGGTGGTGATGACGCCGGCGCACCAGTATCCAACTGGGGTCATCATGACGGCGGAGCGCCGCGCCGCCCTGATCACGTGGGCGCGCGAGCGCCGGGCGCTCATCGTCGAGGATGACTACGACGTCGAGTATCGCTTCGGCCGCGAGCCGGTGGCCTCCCTGCAGGGCCTGGCCCCGGACCTGGTCGCGTTCGTCGGGACGACGAGCAAGACGCTGGCCCCCGCGTTGCGTCTCGCGTGGATGGTCCCTCCTTCACACCTGATTGACGACGTGGAGAACATGCTGCTGGTCACCGGCGTGACACCGCCAACACTCGACCAGATGGCCATGGCCTCATTTATCGAGGACGCCGCGCTCGAGCGTCATCTGCGTTCCATGCGCCGGCGCTACCGCGCCAAACGGGACGTCTTGGTCGGCGCGCTCGGCGCGCACCTCCCCGGGGTGCGCATCAGCGGGGCGGCGGCCGGGCTGCATCTGCTCGCCTGGCTTCCGGACGGCACCGATGAGCACGAGACGGCGATGCGGGCCCGGCGCTCCGGCGTCGGCGTGCATGAGCTGCACCGCCACTGCACAACTCACGCGTCATCATCTCCGGCGCTCATCCTCGGTTTCGCGCTTCCGAGTGAGTCCGAGCTGAGAACGGCGACCGGACTGCTCGCCGAGGCGGTTGCCTGAAGGGATCTGCCCGCCCGGGGGCGCAGCGCCTCACGGTGCGTCCAGGAAGGGTGGGATCATCGTCATGAGCATGTCGCCGCGGCCGGTGACCCCGATGTGTGAGGTGCCCGGCAGGACGGCGAGCCGGCTGGGCGGCATGGGCGCCAGGTCGCCCAGCACTCCTCCTCCGAGCAGCCGGAACATCGCGACCGCATGCTCGGGTGTGACGATGTCGCTGTCGCCGATGATCAGCAGGATGGGGATGTCGATCGCGGAGATGGCCTGCGGGGCGATTTCGGGCATTTTCCATCGCCTGGACCTTGGCCAGCAGGGCCGGCCAGTTACCCGGGTCGGGGGCCAGCGCCCGGTATTCCTGCTCGAAGGGAATCTGCAGGTCGTTTCCGGGCGCAT
>JAWWPY010000483.1:0-3598 GCA_033854735.1 Streptosporangiaceae bacterium | reverse complement strand
CCTGCCACTCGAGCTTGACGGGTTGCCCGCGCGGAAGGCCCGAGCCGCCGGGCTGGCGGCACTGGAGGAGCTAGGGCTGTCCGACCGGGCCGGGCGCTACCCAGACGAGCTATCGGGCGGCGAGCGGCAGCGGGTGGCGATCGCCCGCGCCGTGGTCGGAGAGCGCCGGCTGCTGCTGGCCGACGAGCCTTCCGGCGCGCTCGACTCGGGCAACGCCGAGGTGGTCATGCGCCTGATCCAAGACGCGTGCAAGAACGGCGGGATGGCCGCGGTCGTGGTCACCCACGACGCACAGCTCGCCTCGTGGGCCGACCGGGTTGTATTCCTGCGTGACGGCCGGGTCACCGATCAGACTGCCCCGGCACCGGGTCCGGGGTCCCTGCTCACGCCCGGAGGGCCGCAATGAGCGGTCAGGGCCGCGGCGCCGCAGCGGTACTCGAGCGGCCGGCGCGCGCGGGGGCAAGCAACGGGGGCGTCCCCGCGCGGCGCGCGGTCATCCGGTGGGCCTGGCGGCTGCTGCGCCGCGAGTGGCGCCAGCAGCTGCTGATCCTGGCGCTGATCACCGTCGCGGTCGCAGCTACCTTCGTCGGATCGGCGGTGGCCACCAACACGCCGCCCCCGGCGGGCGCCGGCTTCGGCACCGCGACCGACATGGCCACGTTCCCTTCCTTGAGCCCGCGTGTTACCGCCGAGATCGCGGCGCTGGCCCACCGGTTCGGCCGTGTCGACGTGATCGAGAACGAGACGTTCTCGGTGCCCGGCTCGGTGACCACGTATAGCCTGCGCGCGCAGAACCCGGACGGCGCGTTCGGCCAGCCGATGCTCTCGCTGGTGAGCGGGCACTACCCCAGCGGGACGGGCCAGGTAACCCTGACCAGCGGGGTCGCATCGGAACTGCACCTGCAGGTCGGTGACACCTGGCGCGCTGGCGGCTCAGCCCGGCGCGTGGTCGGCATCGTGGCTAACCCGCAGAATCTGCTCGACGAGTTCGCGCTCGTTGCGCCCGGCCAGGTCAGCGCGCCCACCCTGGTCACTGTGCTGTTTCACGCGCCGGGCGTGAATCCGCACTCGCTGGGCCCGAACGTGGTGTCGCGGACGTCGGCCGCCAACACCAGCGTGCTCAACCCGGTGACCATCTCGCTCGCAGCGGCCACGCTCGGGATGCTGCTCATCGCCCTTGTCGGCGTGGGCGGGTTCACGGTGCTGGCGCAGCGGCGGCTGCGCTCGATCGGCATGCTCGGCGCGCAGGGTGCCACGGACGCCAACATCGGGCTTGTCGTCCGGGCCAACGGTTTCGCGACCGGGGTTGTCGGGGCGGTGGCCGGGTTCGCGCTCGGCCTGGCGGCCTGGCTGGCGTACCGCCCGCGCGCGGAAACCAGCGCTCACCACGTCATGGGCGCCTTCCATCTGCCCTGGCTGGTGATCATTGTGTCGATGGCGCTCGCCGTGCTGTCGGCGTACCTGGCGGCCGTTCGACCCGCCCGGGCGATCGCCCGGATGCCGATCGTCGCCGCGCTCGCGGGCCGGCCACCGGGCCCACGCCAGGCTCGCCGCTGGGCCGGGCCGACCGGTGTCGGACTGCTTGTGCTCGCGTTCTTCCTGATCGGGCTGGCGAGTGAGCAGGCGACGTCGACCGCCGCCGAGACGGGGAACAAGTCGACCCTCTTTCTCGCCCTGATCGTGGGTCTGATCGTGCTGTGCGTCGGCGTGGTGCTGGTCGCCCCGACGTGCCTGGCGCTGCTGGCCAGGGCCGCCCGGCGAGCCCCGGTAGTCGTGCGGCTGGCCCTGCGCGACCTGGCCAGGTACCGGGCGCGCTCGGGGGCGGCACTCGGGGCAATCAGCCTCAGCGTGCTCATCGCGATCATCATCTGCGTGATCGCCGCTGCGCGGTTCGGCAGCGCCATCGACTATGTCGGGCCCAACCTGACCTCGAATCAGCTCATCGCCTACCCGCAGGCGGCACCCACCACCCCGAACGCGCCATGCCTGCACCAGCCGGGCGGGTGCCCGACCTTGACCGGCGCCCAGCTTGCAGCGATGGCAGCCGAGGCCCGCGGCATCGCGGCCTCGCTCGGCTCCCGGGACATCGTCCAGCTCGAGACGACTGACTCCGCGCTGCAGCGCGCCGCGTCCGGGCGGCCCTGGAACGGACCGGTGTACGTAGCCACTCGGCGGCTGCTGCGCGCGTACGGCATCACCGCCGCGCAGGTCAGCCCGGACGCTGACATCCTGACCATGCGGCCCGGCCTGGCGAGCATGACGAAGATGCAGTTCCTGTACGGCGCTACCAAATTCGGCCCTCCGGGCAGCAACCCGCCCTGCCCGCCGAGCTACTGCCTGGCGAATCCGAAGATCCAGGAGGTCAGCGCGTTGCCGTCCGGTACGTCGGCGCCGAACACCGTGATCACCGAGCACGCCGTGCGCCAGTTGCACCTGACGACCACCACAGCCGGCTGGCTCATCCAGACCCCGGACTCGCTGACGGCAGGTCAGACCAGCGCTGCCCAGCACGCCGCAGCGGCGGCTGGGCTGACCGTGGAGACACGCAACAGCATCCCGACGTCCGCCGAGATCCTCGACGTCGCGACCGTCTTCGGCATCCTGCTCGCGCTCGGCATCCTCGCGATGAGCGTCGGCCTGCTCCGCAGCGAGACTGCCAGCGATCTGCGCACGCTCACCGCCACCGGAGCTGGTAGCACAGCCCGGCGGGCCATCTCCGCCGCCACCGCGGGCGCGCTCGCGCTGATCGGCGCGGTCGTCGGCACGGCCGCCGGGTACATCGCAGCGATCGGCTTCTTCCGGACCAGTCAGCTGGACACCCTGTCGTCGCTGACCAGCATCCCGGTGGCCAACCTGCTACTCATCCTCGTCGGTATGCCGCTCGTTGCAGTGATCGGTGGCTGGCTGCTCGCCGGGCGCGAGCCGAGTGCGATCGGTCGCCGCCCCCTCGAGTAGCCGGCCGGAACTTTACCGGCTTACAGCAGAGGCGGACGGCCGAGCACGAGGAACCGCGTGCCGAGCAGCCGCCACAATACGGGGCGCGCCCGGCCGACATGGGCATCCGCAATTCGGCGAGGACGCTCGTGAGCGTTGCCACCCCTACCGGGGACGTTGAGGACACCCTGGCGGCGCAGCCCCGGACCGTGGAGGTGAGTGAGTGGTGCGTTCAGCTGGCAACGACCGTGGCGGCGAGCGCGATCCGATGGTCCTTGGCCCACGGCGGTCCCAGCGTTGCCCGCGGTCCGTGGAGCACATCGCCGGCTCGCGCACCGAGGATTCTGGCCGCCTGCGTCTCAACGGCCTTCGCGTCGAAGAGGTGGACCGCCCAGCCGCGCACGTGCGCACACTCCGCGAGCACCTGGCAGTACATGACCGAGTCGGCCCGGGAATCATACGGCGGGCGGCGCTGGACGACGATGTCGTCCGGGAAGCCGGGCGGCCAGGCTCGCAGCGACATCGAGACGATCGGTTCGGGCAGCGAGGCGGCGAGCTGATCCAGCGACGCCGATGTTGCCCGCAGCGCCGACGCGCGGACCTCCGCAACCATCCTCGCGGTGGCGGCGTCGTCGAGAGGCTTGGCTTCGTGCTCGATCGGTGC
>JAWWPY010000482.1:0-64873 GCA_033854735.1 Streptosporangiaceae bacterium | reverse complement strand
CTTCGTGTCCATGCAGAACCACTACAACCTGGTCTACCGCGAAGAGGAACGGGAGATGATCCCGCAGTGCATCGACCAGGGCGTCGGCGTGATCCCGTGGAGCCCGCTGGCGCGCGGGCTGCTCGCGGGCACCCGGACCCGTGACGGCGCGAAGCACACCACCCGGTCGAACACGGATTCATTTGGGGACAGCCTGTACAGCCAGCAGGCGGACTTCGACGTCGCGGACCGGGCCGCGGAAGTGGCGGCGGACCGCGGCGTGCCAGCCGCGCAGGTGGCCCTGGCCTGGCTGCTGCACCGCCCGGGGGTCACTGCCCCGATCGTGGGGGCGACCAGGACGGGGCACATCGAGGACGCGCTCGCGGCGGAGAAGCTTGAGCTCAGCGCGGATGAGATGCGCCGCCTGGAAGAGCCCTACGTTCCGCATCCTGTTCTCGGCCACGGCTGACCATCCTGGTCTCCCGGTGGCCGGCCGCGAGCCGCTCCGTGGACACTAGTTCATTCGGTGCCAATACCGACGTCGTCGGTGGAGCGCAGCGCTTGCAGTGCTGCGGTGTCCCACGTGGCCTGGTGGCTTGCCGGTACGCAGGCCGCGATGGCGCGCGAGTTGTTGGCGCCGATGAAGGCCCACCCGGCTCCCGTGGCACCGTTGTGCCATGCGTCGGGTCGGTTGGCCTGCGTACCGAGCATCCAGCACCAGCCGACGTATCCATTGTTCATTGCAGCGTGCGGGGTCAGAGCATCAACGGCAGCGGCGGGGAACGGTGATTCGCTCGGTCGAGCAGCAACCCATGCCAGTCGCAGCAGATCGTCGACCGTTGCCCGCAAGCCGCCGGCTGGTGCGAACGCTCCCAGATTCCATGCCTTCCTGGGGGCGGCCAGGGCAGACTTCGGCATGTCCCCGCTGCTGGTCATGCGCAGTGGCGTGAGTACCCGGATTCGGGCGAGGTCCCAGTAGGGCACCGTCGCTGCGGCCGCGAGCGCGTGCCCGAGGAGGGCCACGCCCAGATTGCTATAGGCCGCGCGTCCCGGTCTGCCGGGGCGTACCCGGCGTGTGTCGCGGATCAGACGGGGCAAAGACACGCCCCGGTAAGGATCGCCGGGGTGCGCCAGCGCCCGGAGCAACGTGGCCGCCGGGAGACGCGGCAGGCCGCTGGTGTGGGTGGCCAGCTCAGCCAGCGTGGCCCCCCCGGCTGGGCCCGTCCCGGGCACGAACCGGTCCAGTCTGTCAGAGCTGGAGACTTCACCTGCATCGATGGCCAAGGCCAGCAGCAGCCCAGTCACCGCCTTGGTGACCGAACCGGCTTCGAATACCGACCCGCCCGAGACCGACCCCCAGGCGCAGACATCTGGTCCGGATCCGGCTACCCGGTAGGCGACGGCACCGTGCCTGGCCCCCGCTGACTGGAGAGCGTCCTGCAGCCGACCCGCTCCGCCCGCCGCCTCCACGCGACCAGCGTCCCAGCTCAAGCCGGTCTTCGAAAGCCCTTGCCCACCAGCGACTAGGGCCCGGGATACTCGAGGCCGACCAGGGTGGCCAGTTCGGCGAGCGTGATCTCGAACATGGGCCCCGGGTCGTCCAGTGCGAAGCCCAGGTGCCCGAACACCTCCATGCTGACGATCCCGTAGAGCCTTACCCAGCAGCGCAGGAACGTGAGGAGGGCGCCGGGCGGGACGGCCGCGCCGATCCCTGCGCCGTAGCGGGTCAGCTGTTCCCGCAGTCCCGGGTCGATTTCCTCGGGCGGCGGGACCGGGAACGGGTTCTTCCGCCACAGCTCGAGGAACAGCTCGTAGAAGGTGCCCGCGAACCTGCGGGCGCACTCCTCGGTGAAATCATCGTCCCCGACATCGACGCCCGGCAGGGGCGTGCCGAAAAGCATGCCGAACTCCGCCTTGTGGCCCAGGGCCCACTGGCGGAAGCCCCGGCAGGCGGCGATCATCTTCTCGGTCACGTCGCCGCCGCTGGCGGTGCCGGCCGCCTCGATCGCCGCGTGAATCTCGTCCGCGAGCTCGCCAAAGATGCTCCCGACGACACTTCTGATCAGCTCTTCATGGCTGTCGAAGTACCGGTAGAGCGCGGGCGCGGTCACGCCCATGTCGCGGGCGATGGCACGCAGCGTCACCGCCTCTGGTCCCTGCTCGATGAGGATCCGGCGGGCAGTTTGCTTGATCTCCTCGGTGGTCTCCGCGCGGACGCGGTCGCGCCGGCTCAGTGCCTGGACCACGTCCGCCTCCCTGCCCGGCCCGCCGGGAGCCACTCGTAAACGGCCTTGACATCAGTGAACCGTGTATGCGATGTTAACACCGTTCATAGTTTACAGCGTTCACCACTGTGAAGATCGGTAACAGCTTAGCCGCGGAGGCAGCAATGTTCGAGGCCTGGGGACACGTCGTCTACCGCCGCCGGCGGCTCGTCCTGCTCATCGCGACCCTGGCGGTCATCTTCGCGGCCGTCTGGGGGACCGGCGTGTTCGGCGCGCTGCAGTCCGCGGGCGGATTCAACGACCCGGGCAGCCAGAGCCAGCGGGCGACCGACCTGGCCACCCGGGCGTTCGGCCGGGATGCCGCGGACGTGGTGGTGCTCTACCGCAGCCCGTCCCTGACCGTGCACGACGCCGCCTACCGGGCCGCGGTCACCCGGGCCCTGGCCGCCCTGCCCCGTGAGCAGGTCACCTCGGCCGTCAGCTACTGGTCCAGCGGGTCCGCCCAGTTCGCCAGCACGGACGGCCACCAGACGTACGCGGTCCTGCGGCTGGCCGGCGCCGACGACGCGGCGCAGATCACGAGCTTCGACGCGATCAAGAACAAACTCGCCGCGCCCGGCCTGACCGAGCGGGCCGGCGGCCAGATCCCGACCGAGGAGGCCATCAACAAGCAGGTCACGGCCGACATCGGGCGGGCCGAGGGAATCTCCATGCCGGTGCTGCTCGTCATGCTCCTGCTGATCTTCGGGGGCCTGGCCGCCGCCAGCCTTCCCCTCGCCATCGGCGGGATCGCCATCCTCGGCTCCTTCACCGCCCTCCGGCTGCTGACCCTCGGCACCGATGTCTCGATCTACTCGATCAATATCACCACGATCCTCGGCCTTGGCCTCGGCATCGATTACGGCCTGTTCATGGTCGCCCGGTTCCGGGAAGAACTGCGCCGCCAGCCCACCGTGGATGCGGCCCTGGCCCGGACCGTGGCCACCGCCGGCCGCACCGTCGCGGTCTCCGGGATCACGGTCGCGGTCGCCCTGGCCAGCCTCATGCTGTTCCCGGAGACGTTCCTCCGCTCGATGGGCTACGGAGGCGTGGCGACCGTGGTGGTCGACATGCTCGCCGCGCTGACGGTCATGCCCGCGCTGCTCGCCGTCCTCGGCCACCGGGTGAACGCCCTGCGCATCAGGCGCTTGGTGAGCGCCCCCGGCGGTCAGCAGAGCGGCGAGACCGGTGCCTGGTACCGGATCGGGCGCAGCGTCATGCGCCGGCCTGTGGCCTATATCGTCGTGATCGTCGTCGCCCTGCTCGCTCTCGGTTCCCCGTTCCGGCACATCACCTGGGGCGGCACCGACGCCCGGGCACTGCCCGCCAGTGCGGCCCCGCACATCGTGCAGGACGCGCTCACCCGGGACTTCCCCGCCAACTCGACCACCCCGATCGAGGCCGTCGTCAGCTTCGGCGCCCCGGCCACCGGGCCAGTGCAGCAGGCCGCGCTGGCCGATTACCTCAGCCGCCTGGCCCACCTCCCGGGTGTGACCGGCGCACAGGTCACCGGCGTGCACGGAGATGTCGCGCGGGTGGACCTCCGTTATGGCGCCAATGCGACGTCCGCGGCGGCGCGCGCCCTCGTCACCCAGGTGCGGTCCGTGCCCGCCCCGCCCGGGGCGCAGGTGCTCGTCGGCGGTGCGACCGCGCAGCTCGTGGACGAACTGGGCAGCCTCGGCGCAACGCTGCCGTGGATGGCCCTGGTGGTCTGCCTGGCCACGTTCGTGCTGCTGTTCCTCGCGTTCGGCTCGGTCGTCCTGCCGGTCAAGGCGATCGTGATGAACGTGCTGTCTTTGTCGGCGACGTTCGGGGTGATCGTCTGGATCTTCCAGGAGGGGCACCTGGCCGGGTTGCTGGGGTTCACCGCCACCGGGACCATCGATCCGACCATGCCCATCCTCATGCTGGCGATCATCTTCGGGCTGTCCATGGACTACGAGGTGTTCCTGCTGTCCCGGATCCGTGAGCAGTACGACCTCACCGGGGACAACACCGCGTCGGTGGCCGGCGGGCTGCAGCGGACCGGTGGCATCATCACCAGCCTGGCCCTGCTGCTCGTGATCGTGGTCGGCGCGTTCTCCGCATCCGGGATCACGTTCATCAAGCTGATGGGCGTCGGCATGATCGTGGCCCTGGTCATCGACGCCACCGTGGTGCGGGTGCTGCTGGTGCCCGCGACCATGCGGCTGCTGGGCCGGGCCAACTGGTGGCTGCCCCGCCCGCTGCGCCCGGTGTACGCGCGCTACGGCCTCCGCGACTCCGAAAACCTGCCCGAGCCGGTGGCCGACCCGGTCAGAACCTGACGGCCAGCAGGCATCCGGCTCGCAGCGGTCAGCTGACGGCCGCCGCCAGCTATCAGCCGGTGGTGACCGCGAGGGCCAGCGGGAGCACGGCGGGTGCGCCGGCGTCGCGGAGCAGCTTCGCGGCGACGGTCATCGTCCAGCCCGTGTCGACCAGGTCATCGACGGCGAGCACCGGCCCGCCGAGCCCGGCCACGGCGACGCGGACCGGTTCTGGGACCACCAGCGTGGGCCAGAGCGCCTGCAGCCGCTGCGCGCTGTTATGCTGCCGCGGGCCTGGCCCGCCATCCGCGTAACCCAGCGCGCCCAGGTACGGCAGTTTCCCCACCGCCGCGATCTGTTCGCCCAGGCTGGCGATCAGTCGCGGCCTGGTGCGCGACGGCAGCGTGACCACCCCGGCCGGGCGCTGCGCCCAGTCCCACGCCGACAGAACCGTGACCAGCGCCTGGAAAACATCGTCCGGCACCGGCCCGTCCAGAAATTCCCCACCATCCACAACGAGATTTTCAGCCGCACTGCCGGCCGCACCGGATTCCAGTAGGGGGCGCAACCGGGCACCCCACCCGATGCCAGCCAGCCTGCCGAGTGCACGGCCGGGTTCCGCGGCCTGGCCGGGCGAGATCTTGCCAGATACCTCGACGCCGAGGCCGGGCATGCCGGCCGGCCACATCCGCCGCGGGGTTATCTCCACGCCGGGCCGCAGCAGCCGGTCCCGGGCGGCCGCTGCGCCCGCCCCTGAGACGTCGTCTGGCCAGTGCTGCCCGGTGCAGTTGTCGCAGCGCCCACACGGCGCCGCCGCTGGGTCGTCGAGCTGGCGGCGCAGGTACTCCATCCGGCAGTCCGCGGTCTGCAGGTAGGTAAGCATGGCGCGCTGCTCGCGGTCGCGCTCCGCGGCCACCCGTTCGTAGCGGTCGGCGTCGTAGGCCCACGGCTGGCCGGTCGCGGTCCAACCGCCGCTGACCCGGCGCACCGCCCCGTCGACGTCGAGGACCTTGAGCATCATCTCCATCCGGGCCCGGCTCAGGTCGATCCGCGTTTCCAGCGCGCTTGACGACAGCGGGCGCCCAGCGTCGGCCAGCACGGCCAGGGTGGCGCGGACCACGGACTCCGCGGGGAAGGCCAGTGAGGCGAAGTAGGCCCAGATGTCGCGGTCCTCGGTGCCCGGCAGGAGGATCACATCGGCCCGGGGCACGGCCCGTCCCGCCCGGCCGATCTGCTGGTAGTAGGCGACCGGTGACTGCGGCGCGCCCAGGTGGACCACGAACTTCAGGTCGGGCTTGTCGAACCCCATGCCGAGCGCGCTGGTCGCCACGAGGGCTTTGAGCTCGCCCGCCAGCAGGGACTGCTCGGCGGCCAGACGCTGGGCCTGGTCATCACGCCCGGTGTAGGCGGCGACGTCGTGGCCGGCCTCGCGGAGCAGGGCCGCGGTCTGATGGGCGGCCGCGACGGTGAGCGTGTAGATGATCCCGGAGCCCTCCAGGTCCCCGAGATGCTCGGCCAGCCAGGCGAGCCGCTGCGGCGCGGTGGGCAGCCGCACCACGGCGAGGCGGAGACTGTCGCGGTCGAGCGGGCCGCGCAGCACCAGCGCCTCGCCGTCGGTCCCGGTCGCGAGCTGCTCGGCGACGTCCCGGGTCACCCGGGCGTTCGCGGTCGCGGTGGTGGCCAGGACCGGCACGCCGGGCGGCAGTTCGGCGAGGAGCGTCGCGAGGCGGCGGTAGTCGGGACGGAAATCGTGTCCCCAGTCCGAGATGCAGTGCGCCTCGTCCACCACGAGCATCCCGGCGGTGGCGGCCAGTTTCGGCAGGACCAGGTCGCGGAAGCCGGGGTTGTTCAACCGTTCCGGGCTCACCAGCAGCACGTCGACCGCACCGGCGGCGATCTCCGCGTACGTTTCATCCCACTCGTCGACGTTCGCCGAATTGACGGTGCGCGCGCGGATGCCGGCCCGGGCGGCCGCCTCGATCTGGTTGCGCATCAGGGCGAGCAGCGGCGAGACGATGACCGTCGGGCCCGCGCCGCGGGCTCGCAGCAGCACCGTGGCCACGAAATACACCGCGGATTTGCCCCAGCCGGTGCGCTGGACCACGAGGGCGCGGCGCCGCTGCGCGACCAGGGCGCTGATCGCCGTCCATTGATCGTCGCGCAGCCTGGCTTTCTCCCCGGCCAGGGCGCGCAGACAGGTCTCGGCTTCCGCCCGCAACTCGACCGTGGATTCGCTGTCGGTGGATTCGCTGTCCGGAGGTTTGTTCCCCGGGGGTCCGTTGTCCGCCATGTGCTCCTTCGCGTCAGCCGCCTGGGGATCCGCTCAGCAGCGTATGCCATACTCGGGCAAACATCGGATGTGTCCGGACGTCCTTGTGGGTGACACGGGCCGCGGCTGGGGCGGACAGGGCTGAGCGGAGGATACTGCCGTGGCGCTCACCGACGAGGCTATCGAGAAGATCAAGTCAATGATCGTCTCGGGCACGCTGCGCGCGGGGGACCGGCTGCCCAAGGAGGCGGATCTCGCCGCCGAGCTCGGGCTCTCGCGCAGTTCACTGCGTGAGGCGGTCAAGGCACTGTCGTTGGTGAACATTCTTGATGTGCGGCGCGGCGACGGCACCTACGTGACCAGCCTGCAGCCGCCGCTCCTGCTGGAAGCGCTCAGTTTCATCGTCGACTTCCATCGTGACGGGACGGTGCTTGAGTTCCTGCAGGTCAGGCGGATCCTGGAGCCAGCGGCCGCGGCCATGGCGGCGGAGCGCATCGGCGAGGACGAGATCGAGGGCCTCGGCAGGCTGCTGGACAGCCTCGGTCCTCATCCCGAGGTGGAAGATCTGGTCGCCAACGACCTGGAGTTCCACCGGCGGATATCGGCGTGCTGCGGGAACTCGGTGCTGTGCTCGCTGCTGGAGTCGCTGTCCGGGCCGACGTTCCGGGCCCGGGTCTGGCGTGGCCTGACCCAGGCGGGCGCCCGGGAGCGCACGCTTGCCGAGCACCGGGCCATTCTCGACGCTCTCGCCTCGCACGACCCCGAGGTGGCCAGGTCCTGGTCGACCGTGCACATCGCCAGCGTGGAGCAGTGGCTCGCCTCCGTGCTCTGAAGAACGCTCCCACGCCCCCGCTATCCCGGCCCGGCCGCCCGGCGGGCGAGGCCGTAGGTAGTGATCGCATTGCCGGCGAAAACGGCGTCGAGTTCGGCGACGCTGAGCTGGTCACCCAGCGCCTCCCTGGCCAGGGCTAGTACCTCGCCGTAGCTGGCGGCCAGGGTGCAGACCGGCCAGTCGGACCCGAACATCAGCCGGGCCGGCCCGAAGCATTCCAGCAGCCGGCTGGCGTACGGGACGATCCGCGGGACCGTCCAGCCCGGCCCCGCCTCGGTCACCAGCCCGGATAGCTTGCCTGTCACGTTCGGCCGGCGGGCCAGCTCGGCAACCCGGCTGGACCACGGTTCGAGGTAGCCGGACGCGATGTCTGGCTTCGCCCCATGATCGAGGACGAAGCGCACGTCGTCCAGGTCGCTGGCCACGCGGAGGGCGGCGGGCAGTTGCGCCGGGCGGACCAGCAGATCGTAGGCCAGGCCAGCGTGGCCGACGGCCCGTATCCCGCGCCGCACATCACGCCGGTCGAGCCAGCCGGGATCCGGTTCGTCCTGGACCAGGTGGCGGAGGCCGACGAGGCTGCTGCCACCGGGCAGTTGCCGTAGCCGGCCTATCTCGTCAGCCACGCCGGGGGCGGTCAGGTCGGCCCAGCCGATCACGCCCGTGACCACGCCTGGCGTGGCCGCCAGGGCCAGGAATTCCTCGGTCTCCGCCGCGCTGGCGAGTACCTGGACCAGCACGCTGGCCGTTACCCCGTGGTCCGCGGCGACCAGGGCGAAGTCGGCCGCGCTGAACCGGCGGCGCAGCCCGGGCAGCGAGTCGAGCCAGGTGTGGGCGCGGGTATCGGGGTCCCATATGTGGTGGTGCGCGTCAACGATCATGTGCCTGAGCGCCACGCGGCCCCGTCCGGGAACGAGAACTCCCTCAGCGACTCCGGCCGCAGCTCCGCGGAGGTCCCGGGGGTGGCCGGCGTGACGTACCGTCCCCGGTGCACGCGGGCGGGCGCCGTGAAGTGCTCGTGCAGGTGGTCGATCCACTCGATCTGGCGGCCGTCGGTCGTCCCCGACAGGGCGACGTAATCGAACATCGACAGATGCTGGACCATCTCGCACAGGCCGACACCGCCCGCATGCGGGCAGACCGGGACGCCGAACTTGGCCGCGAGAAGCAGGTTCGCGATGTTCTCGTTCACCCCGGCCACCCGGCAGGCGTCGATCTGCATGATGTCGATCGCTTCCGCCTGGAGAAGCTGCTTGAAGATGACCCGGTTGGCGACATGCTCGCCGGTGGCCACTGGGACCGGCTTCACGCCGCGGCGGATCCGTGCGGTGCCGAGGATGTCGTCCGGGCTGGTCGGCTCCTCGATCCAGGCTGGCCGGAACGGGGCGAGCTCGCGCGTCCAGGCAATCGCGCCCGGCACGTCCCATACCTGGTTCGCGTCGAGCGCGATGGCTACGTCTTCGCCGACGGCGCCGCGGGCGACCCCGCAGCGCCGCAGATCGTCATCGAGGCTCCCGCCCACCTTGATCTTGACCTGGGTGAAGCCGTTCTGGACGGACTCCGCGCACAGCTCGGCCAGCAGTTCGTCGGAGTAGCCGAGCCATCCCGGGGCCGAGGTGTAGGCCGGGTAGCCGTCGCGCTCCAGGACCTGGCGGCGCCTGGCTCGCCCGGCGCTGCCCCGTTCCAGCAGTTCCAGTGCGTCGTCGGGGGTGAGCGCATCGGTGAGATACCTGAAGTCCACCAGGGAGACGATCTCCTCCGGGGACATGTCGGCCAGGAAGCGCCAGAGCGGCTTGCCCGCGCGCCGGGCCGCGAGGTCCCAGCACGCGTTCAGCACCGCTCCGATGGCCATGTGGACGACCCCCCGTTCAGGTCCCAGCCAGCGCAGCGGGCTGTCGCCGACGAGCCGCCGGGACAGCGCGCCAAGGTCGGACAGGGTCTCGTCGAGGTCGCGGCCGGCCAGGAACGGCTCGAGCGCCCGGACCGCCGCGAGCTGGATGTCGTTGCCCCGCCCGATGGTGAAGACGTGCGAATGCCCGGCCAGCCCGTCCGCGGCATCGGTGCGCACCACGAGGGCTGCGGCCGAGTAGTCGGGGCTCGGGTTCATCGCGTCTGACCCGTCCAGCGTCCGCGAAGTGGGGAAACGCACGTCGAAGGTGTCAAAGCCAACAATCGTGGTCATGCCGCGCGGTTCCCGCCCGGGTCTGTCCCGCGGCTGCCGCTGGCCCGGCCGCTCACTCGGCTGCCGCCTCGCCGCCGATCAGCCTGGCCAGAATGAGTGCGACGAGGATGACCCCGCCGGTGACCGCCTCGATCCAGTAGTTGGGCGCGTTGGCCAGGTCCAGGATGTTCTGCACGAGGCCGAGCAGAATTACGCCGGACGCCGCGCCCACCATGTTCCCCCGGCCCCCCCTCAGGCTCACTCCGCCAATCACCGCGGCGGCGAAGACCGAGAAAATGATGCCCTCCTGGTAGCCCTGCTGGCCGGTGACGGCGCTGACCCGGCCCGCCTCCATCAGGCCGCCGATCGCCGCGAGGATGCTGCCGGCGACGTAGACGCCGATCCTGATCCGGTCGACTTTGATCCCCGCGGCGCGCGCAGCCGCCAGGTTGCCGCCCACCGCGTAGATCGCCCGGCCGGTGCGGTGGTAGCGCAGGAAGACGCCGACGCCGACAAAGATGATCACCGCGACAACGAACGAGACGGGGACGGCCCCGATGCTGGCCGAGCCCAGATACACGAACACGGGGGGCAGGTTGAACAGCGTGTTCCCGTGCACGATGCCTAGCTGCAGCCCGGCCAGGACGATCGTCATGCCGAGCGTGACGATGAATCCGTTCAGCCGTCCCTTGACGATCAGCAGGCCGTTCATCACGCCGATGGCGGCGCCCACCGCGAGCAGCACGACAATCGCCAGGTAGGGACTCAGCCGTGTTCCCGAGCCGTACTCCGCGACGGGCACCATCAGCCATGCCGCCACCATCGGCGCGAGCCCGTAGGTTCCCTCCAGGGAGAGGTCCATCCCGCCGATGAGCAGGATGAGGCTCTCGCCGACCACGGTGACGCCGAGCGCTGCGATCTGTTCCCCGATGCCGGAAATGTTGGAGACCGTCAGGAATGCGCTGTTCACGAAAGCACCGATAACGATCAGCACAACGAGGACCGGCAGCAGTGCGGCTTCGCGGATCAACGAGACCGCTGCCGTGCGTCGGCTGCGCCCTTGGAGCACGGCTTCCACCTCGGCTCGCCCGCGGTCGGCGACCGCAGTGGCGCCAGAGTCCGTTGGCTCGGTCATGCTGTATCTCCCGCTCGCCTCCGGGGCCCCGCCCGCCTCCCCATTCCCCCTTCACTGCGCCCTTCCAGCTCGTTCATGGTGGCCCCTGTCTCCCGGAGTCGGGTTGGGTGTCTGTGCCACTGGCCGGTTCTGCGCCAGCCGGTTCTGCGCTGGTGCCGGTGCCGCCATTGCTGGTGCCGTGGCCGGCGGGGTCCCTGGTCATGCCCTCGGTGGCCGCGATGAGAGCCTCGCGGTTGAAGGGTGGCTCGGTGAACTCGGTGAAGTGCTCACCGCGGACCAGGACGATGACGCGATCACAGATGGCCAGGTCGTCAAGCTCATCGGTGGCGAGCAGCAGCGCGGCCCCGGTCTCCGTGGTCACCCGGGCGAGCTCGGCCAGGAGCAGGGTCTTTGACGCCACGTCCACGCCGCGAGTCGGGGTGATGGCGACAATGAGCCGCGGTTTGCGGGCCAGGGCGCGGGCCGCGGTGACCTTCTGCTGGTTCCCGCCGGAAAGCTCACCCACGGGCTGGTCGGGCCCGGCCGACATGATGGACAACGTGCGGGTGAGCGGCGCCGCGGCCGCCGCCCTGGTCTGGGGGCGCAGGAAGCCCGCCATCCGGGCCAGCCAGTCAGTGATGGTCATGGTGCTGTTCTCAGCGACGCCGAGGAACGGCACGAAGCCGTCCGCCTGCCGGTCCTCGGGGAGGTAGCCGACACCCGCCCGCAAGGCGAGGTCACGCCGTCCCGGGGCGAGCTGCTCCCCATCGAGGAGCACGCGGCCCGACTCGTAGGGCGCCGCGCCTGCGACAATCCGGGCCAGCGTGGTGACACCGGCGCTGAGCAGGCCCGTGATGCCGACCCGCTCACCTGGCCGCACCTGGAGCGAGGTGTCCCTGACCCGCCCGCCCGGTGATTCCGCGGAAACGTGATCGATCACCAGGAGCGGCGCACCGGCATCGGCTGCCGGTGCGGCCGCCGCCCCGTCTGGGCCGGCCCGCGTCAGGCTAGCTCGCGTGGCGGCCGCGTCCGGGCCGACCATCGCGGTCACCAGCTCGTCTTTGGACAGGCCCGGCGTCGGCCCGGTGAGCACCAGCTCGCCGTCCCGGATTACCGCGACGTCCTGGCAGATCTCGAAGACTTCCTCAAGGTGGTGTGAGATGTAGAGGATCGCGACACCGCTGGCGGTGAGCTGCCTGACCCGCGCGAACAGCCGCTCGATGGCGCTGCGCTCAAGCGCCGCGGTAGGTTCGTCGAGCAGCAGGCAGCGGGTGCCCGCTGCGAGCGCCCTGGCTATCTCCACGATCTGCCGCTGCTCCACGGTGAGGTTCTCGCAGGGCTGGCTCACATCGATCTGGAAGCCCCACTCGGCCATGACCTGGCGGGTCTGCTCGCGCATCCGCCGCCAGTCGACCAGGCCCGCGCGCCGGGGCTGGCGGCCGAGGAACACGTTCTCGGCGACGGTGAGCCCGGGAACCACCATGGAGTGCTGGAACACGGTCGCGATCTGGCCGCGCCAGGCGCTCACGTGGCCCAGCGGCGGCGCGGGCCTGCCGTCGAACCGGACCTCGCCACTGTCGGCCGGGTAAATGCCGCTCAGGATCGATACCAGCGTGGACTTGCCCGCGCCGTTCCGGCCGACCAGGCCCAGGCAGCGGCCCACCTGCAGGGTGAGGTCCACCCCGCGCAGCGCCTGCGTGCTGCCGAACTGCTTGCGGATGCCTGCTGCCTCGGCTGCCGGTGCGGCAGCCGAGGCAGCGGGCGCGACCTGCTCGCTCATCCAGTTGCAGCTGTGCTGCAGACGCCGCCGTGCGCGGCGCCGTAGACGTTGCCCCAGAGCTGGCTGTCGGTGACCGGGGTGGTCGTCACCTGGCCAGGCAGGCCATCAGTGGGCTTGAGCGTGAAGGTCGTGGCGGTCTTGGTCACGAACGGGGCCACGATCGGGTCGCCGAGGTTGGCATCTCCCTGGTAGGTGACCATCTGCAGGCTCGGTGCGCCGCCGCCCGGCTGGCCGGCCTGCAGCTTGACGCCCTTGGCGGCATCGAGGGCATACTTGAGCGCCCACTGGGCGTACAGGTTCGCTGGCTGTGACTGGGACGCGCTGACCGTGCCCTTGCCGATGTAGCACATCTCGAAGGGCACGCCGTCATCGCTGATCAGCGCGACCTTGCCGGTCAGGCCCTTGGCCTTCAGCAGCGGGATGATGCCGGTGTCCGGGCTGCTCCATGCGGAGTAGATGGCCTTGAGCTTGCTGCCGTAGGCGTTGACCGCGTTTTGCGCGTCCGTCACCGCGGTAGCGTCCGTCCACACCGTGGGGTCCTTAAGGATCTTGACTCCGGGGTCGTTGGCCGCCATGCAATGGTCGAAGCCGTTGGCCCGGTCGGCACCGTTCGAGGAGGTCAGGTCGCCCTCCAGCTCGAGGACGTAGCCGGACTTCGCGAACGAGCTGACGTAGGCGCACGCGTCCTGGCCGTAGATCAGGTTGGAAGCCCGCACCACCATGTAGACGTGGCCGACGCCGACGATCGTGTCGACAGAGATCAGTTGCACGTTGTGCTTGGCCGCGTAGGTGATGGCCGGGCCGAGGCTGGTCGCGGTCTCGGGGTTCACGATGATCGCCTTGGCCCCTTCGTTGACCAGCTCCTCGACCTGCTGGTTCTGCAGGCTGGCGCTGGCCGCGGACAGGAGCGGGCCGAGCAGCTTGATGTGCAGTTGCTTGGCGTACTGGGTCTCGTAGTTGATGTAGGCGGACCAGAACGCCGTGTTGTTGTAGGTGAGGTCGACGCCTATGGCGACCGGCCCCGAGTTCGATGTGCTGCTCCCGCCGCTGGCGCTGCCGCCGCCGCTGGAACCGCACCCGGCGAGCAGCGCCGCGACCGCTATCGCGGCCGAGGCGGACACGCTGAAACGTCTCCGAAGTGCCATCGGTCCTCCTGTGTCCACTCCCCGGGGGCCTGCGGGCCGCGCCCTCGCGTTCCGCCAGTGAAACGGGTCCCTGGTCGTGTGCCTGGAAAATAGATCCGATGTATCTGGCCTGTCAACGCCGATTGGGATGGAAGCGGCAGACCGTCACCGAAACGATATCTGGTGCCTGGCGCAGCCTTTGGGAGCCAGTGCCTGTGCCACACCCCTCATGCGCTGAGTCCTAGTCATCGGATCTTTGGCTCTAGCGGAGAGCCTGGCCGGGAGGGCGCAGGCGCAACCCTGACATCCCGCCGTCGACGGCCAGAGCTACGCCGGTCGTCGCCCTGGACAGCGGGCTGGCCAGGTAGGCGATCGCCGCGGCGACCTCCGCCGCGGCGACCAGGCGGCCCATGGGCTGGCGCGCGGCCAGGGCGGCGCGCTCCGCGGCGGGATCGGGTGACGCGTCAAGCAGTCGCGACACCCACGGGGTGTCCGCGGTCCCCGGGTTGACGCAGGCCACCCGGATCCCGTCGGTGACGCAGTCCGCGGCCATCGCGAGGGTCAGCGAGTAGACCGCACCCTTGGTCGCGGAGTACAGGGCACGCTGCGGCAGGCCGGCGCTGGCCGCGACGGAGCAGGTGTTGACGATGACCGCGGTACCCCGTTGCCGCGCCGCCCGCCGCAGGTGCGGCAGTGCGGCACGACTGGTGCGGACCATGCCGAACACGTTCACCTCGAAGACCCGCTGCCACTCCTCGTCGTCATTGTCCTCGACCGTGCCGATGGCGCCGATGCCCGCGTTGTTGACCAGGATGTCGATGCCGCCGAGCGTCTCGGCGGCCGCGCTGACCGCGGCCAGCACCGCGGCGTCGTCCGTCACGTCAGCGAGGAAGGAGTCCAGCGTTCCGGCATGCCCGCCACCCTCGCCATTCGGGTCCCGGCCGGCATCCCCGCCGCTCCCATCCCCGCCGGCCCCGCTCCCATCCCCGCCACCCTCGCCATTCGGGTCCCGGCCGGCCCCGCCCGCATCCCCGCCGGCCCCGCCCGCATCCCAGCCCACCCCGCCCGCGTCTCCATTGCTCCCGGCTGTGGTGGCGTCCGGGCGGCGAGTGTCCCGGTCGAGGATCGCGACCCGCGCGCCGCGGGCGGCCAGGTGCTGAGCGGTGGCCAGCCCGATGCCGGAGGCGCCGCCGGTGACCAGGGCGGTGAGCCCGTCGAATTCTGCTGCGGTCATGGCGACCTCCGCGAAACGGTGAGCGGTGCGCTGGAACAGACATCCGATGTATAGCGGACGACCAGGCCGACCGTCTACTCTGCCATCAGGCCAGGGCGCGCCGCACAGTCAGCTGACCTGCCCGGAAGTCGCCGCTAAGAGGTCAGACCTGCCCAGGCAGGCCGGAACCGCAAGCCGTACGATGGGCGGACCCGGGCCTCGCCCCGTCCGGGCCCCCGACCGCCTGAAGGGCCCATGCGGATCGCACTGTTCGTGACCTGCCTGGCCGACACGCTGTTCCCCGAGGCCGGCCAGGCCGTGGTGACGCTGCTGGAACGGCTGGGCCACGAGGTGGCCTTCCCAATGGACCAGACATGCTGCGGCCAGATGCACCTGAATTCCGGCTATCGCCGCGAGGCATTGTCTCTGGTAACCGGCTTCACAGAAGCGTTCGGGAAGTTCGACGCGATCGTCACGCCGTCGGCATCCTGCGCGGCGATGGTCCGTGAGTACCACCCCGAGCTCGCGGCCAGCACGGGTAACCGGGCCCTCGCCCGGGACGCCGAGCGGATCGCACCCCGCGTGCACGAGCTGTCCGGGCTGCTCGTGAACGAGCTGGGGATCACTGATGTTGGCGCGTACTTCCCACACCGGGTGGCGTACCACCCAAGTTGCCACTCGCTGCGGATGATGCGGGTCGGCGATGCGCCGCTGCGGCTGCTCCGGGCGGTGCGCGGGATCGACCTCGTTGATCTGCCCGATGCCGAGACGTGCTGCGGCTTCGGCGGCACGTTCTCGCTCAAGAACCCGGACGTGTCCGCGGCGATGTGCTCGGACAAGGTGTCCGCCGTGCTGCAGACCGGTGCGCAGGTACTCTGCTCTTCCGACAACTCCTGCCTCATGCATGTCGGCGGGGCGCTGGCCCGGCAGCGGACGGGGGTCGCCACGATGCATCTCGCCGAGATCCTGGCCAGCACCGAGAGCACAGGCACCAAAAGCACGGGCACCCAGAACACGGGCACCCAGAACACGGGCACCGGGCGGGTGAGTTCATGAGCATGCCCACGTACCTCGGCATGCCGGCCTTCCCCGAAGCGGCCGCCACGGCCCTGCAGGACTCACAGTTGCGCCGCAACCTCGCGCACGCCACCGGCGCCATCAGGGTTAAGCGGGCCGCGGCCGTAGCCGAGCTGTCCGACTGGACCGAGCTGCGCGCCGCGGCCAAGGCGATCAAGGACCACACCCTGGCCAACCTGGACATCTACCTGACCCGCCTCGAGGAGCGGGTGGTCAGCGCGGGCGGGCAGGTGCACTGGGCGGCCGATGCGGCCGAGGCGAACGACATCGTGATCTCCCTGGTGCGGGCCGCGGGCGCTGATCAGGTGGTCAAGGTCAAGTCCATGGTCACCCAGGAGACCGGTCTCAACGAGGCGCTCGCCGCCGAGCACATCCACGCGCTCGAAACTGATCTCGCCGAGCTCATCGTCCAGCTCGACGGGGACCGGCCCAGCCACATCCTGGTGCCAGCCATCCATCGCAACCGGGCCGAGATCAGGGACATCTTCCTCCGGGAGATGCCGGGTGCGCCGGCTGGCCTCACCGACCAGCCCTCGGACCTCGCCGGGGCGGCGCGGTCCTATCTGCGCCGTACGTTCCTGCAGGCCACGGTCGGGATCTCGGGTGCGAACTTCGCCATCGCCGACACCGGCACGCTGGTTGTCGTTGAGTCTGAAGGCAATGGCCGGATGTGCGTAACGCTGCCCGAGACGCTGATCTCCGTGGTGGGCATCGAGAAGTTGCTGCCGTCCTGGCGTGACCTGGAGGTGTTCCTCGCGCTGCTGCCCCGCTCGTCCACCGCGGAGCGGATGAACCCGTACACATCGACCTGGAGCGGGGTGACCCCGGGTGACGGCCCGCGGGCGTTCCACCTGGTCCTCCTGGACAACGGCCGGACCGGCGCGCTCGCCGATGCCACTGGCCGCCAGGCGCTGCGCTGCATCCGCTGCTCAGCCTGCCTGAACGTGTGCCCGGTGTACGAGCGGACCGGCGGGCATGCCTACGGCTCGCCCTACCCGGGGCCGATCGGCGCGATCATCACCCCGCTGCTGCGCGGCGTCACCTCGCCGATCGACGCTTCGCTGCCGTACGCCTCCAGCCTCTGCGGAGCCTGCTACGACGTGTGCCCGGTGGCGATCAACATCCCGGAGGCGCTGGTCCACCTGCGCGGGAAGGTGGTGGACGCGAAACGGCATGGCCTGCCCAGCCCCGAACGAATGGCGATGGGTGCTGCCGCATGGACGTTGCGATCGCCATGGCGGCTGGGCGTGGCCCAGCGCGCGGCATCGGCCAGCCGCAAGCTGGTGGCGCGCCGTGGGTGGATCCGGCGGCTGCCGCCGCCGCTCAGCGCGTGGACCCGCACCCGGGACGCGCCCGCGCCGCCGCCCGAGTCGTTCCGCGCCTGGTGGGCCAGAACCAGGGGTCCGGACCATGACTGAGCCCCGGGCGCCCGGCCCCGGGACCGGCGGCAGTCCTGGCACGGGTCAGGTCCCGGCGTCCCAGGCGGCTGGCGGCCCCGGGACCGGCGGCAGTCCTGGCACGGGCCAAGGGGCCCGGGAACGGGTGCTGCGCCGGGTCCGGGCGGCGATCGGTGATGACGTGGCTGACCGGCAGCGGCGCATCGACGCCGAGTACGCCGCATTGCCGCGCGACTACCTGGCTGCCCACCACGAGCCCGCCGCCCACGACATCGTTGCCCTGTTCGCCGAGCGGGCGGCCGACTACCGCGCTGTGGTCGAGCGCGTTCCGGCCAGCGCGCTGCCCGACGCGATCGCCCGGGTACTCGCCGACCGCGCGGCGACACCTGAGTCCGCTATGGCACCTGAGCCCGCCACAGCACCTGAGCCCGCCACAGAGCCCGTTCCGGGCCCCGCTTCCATGATCACGGAAGATTCCGGACACATAGCCCCAGAAATATTCCGTGATCATAGAGAGTCCAGTCCTTCAGGGGCTGGGGATGCGACTGCTGGGGCCTATGGGATTGCCGGGACGGCTGGGATGGGGGCCGGGACGGCTGGGACTGGGGACGGGACGGCCGGGACGGCTGGGACTGGGGACGGGACGGCCGGGACGGCTGGGACTGGGGACGGGGGTGCCGGGGTGCAATTCATCGTGCCGCAGGGGGTGCCGGCCGAGTGGCTGGGCCGGTGCGCCGAGCGGTCCCCACGGGCCGCGCTCATCGCCGACGATCCGCCGCTGGACACCGCGATGCTGGACGCTGCGGCCGGGGTGCTGACCGGGTGCGCCGTCGCGATCGCCGAGACCGGGACCATCGTGCTGGACCACGGCCCTGGTCAGGGCCGCCGCGCCGTTACCCTGGTGCCCGACTTCCATCTCGTGGTGGTGAGGCATGATCAGGTGGCCGCCGACCTTCCCGGCGCCTTCGCCCGGCTGGACCCGGCCCGGCCGCACACGCTGATCTCGGGCCCCTCCGCGACCAGCGACATCGAACTGGTCCGGGTCGAGGGCGTGCACGGCCCGCGCACCCTGCACGTGCTCATCGCCGATCCCGGCTAACCGGCTGCGTCAGGCTGGGGGAGTGATATAGCCGATGGTCAGCAGCACGTTGGCATAGAGCCGGTCGTCGCCGGTGGCGACGCACAGCGCCAGGTCGCTCTCCCGGCACGCGGCGTAGAAGTCGAGCTGCCCGAGCGCGGCCAGCAGCGGGGGATGAATGAGGGGAAACCGCAGCATGCCGCTCAGTGTGCCGCACGGATCGCCTGGGCCAGGGCACCGTTGGCGGACAGGAGGATGGCGAGATCGCTGGCATGGGCCATGGGACGGGTTAATGGCTGCTTCCGCAGGCGCCTCCAGCCGCGGCCAGACCTGCTCCATCCCCGGTGTCACGACGGGTAGCAGATCACATATCAACCGGGAGCCGACCGAGCGATATACCCAACAAAGCACTACTGGCGCATACCGCGCCCTTTTTCCAGCAGGGCATCCACGACCGCGAGGAGTTGGTGCCGGTCGTACGGCGCGGGCACGACCGCGTCCGCGGCACCAGCCCCATGAGTGTCCCCGCTCACGGCCAGGATCGGGATGTGCGCCGTGGCCGGGTCGTCACGCAGGCGCCGGATAAGTTCCAGGCCATCCATGACCGGCATCGTTATGTCGGTGACCACCAGATCTGGTGGGGACTCCCGCCCGGCCGCCAGCGCGGCGGTGCCGTCGATGGCCTCGGTCACGTCATGCCCGGCCCGCTCGAAGATCCTCCGGAGCAGGAGTCGCTGGACCGCTTCATCGTCAACCACCAGAATCCGCGGCATCTGGCGCACCCTTCCTGCAGTTACTTTCCGTAACTAACCTTGGCTTGTTGTTAACCGGCCGGCTCGTGGTCAGGCAGTTCGCGGTGCGTGTCGGCATGCCCGGCGCGTCGTTGCGTGAGTGCGGCCTTGGCCTGATCATTTGTTCTCGCCATCCAAGCCCGCCGCTGCACCCTCTCCCGGCTCCGCTTCCATGATCACGGAGCATTCCGTGACACATGGCCACGGAAATATCCCGTGATCATGGAGAGCCCAGTACCTCTGCTCATCACTGACCCCGCCTGGTGCTGTCCATGAACGCGAGGCCTACCTTGGCCAGGCTAGGCTGACATAACTCGTAAAGGGCATCTCCTGGGCACGGGCCTCATGGCCTTGCTTGCTCGCTGTCAGCAGGATCGGCCCGTTTCTCCTGCAGGTTCCCCGCGCCGAGGGTGAAGTAGAAGGTCGCGCCCTCGCCGACGGTCCCCTCGGCCCACGCACGACCCCCGTGGCATTCCACGATCCGCTTCACGCTGGCCAGGCCTATGCCGGCCCCGAGGAAGTCGCCTGCCGCGTGCAGCCGCCGGAACGGCTGGAACAGCTTGCCCGCATAGGCCGGGTCGAAGCCGGCCCCGTCGTCGCGCACATAGCAGCAGACTGCGCCGTCATAGGCCGCTGCGGTGGCGAATTCGATGGTGGCGTCGTCACGCCGGGCAGTAAACTTCCACGCGTTTTCGACCAGGTTCTGCAGCAGGATCCGGATAACAGTGGAATCCGCCGTCGCCCAGACATCATCTTGGATGGAAAAATGGACCCGGCGGTCGGGTTCACGGGACCGTAGCCGGTCAGCGATGGCGGTGACCTCCGCGCTGATATTGACCGGTTTGAGGTTGAGGCCGGCCCGCGACACCTGGGCCAGTCGCAGCAGGCCGTCAATGAGCGCAGCCATCCGCTCACTCGCCACCTGAATACCTCGGGCGTAGCTGCAGCCGGTTTCGTCGAGACTCTCGCCGTAGTCCTCCAGCAGCGCTTCGCTGAATCCGCTCAACCCCCGGAGCGGGGCGCGCAGGTCATGGGAGACGGAGTAGGTGAACGCTTCGAAGTTCTCGTTCGCCCGCCCCAGGTCGGCGGTGCGCTGTGCGACGCAAGCTTCGAGCTCGGCGCGGAGCGTCCGAACCTCAGCTTCGGCGTGGCGTTGTGCGGTGAGATCGGACAGGACTAGGCACCGCGTGAGCGTGCCGTCGAGATCGAAGCCGCTGACCGCGAGCTGTACCGGTATGGTCGTGCCGTCAGGCCCGGTCAGCTCCACCTCGCCGCGAGCGCAGTCACCGGCGCCGACGTCGAGCAGACGGGTGAATGTGCCGTGGTGGGCGTCGGAGACCAGGTCGTGCGCCGCGGCGCCGACCAGTTCCTCGGCAGTCCGTCCGGTCATGGAGCCCAGCCGCGGGTTAGCGCTGAGGATGACCCCTCGGGGGGAGACCGTAGCGGCGCCCTCTTCCATCGCTTCCAGGATGAGCCGGTCCGCGCGATTGGCGCTGGCCGGGGCGTAGACCTGCTCCTGTCCGGGTGGGCCGGTCACCGGCGGGTCGGCGGCACGGCCGCGGATCGCTTCGATGGTCTCGTGGGTCTCACGCAACTGTGCCCGCACTTCGGCCAGTTCCGCGGCCTGCGCACGGCTTTCCCCGGGCTTTCCCGTCGCGAAGCGGCTTGAACCCGTGACCTGGGGCCCCGGTTATCTGGTCCGGCACAATCGATTCCGTCGAAGCCTTTGCCAATCCCGGGCCCACAGCCGCAGCCATCAAGGCCGCCAGTACGGTGTCATCCAAGTGCCCGCCCTCCCCGAGTTGAGCGTCACTGATCCACTCTGCCTACCATACAACCCGAAGACCGTAGTATGCGAAGCCGGCCCTCGAAGGGCCAAGACTGTGCGGCAATATGGCAGTCATCTATGATCGTGCCTGGGTCAAGTGGACTGAATAGGTAATTATTTGCGCGAATTGCCACGCGGCGATTGAAGCCGGGCTGCATGCGGCCTAGAAAGCTGCACCGATCCGTGATTGCAATTGGCAGCCGGCCGCATAGCCGGGAACTTCGAGCCACGCCAGCCGAGGACGCGACCGGTGAATCCCCAGCCCGTGGGAGGAGCCTGGCCTGGCTCCAGTGGCGACGCGCAGACGCCCGCCTGATCGCCCGGCGAGCCGCTGCGGCTGGCTAAGCTGAACTAAATGTGACATACTGATCACGTTAAGTTACCATCGGCAGGATGGCCGCCCGCGGACGCAGGGCGACGGCGGTCGTTGCCCGGCACGAAAGAAGCTAAGTGGCATGGCGAATCGTCCGTCCCTGACCAGCCCACGGCCCGTGACCGCGGCACCGGACCGCCACCGCCGTGGTCCGCACCTCCGCAAGCGCCGGCGCGTTCCATCCTCCTCAGCGGCAGCGCCCGCCCCCCCGGACCTGGCCGCCGCGGCCGGGGAGGCTGTTGTCAACTTCCTTCGCGACGCATCGGTCGCTCAGGCGCGACAGGAGACCGAGGCGGCGGCCGGAGTCGTGAGCCCGGCCATGGCCCGCGCTTCAACAGCCGCGGACAAGGCAGCCGACCAAGATGTGCGCGAGCCCGACGCGATCTTGGGAGCGTTGCTGGCGGACCCCCACAACGTGGGGCACGAGGAATACACCATCGCCGCTCCAGGGAACACCGCACCTACCACATCCGCATCGCTGGCCGGTCAACTCACGATGCCACCGAGTGCGTTCCCCACGACCGGGAACATGGCCGATTCGGTCGCGCTCCAGGCCGCAGCGGCAAGCATCGCCACGCTAGATCGGATCGAGAAAGCAGCCGCCAAAGTGGAGGCGGACATCCTTGCCGCTCTCCGAATCCAGGCGCGCCTTCAGGCGGGGGCCGCGGTCGCCGCCGAAACCGCGGTACGCGCAGCCCAGGTAGCGTGGGAGGCAGCAGACGCCGCTGTCGAAGCCGAGACACGGACGAAAGCGCTCGTGGGCATCATGATATTGATCATAATCATGATCGTCGTACTCGGCGCGCTCGTTCCCCTCAACATCGGGTGAAAGCGGATCTGGTCCTACGCTGCGTGGTCTCGCAGTCCTCGATCCGCTCCTAGGATGAACTGACACCCGCGGAGCCAGACGCACCACTCTTGGCCGCTATCTCCTGCCGGGCGGCAGCGAGCATCTGGCGGGTCAGGCTCACCGCTTCTTGGGCGGCGCTCAACTGGCCAAGGCTGGCTAGGCGCTGCGCATCGGTCAACTGACCTTCGAGCTGGGCTAGCCGTGCCCGTTCGTCAACCTCGGCTAGGGCGCGCAGGATGGCGGATGGCAGGCGGGCTGGCCGGTCTTTCAGGAGGTAGTCCGTAGCCCCTTGCTTGATGAGCTTGACTGCTGCCTCGTCTCCGAGCGCACCTGACCAGATGATAAACGGAACGCCCGGGCATTGATCCCGCGCGATCTTCAGAGCGATCTCGCCTGAGAAGTCGGGCAGCGAAAAATCGGACAGGATTATGTCTGGCCGGAAGGCAGTCAGTTGCTCCACGAATGCTGCCTCTGTGGCCACGACGACAGCTGTGAATTCGATTCCCGCGTCGGCCAGGAGACGCTGCGCGAGTTCAGCGTCCCAGGCATCGTCTTCCAGGATGAGGATGCGTACCTTCTGTTCCCCCGAGTCCGTCGGCGTAGTATTCGCCTGCCCAGGACCAGGGGTCGCCTCGGGGCCGCCGGTCTCTGGCTCGCTGCGCTGAAGGCTGCTACTCACGAATATCACCCTTAATCCGGTACGGGCACGTTCAGGAGCAGTCAGAACATGCCGAGATCCTGATCGCTCTGGCGAATTAGCCGGCTTTCGCACATAGGCGCTTGCGCTGCTGCGGTAGTTGCGGAGAATGTATTCTGCCTGCGCCAGGCCATCTAATTCCAGCATACACTCCTGGGAGCCTCGCTCAATGCACATTAGAGGCGAGAGATGACATGATGGGATAATGCCACACTCCTCCGTTTGTGGCATCTTCGTGCTGAATTACGCTGTAATCTTTCCCGGCCCATTTGTTGCTAGCGTGATGCCTCACAGCGGATGATCATGTAAGCCCTCCGTGCATAGGAGAATCGCGATCACGACGAGGGCGACAGTGACCGAACCGGGCGGATCAGGCGCCAGGTGTGATGTAACCGACAGTCAGCAGAACGTTGGCGTAGAGGCGGTCGTCGCCGGTGGCGACGCAGAGGGCCAGGTCGCTCTCCCGGCAGGCGGCATAGAAGTCAAGCCGCCCGAGTGGCTGCAGCGGGAGGTCGTCGCCGAGCAGTTCACGGTAGCGCCCGAATACGGCGGGCGTGCTCCCGTCGTCGGGGCGCATGACCGTCACCGCCTCGACCGGGACCGAGGCCAGCACCGGCTCGAGGACCTGGTCGACGGTGACCAGCCCGGGGCGCACGTTCAGGTGGATGAGGTCAGCCCGCGGGCTGATGTTGGTGCTGTGTGAGTAGTTGGCGTCGGCGATCAGAATCCGGGCGCCGTGCCCGGTCGCGCCGAGTGCGGCCAGCAGCGGGGGATGAATCAGGGGAAAGCGCAGCATGCGCTCAGTGTGCCGCAAGGATCAGCTGGGACAGGACCTCGTTGGGTGACACGAGGGTGATAAGAAGGACCGGCTGCCCGTTGAGCCTGATCGTCGGGGTCGCGTCGACGCCGCCCTTGACGATCCGGTTGCTGAGCGGGACGAGCTGGGCCGCGTACCGCTGCGACGTCACGCACTGGGTGAAGGCACTGCTGGTGAGCCTGATCCGCCTGCCGATGGCCAGCAACTGGGTGATTGGGAACCCGTTCTCGGCGGTTTCCGAGGGCTGGTTGGCATAAAGCAGGTTGTGGTATCCCACCCAAGAGCCGGTGGGCACGCACTTGGCCGCCGCCCAGGCCCGGGTCGAGTTCGCCTGGCGGGGCTGGCTGCCCACGAAGATCGTGAACGGGTGATAGATGACCTTGACCTGGCCCTGAAAGGCGAGTTTCTCGATCGTGCCGCCGTTGGCCATCTCGAACTCGGCGCAGATGGGGCACTGGAAGTCCTCGTAGACCTGGAGGACCGGCTTGGTGACGCCGGGCTGCACCATGGTGACGGTGTTGTCCGCGGTCTGGGTCACCGGCGCATACGGACCGTAATACGGGGGGGTGCCCGGTCCCGCCATGCTGCGCTGGGCGAGAATCCCCGCCGCGGTAATGACCAGGATCAGGACCAGGACGGCGGTGTTGATCTGCAGTCTGCCTTTCCGCTGGAGCTGCGCCCGAGACGGCTGACCGTCCTGCTGGGGGAGATCCTCGACCGACGCCTGGGGCGCCGCGGTCACGGCGCTTGCCCTTCCCTGCGGCGTTCGGAGGGGGTGCCTGCGAGCACGGTGCTGCCGGGCCGAGGCGTTCCCGGCCGGGCAGGCCACAGACGCAGCAGGCCGTCGACCGCGAATTTGCCGGGCGGCCGGGCGATCACCACGACGGCGAGGGCGAGCAGGCCCGCGTCGCGGAGCATTTCCAGCGGGTACTGAGTGGTGCCTTCGACGACCCTCCCGCCGCCGCCGAAGCAGCCGCAGTCGATGGACAGGCCGCGAGCCCACGCGGCAGCGATACCGCCGAGGAAAGCGAGTAGCAGCAGCCCGGCGATCGCTGCTGCCATGCGGGTCGCTAGGCCAATGATGAGCATGATGCCGAGCAGGATTTCAAGCGTCGGCGTGGCGTAGGCCCACAGAGTCGCCGCGCCGAGAGGCAGGATCTCATAGGCGCGCACCGCTACTACCGACACGGCCGGGCTGCCGATCTTTACCAGGCCCCCGATGATGAACACGATTCCGACTATCATGCGGCCCGCTAGCGTCGCCGACGGCGTGGCGTCCCATGGGCGGGGCCAGGCACGCACTAGTGACACTTTGAAGTCACTGAAGCGCGTTCTGTAACGAACCTCATGCCGCCAGGATACCCCGCTGGTCAAGACAATCCGCCTGCGGCTTCGCTTGTCGCCGCGCCGCCAGTGGCTGGCCATGCTGGTCCGTGACCAGTCATGCTTCTCCGCGGATTCGGTCGGAGTTTCCTCAGCTCGGGCACAGGCCGAAGAGCTCGACCGTATGGTCCACCGCGGTGAAGCCGACCAGGCCACCGCCACGTCCGCCCAGCCGACCAGATTCACCGCCTGGGCGATCCAAACAGCGAGGGCCGGGACCATCACCGTCGCGCTGCTAGTCCTCCAGAACCGAGCTACCTGGGCCAACGTACGACTTATTTCATTGTGACGTAGAGTGGGCATTGTGTCACTGATTGAGAGGAGGGTACGGAACGCCTTGATTGTCCGCCAGTGCGTACCGACGTACGACAGCGGCACGAGCACCCTTGAATCCTCCCAAAGTTACATAGAGTAGCATAATTACTACGAAAGGTGACGAAGCTTCTTCCTCTTCCGGACTCATCAGTCTGAGTGAGGTCACCAGGCTTCCTGGACCTCATCCTTTGCAGAAATGGTGGCGCACATGAAACCAGCCAGGATCGCATCCGCAATAGCCCTAACCGGATTGCTGGCCGGCGGTGGCGTGGCCTACCTAACCAGCCACGGTGACAGCGGCGCCACGCTAGCGAGCGCAAAGGCCATCCCCAGCTGCTTGCCGGCCGCGGGCACGACGTCCGCGAGGTTCGATACCTGGATCAAGGGCAAAGGCACGGTTGTCCTGAAGGACGGCCTGGGCATCCTGGCCAATTCCAAGATCAATGGTACGGCTAAGAACGTCGCCAGGCTCCAGGCAGACGGCGCCACGCTGATCGTCGGGGGCAAGGCCGCTCTCGCCGACCCCCCTTCGGCTCACGTGGCTAGCTGGAACGCCGCTTTCACGGCGATGGTCAGGGCGGGCGAGGACCTGAACGCTGGGAAGCTGACGGCCGCCACCGCGGAATCCAGCATCGCGCAAGCCAGGATCAACGCGTTCGACTCGCAGACCACATAGACAGGGGCGGAGAATTGGTCACGGTGTCCTGCAGTCTGGGCACAGGCCGAACAGCTCGACCGTGTGGTCCACCGCGGTGAAGCCGGCCTCGGCGGCGACCTGCTCGGCCCATCGCTCGACGGCACGTCCCTCCACCTCGACGCTGCGCCCGCATTCGCGGCAGGTCAGGTGGTGATGGTGGACGTGGCTCGCACACCGCCGGTAGAGCGTCTCGCCGCTGGCGTCACGAATCGTGTCGACCCGGCCGTCCTCACTCAGGACCTGCAGGTGACGGTAGACGGTGGTGAGACCAATGAGCTCGCCCCGGCGGCGCAGTTCGGCATGGATCTGCTGTGCGCTGCAGAAACCCGGTAGACCGTCGAGTGCCGCGGAGAGGGCCTCCGCCTGCCTGGTCCCGCGGACCCGCGTGCCGCCGAGTGGAGGCTTAGCAGGCACCGGGGTCATCACAACCGCACATTAGCAGGCTCCCGTCCGTGCTCCCGGGCCTCGCGCCCCGCCCTCGCCGGCCGGATCCGCGTCCTCCCGCGCCAGGCCGCCCAGCCGCGTCCGGCGCCGTAGCAGCCGGCGCCGATGGTGCCGACGAAGAATCCGACCGGCCAGTTCGTGTCGTAGGAGGCGGCGATCGACGCCCAGACCGTGCCGACCGCGATGATCACCGAAAGCGCCATGGCATGCATCGGCTTGTCAGTGACCGATCGGGCCGCCGCCGGCGGGCCGATCATCAGACTGAAAATCAGCAGCGCCCCCACGACCGGCAGCGTCATGCTCGTGGCCAGGGCGACGATCACCAGGAAGTACATCTCTATCCGGTCGGCGCGCACCCCACGTGCTTCCGCGAGTTCCGGCATCACCGACGTGAGCAGGAGCGGGCGATAGAGAACCATGATCGCGGCGATGGACAATGCGCCGAGCACCGCGATCGGGGCTATCTCGGTAGCGCTGACCCCGAGCACCTCGCCGAACAGCAGCGACTCAATCTCCGGCGCGTACTCCACGCTGAAGCTGAGGAACAGCGCGCCCAGGCCGAGCATCACGACCAGCGCCAGGGCAGTCGCCACGTCGCGGCGGCCGCGGCGGCCGAGCCAGCCGATGCCGAGCGCGCCGGCCAGGGAGGCCACCGCCAGCCCGATGAGGGTGTTGATGCCAAGCAGGCTCGCCCCCGCCGCCCCGGCGAAGGCGCCCTGCGGCACCGCGTCAGCGACGAACGCCGAGCCCCGCAGCACGATGAAGAACCCCACCACGCCGGCCACCACGGCGACGATGGTCGCCACCGCCCAGGTGTTCGCCATGAATCCGGAGAACATGGCCCTAGCCCTTTCCAGAGCCGGCTGCCGCCGGGGCCACGGCACCCGCCGCGTGGCTGGCCCGGGATCGCGCCGCGGCCCGCCTCGTCTTCCGCGCCGCAGGCTGGCGGGCGAGAACGTAAAAGATAAAGACCAGCGACACAACGAAGAAGCTGACCGGCCAGCCGTGCCGCGCTGGCGGCCAGTAGAAGCTGTCCCAGGCGAGCAGGATGCCCAGCCAGGTGGCGGCCAACCCGATGAGGGCCGCCCAGATCATCGCCAGGCCAGGCCTGCTGGTCAGCCGCAGCCCGGCCGCCGCCGGCCCGATGAGCAGCGCCGTGCTCAAAATCGCGCCGATGGTCATGGCCGACAACGACACCGCGACCGCGATCGCCACGAGGCACGCCATCCCGACGATGCGGACCGGGATCCCTCGCACAACGGCCAGTTCCGCGCTCACGGAGCTCAGCAGCAGCGGACGGTAGAGCACCGCGACGATACCGAGGCCCGTGACGCTCAGCAACGCGACGGCCGGGATTATCGAACTGCTGATGGTGAAGAGGGATCCGAACAGGATCGTGATCGCCGCGCCGGTGGTGTTGCTGTGGGTGGTGTCCCAGTAGAGGAACAGGGCCGCCAGGCCCAGACCCGCTCCGCGGACGATGCCGGTGGCCAGGTCCCGTCCTCGCGGCCGCCGGATCCCGATCATGTCCATGATTCCAGCCGCCACCACGCCGATGCCCACGAATCCCCACAGCGGGGAGATCCCGATCAGGAAGGATGCCGACCCGCCGGTGACGCTGATGTCCGCGAGCGCGTGACCAGCGTAGGACTGGCCCCGGATCACCGCGAACGATCCAACGATGCCGGACACGACGGCGACCACGCCGCCGGCCAGCAGAGCCAGCCGGACCGGCGCGTTCTGGAAGAAACCCGGCTCGACGACAACGCTGAGGATGTGGCCCACAGCTGGTCACGCGCCGCCGATGATGGGGGACGCGGCCTGCTCATCGCGGCGATCACCGGGGTCGTCCCGGTGGACGTCGATATCCGGATGCGGGGCGCCGGGGACGTCGCCGGGGCCGGCGATAACCAGGATCCGGTCATGGACATGGATCACATCGACATGCTGGCCGTACAGGGCGCTGAGCACGTCGGACCGGACGACCTCGTCGGCGGTCCCGGATGCGGCGCGGCCGGCCGCCAGGTAGACAACCCGGTCCATGACGGGAAGCAGCGGGTTCATTTCATGGGCCGAGATCAGCACCGCGATCTGCTGTTCCTTCGCCAGCCGGGCGAGCAGCGTGACAACGTCCTGCTCGCTGGCGATGTCGAGGTTAGCCAGGGGCTCGTCCAGAAGCAGCAGCTTGGGCCGGCTGATCAGCGCGTGGGCGATCAGCACCCGCTGCTGTTCCCCCCCGGACAGGTTCCCGACCCGTGCGTCGCCGAAGCTGTCCGCGCCCACCGCCCGCAGCATCTCGTCCACGAGCTTCCGGCGGCCCGGCGACGGCAGCGGGATGCCGAGCCGTTGCCCGTCCAGCCCGAGTCCGACCAGGTCGCGGGCCCGGATGGGGATGTCCGGATCCAGCAGGATCTTCTGCGGAACGTATCCGATCATCGAGTTGCGGCGTGAGCGCGGCTGGCCCCCGACGCGCACGGTGCCCTCAGCCGGTGCCTGCAGGCCGAGGATGACCCTCAGCAGGGTCGTCTTTCCCGCGCCGTTCGAGCCGATGAGGCCGACGAACTCGCCGCGGCGCAACGTGAACCCGACATCGTGCAGGATCTCGCGTCCCGACAGCCAGACGCTGACACCTTCGACGGCGAGCAACTCGTCCGGGCCGTCAACCGGCCACTGGTAGGTCATTCACTTCAGCTTCTGCGTAGATGTTTTGTCGGCCACGGCCCTCTGCAGTGCGTTGACCTCAGCCAGCATCCATGACTGGTAGTCGTAGCCCGGCGTGGGCATGGTCTCGTACACGCCGACCACGGGGATGCCGTAACGGTGGGCCGTGGTCAGAAACGATACGGTCAGCGAGTCGGTCACCTGCTGGTTGTACAGGAAGACCTTCACCTTCCGGCCCGAGAAGAGATTGTTCTCCAGGGATACATACTGCGGCGAGGGGTCGACACCGTTCATGACGTCGGCCTGAAAGGTGAACGGGGTGAGGTTGTCAGCGCCGGCTGCTTGCAGCATGTAGTCGCCGACCGGCTCGGTGGTGGCCACCGGAGTCCCCGGGTACGTCGCCTTGAACTTGGCGATCGCCTGGTACCAGGGCTGCAGTGAACGGTCGAACGAGGCGGCGTTCGCCGTGAAGTACGCGGCGTGCGAGGGCGCCAGGGCGGCGAGGTCCCTGGCCACCTGCTTCGCGACGGCCGGCATCGTGGCCGGCCGGTACCACAGGTGCGGGTTGGGGGTGCTGTCCGGCAGGCCCAGGAGGTTCTGCACGTCAATCACCTTGCGCTTGGCACTCGGCGTCGCGGCCTCGATCTTGTTCATGTACGTGTCGTATCCGAGGCCGTTCTGGACGACGAGTTCCGCGCGGCTGACGGCCTGGGCCACACTCGCGCTCGCCTCAAAGCTGTGCGGATCCGTATTCGGGTTGCTCTCGATCGCGGTGACATTAACGTATTTGCCGCCGATCTGGCCGATGACGTTGGCGTACTCGTTCTCGGCCCCAACGGCCACGATGGTCGCGGTCGAATTGGCTGTGCTGGCCGGCCCCGAACTGGATGAGCACGCCGCGCCGAGCACGGCCACGGCGATCGACAGCGCCGCGAGCGTGGCGCCACTGCGAACAGGCATCTGTTGGTCCGTCTCCGGTAGGCATCGCTGGGGGGTGTTGAGGAGGGGGTGGCCGGCTCCTAGATGAAAACGATAACCATTACGCATTCAAGCTGTCAAACCGCCCGCCCCGGCCGAGGCTCGGGCGCCCGTGGCGCAACTGCTGATCTCCGCTCCGGGCCAGGCTCGCGACCGCTGCGCAATTGCTGCGCTCCTCCCCGGCTGATTGGCGCGCCCGGCCTGCGATGTGCCGCAGGCCCCCGGCATCTGGGTCAAGATGGAGGCATGGCAGACCGGCTCAAAGACGCCACCAGCCCGTACCTGCTCCAGCACGCCGGGAACCCCGTGGACTGGTGGCCTTGGGGCGACGCAGCCTTCACGGAGGCACGGGCCCGCGATGTTCCCGTTGTTCTGTCGGTGGGTTATTCGGCTTGTCATTGGTGTCATGTGATGGCCCACGAGTCCTTCGAGGACGGGGCGACGGCGACCCTGATGAACGAGAACCTCGTCGCGATCAAGGTGGACCGCGAGGAGCGCCCCGATGTGGACGCCGTCTACATGGCCGCGACCCAGGCGATGACCGGTCAAGGTGGCTGGCCCATGACGGTGTTCATGACGCCGGACCGCGAGCCCTTCTTCTGCGGCACCTATTTCCCGCGCGAGCAGTTCCAGCGCCTCGTCGCCGGGGTGGCGAAGGCCTGGCAGGAGGATCGCGGCACGGTGACCGACCAGGCTCAGAGCATCGCCGCTGCGCTGGCCGAGCGGGCGGCGCCGTGGCGCGGGGCGGTGACCCCGGCGGGCCCGGCGGGCCTGCAGGAAGCCTGCGATCAGGCGGTCACCGCGCTCGGCGTGGAGTACGACGCGGCCCGCGGCGGCTTCGGGCGAGCGCCGAAGTTCCCGCCGTCAATGGTCCTGGAGTTCCTGCTCCGGCACTCCGAGCGTGTCCCGGAGGAGGGCGGGCCGGCGCTGCGGATGGCGGCCGTCACCGCCGAGGCCATGGCCAGCGGGGGCATCTATGACCAGATCGGCGGGGGGTTCGCGCGCTACTCGGTGGACGCGGACTGGGTGGTGCCGCACTTCGAGAAGATGCTCTACGACAACGCCCTGCTGGCCCGGGTCTACGCGCACCTATGGCGGCGCACCGGCTCACCGCTGGCCCGCCGGGTGGCCCGGGACACGTGCGCCTGGATGATCAGCGACCTGCGCACCGCGGAGGGCGGGTTCGCCTCGGCGCTGGACGCCGACAGCGACGGTGCGGAGGGCCTCTTCTACACCTGGACCCCCGCGGAGCTGACCGAGGCGCTCGGGCCGGTCGATGGGCCGTACGCGGCGCAGGTGTTCGGCGTAACCGAGGCCGGCACGTTCGAGGGCGGCCGCTCGGTGCTGCAGTTGCTGACCGACCCGGAGGACGCGGGGCGCCTCGCGCGCATCCGCGAAATTCTTTTGACTCAACGAACCCAGCGGGTAGCTCCCGGCCGTGATGACAAAGTGGTGGCCGCCTGGAATGGCCTGGCCATCGCGGCCCTGGCTGAAGTGGGATTGCTGCTGGGGGAGCCCGGGTTCGTGACCGCGGCCCAGGACGCAGCCAGCTTGCTGGCCACCGTTCAGCTGGCCGACGGCCGGCTCGCCCGTACATCCCGGGACGGCGCGGCCGGGACCAGCGCGGGTGTCCTCGAGGATTACGCCTGCGTGGCCGAGGGTTTCCTGGCCCTCGCCGGGGTGACCGGGGAGCCTGGCTGGGTGGATCTCGCCTGGGAGTTGCTCGCCGCCGTGCTGGACAGGTTCGGCGACGGGGCCGGGGGGTTCTACGACACCGCGGACGATGGGGAAGCCCTGGTCTACCGGCCTGCCGATCCCGCAGATGGCCCCACCCCGTCCGGCGCCTTCGCCGCCGCGGGGGCGTTGCTCAGTTATGCGGCGCTGACCGGGTCGGCGCGGCACCGGGAGGCGGCCGTGGCGGCCCTGGGGGTGCTCCCGCCGATCGCGACCCGTTTTCCCCGCGCTGCCGGCTGGGGCCTGGCGGTGGCCGAGGCGATCATCTCGGGACCGGCCGAGATCGCGGTGGTCGGGCCGCCCGGGGACCCCAGGACCGCCGCGCTGCATCTCACCGCCTTCCGGGCGGCGCCACCCGGGGCGGTCATCGCCCTCGGCGACGGCGGCCCGGCCGGCGGGGGGTCGTCGGGCGGGGGCAGCGTTCCGCTGCTCACCGGCCGCAGCCTGGTGAACGGTTCACCGGCGGCCTACGTCTGCCGGGGCTTCACCTGCCTGGTCCCGGTCACCGAGCCCGACGCGCTACGGCAAGCCCTGGAATATCCGGTATAGGTAGGCCAGCATGGGTAGGAGTGTGGGTAAGGAGGTCTGTGTGACTTCACGGGTGCCAGCGCGTACCCCGGCGCGCACCTGGTTGCGGCGTGTGACGCCTTTGTCATGCGCCGCGCTCGCCGTCCTGGCCGTCAGCGCGGCCTGGCCCTCCACGGCAGGCCCGTCCATCGCGGGCCCCTCCGCAGCAGGCCATGCCGCCCAGCGCAGCACCGCGCCGGCCGTGGAGGCCTCGCTGCTGTCCAGTTCGGCCGCGGGGATGCTGCCTGGTCCCCGCGCGCCCTCGCCCACGGAGGCGGCCGTCACCTCGGCGCCAGGAAAGCTGCTGGCGGCAGACGTCCTGGTCGTCTCGGGCACGTCGCTGCCGGCTGGCACCGACGCCGCGGTCCGCCGGGTGCCTGGCGTGGTGGCGGCGGGCCTGATGGACGCGGCCCGGATCAAGGTCGACGGGAAGTACGTGGCGACGCTCGGGGTGGACCCGACGACGTTCCGGGCCTTCACCGAGCGCCCCACCGCTGCCTCCGGTGCGTTCTGGGCCAGCGTCGCGGGCGGTGGCATCGCCGTCTCCTACACCATGGGCAGCCAGGACAAACTGCCACTCGGCGGCATAGTGCAGGTGGCCGGGCGGACGGTGGAGTCGCTGCGGGTCGGTGCGTTCGGCACGGTGGGCATCGGCGGCGTCGACGCGGTCGTCTCCACGGCGGTGGCCAGTTCGCTCGGCTTCCCAGCCGGCAATGCGATCGTGGTCAGCGCGCCGCACGCCACAGTCGCCGCGCTGGTCGCGCACATCAAATCGGTAGTGCCGAAGGGGACACTGGTCGAGCCACTGGTGGCGTCGACGACCGCGCGCCCGGGGGCGGCGGGGGCGGCCACCGGGACCGTCTCCTCGTCGGCCACTGCCACCGGGCTCACCAGCAGCCAGCTCACGGCCATGCTTCAAGCCGCCGAGAGCAGGCTTGGCCTGCCCTACGTGTGGGGGGCGGCCGGGCCGGCGTCATTCGACTGCTCCGGACTGGTGAAATGGTCCTTCGCCCAGGCCGGCGTGGTGATGCCGCGGGTCGCGGCCGACCAGGCGCGTACCGGCCCGGCGATCCCTCTCAGCCAGGCCCAGCCCGGCGACCTGCTCTTCTACCGCACCGACCCGACCGCACCCGATTACATTTCGCACGTTGCCATCTACCTGGGCCGAGGCTTGATGATCCAGGCGCCGGAACCCGGCAGGAACGTTGAGGTCGTTCCGGTGGCTCTGGGCAGTGAGTTCGCCGGCGTGGTCCGGGTGTCACTGCGAATCGCCGCCGCAGCGGCCGCATCTCCAGTGGGCTAGCCGACCGCGTCCCGCTAACTGGATCCTGCCCGCCCCTCCGGCGGCCCCTCCGTGCTCCGTTCCCGGCGTGTCTCGCGCACCGCTCACGTCTCCCGCGCCGCCCCTCCGTAGGCACTTGCCACTCTGGCGCAACTGTGTAATCTTTATTACATGAGTACTGCGAAGGAAGATGTCACTAGCCCCGCTGAGCAACTACGCGCCTGGTTCATCGGGCGTCTCCCTGACGGCTGGTTCGCGCAGGCTCCGGTCGTGGCGGTGGACCGGGAAGAGATCACGGTGGTCGGCCAGCTCGACCAGCCGGAGACTGAGCCGGGCTCAGCGGAAGCGGAGCGCGCCGCGGCGGCGGATGGCCGTGCCCGCAGGTTCCGTGAGGAGACCCGTGAGGACCGGATCGAGATCGCCCGCGAGGCGGAACTCACGTTCGGCCGGAAGGTCTCCTGGGGCGTCATCTGTGACGACCGGAAAGTGATGTTCACCACACTGTCGGTGCCGGTGATGACCCGGCTCCGCCAGTCCGAGCGGCGGGTGCTCGACACGCTGGTGGACGCCGGGGTGGCCCGCAGCCGCAGTGATGCGCTGGCCTGGTGCGTCCGGCTGGTCGGCGAGCACGAGGACTCTTGGCTGGCTCAGCTCCGGGAGGCGCTGCGCCGGGTCGAAGCGGTCCGGGCCGAGGGCCCCCAAGCGTGACCAGCATGGAAATAGTCGGATAAAGGGTTTATACCAAAGGTCTAAACCATTTGCGGAAAGCTCGGCCTGCCTTGGTCCGGCGTCCCGGCCGGGCTTTACCGCAACTCCTCGAGAGCCGGAATTTCTGCCCTCTGGGGTCGTGCCGAGGAGCCCTCTCCACCCACTCCTGGATCACTAAACTGGCTGCATGCCGTTCCCTTCCGCCTAGGGTTCTCAGAGCGCGGAGGGGAGGCATATTTAATCCGGCCATGCCGGGGTACACTCCCCAAATCCCGCAAGCACAGAGCGCACATGACGTGGCGTCATGGCGGGTGACCCCGGGCTGAGCGTGCGTTACGCGCGCCTAGGAGGAGGAGCGATTGTGGCGCATCAGGTAAACGCAGCGACGGTGGAGTGGAATCCCACGGCGGAGCGTCTCCGCGAGCTCACCGAGAAAATGCCGAACTCAACGGTCACCGAGTTCGGCAATGTGGCAGTGAAGGCTCGCGTGGACTCCCGCAGCACCCGGTCGACCTACCTCGTCGAGGACTCGACCAATGCGACCAAACAAACGATCACGCGCACGGAATTCGACCGGATCGCGGCCGCGCAGGACGCGTACATCGCTGGCGGCCACGTGGTGGTGGTGGACGGCTACATCGGCTCCGATCCGGCGTTCCGCACCAGGGCCAGGCTGATCATGGAGGCCGCCAACGCGAATGTGGCCGGCATGCAGCAGCAGCTCTACTACCCGACCGGCGACGACTACGACCCCGATACCTGGGAACCGGATACGACGGTCATCTATACCCCGAACCTTCCCGCGCCTGGCTACCCCGATGACCGCGTCATCGTGGTGGACCTGAACAGCAACGTCACCCGCGTGCTCAACTCGGACTACTTCGGTGAGTCCAAGAAGGGCGGCCTGCGGATGTGGAACAACATCGTGTTCCATCGCGGAGGCCTGGCGCTGCACGCGGGCTGCAAGGTGATCCCGGTGGACGGGAACCCCACGACCGTCCTCATCGTGGGTCTCTCCGGCACGGGGAAGACCACGACGACGTTCACCACGCAGCTGGGCAGCAAGCCAGCCCAGGATGACTTCGTCGCGCTCATGCCGGGCGGCCGCGTCTACGCCACCGAGAACGGGTGCTTCGCCAAGACGTTCGGGCTCGACCCGCGGTTCGAGCCCGCCATCTATTACGCCACTACCAAGCCGGATGCCTACCTCGAGAACGTGTCGGTAGACGCTGGCGGTGCGGTGGACTTCTTTGACACCTCGTACACCAAGAATGGCCGCACCACGTGGCCCTTCTCGTATGTGGACCCATGGCCCGCCGACCAGGTGCCGCCGGCTGAATTCCTGCTCATCCTGAACCGCAACGAGAACATCGTCCCTGGCGTGGCCCGCCTGGACCGCGCGCAAGCGGCCGCCTACTTCATGCTCGGTGAGACCACCGGGACCTCTGCTGGCGGCAAGGACGAGGAAGGCAAGTTCCTGCGCGTCCCCGGGACCAATCCGTTCTTCCCGCGTGACATGGCCGACATGGGAAACCGGATGCTCGAACTGCTGGACAGCCACGAGCTCAAGGTGTTCGTGCTCAACACCGGCCGGGTGGGCGGCGGGGACGACCACCCGGGCTCGAAGAAGGTCGCCATCCCATTCTCGTCGGCCATCGTGCAGGCCATTGTCGAGGACACCATCGAATGGGTGGAGGACCCGGACTTCGGGTACGAGATCGCGACGTCCGTGCCGGGCGTCGACGATGCCGAGATCATCCAGCCCCGCAGGCTCTACGAGCGCCAGGGGCGCCTCGGCGAGTACGACAAGATGGTCGCCAGGATGAAGCGCGAGCGCAAGGACTACCTCGCCTCCTTCGCCGGGCTTGACGAGGCCATCGTGAAGTCGATCGGCTGAGCCGGGGAGCTAGTCGGCCACCCGGCCGCACGGAATGTTCACCCACCACCACGCGTGGCCGTAAAAGTAGCCTGTCACCCCAGGCTTCTCGCAGGATTTCCGGGCCGCCGCCACGACGCTGGTCCACGCTGGGCTCTCGGAGCGGCCGTTGGTCACCCGGAAGTTGAGTACGCACGCGATGGCCAGGAGACACGCGAAGAGGGCGACGGGAGACCAGAGGCGGGCCGGATGGCCTGCTCCCGGCGCGCCCATGATCCCGCTCCTGGCCGCGCGGCCAGGAGGGCCGGGCCCGCCGGCCGCGGGCTCGGCGGTGGCCTCCCGGATGGCCCCGCGCGGTCGCAGCAAGGCGACGATCGCTGTGTAGAGCAGCAGAGCCGGCGCGATCACATACCGCGGCTGCACGATGCTCAGATTGTCGACGATCTCGGTCAGGAAGACGGCCACGCTGAAGAAGCCGGCGACGACCGCGAGCGGCCAGTGCGGCTCGGTTACCCGCGCGAGGGCGAGGCCGATAACGGCCAGTACGACCAGCCATGCGAGCCCGATCAGCGCGAGATGCTCAGCCTTGTTGGCGATATCAAGTGCTACCGGCATGCCAGCCGCGTTGGTGCCTGGCCCGCCGAGCGCCTTCTCCCCGAAGATCGCGCGCGGCACCGCCTTGGTGACGTAGTTGCGCAGCACCCACCACGGACTGGTGTACCAGTTCGAGGGCCGGTCGCTCAGGCCGCGCAGCCCCACGCTCAGCTGCGTGGCCAGGCCGAGCGCGTAGCAGCCAACCAGGAACCAGGCGTTCTTGGAGCGGTCGACGAGCAACCGGGCCAGTGCGAGCGGGGCGAACGCGATGGGCAGGATGCTGGACAGGGTGACGCTGAGAATGATGACCGGTGAGAGGATCCGCCCGGGGCGCGTGCCGGGTACCCAGAGCAGCAGCCAGAATGTCCCGTACAGCGCGATGAACTGGACGGTGGCCAGGTCATTGTTCACCTGGGTGTACCCGAGCGGAATCATGCACGCCGGCGCCGCGACGATCAGCCGGAGCCAGGGGCGGCCCAGGTGCGGGCCGCTCGCGATGTAGGCGATCAGGCCGAACAGTGCATACTGCATCGCCGCGAAGATCGACATCACGGCGGGCACCATGCTGAGCGGGAACAGGACCGCTGTGGCCGTGAGCGCTCGCGGCATGACGTTGTAGTAGCCGTTCAGCTGAGTGGTCACGGTGCTGCGCACGGAATCGTGCAGGGCGCTATTGAGGAAGGGATTAGCATCCTCGATCCAGATCGTGTTCAGCGCCCCGGCGCCACGGGTGCGGGCGAGGCTGATCGCCGCACCCACGACGATGAAGGCGGTGCCCGCCAGGACCTTCCGCCAGCCCAGGGGACCGCTCGCCGTCGGCCGGAACAGCGCCGACCGCAGCCACTCCCGCAGGCTGGCCCAGGATCTCGGGCGGGATCTGGCCCCGACTGCTTCTGCCGCGTCCTCCTGAGCCGTCGCTGCCGTCTCCTGAGCCACGGCTTCCCGTTCCGCACCGCCAGCTGCCTGGTCCGCCGATCGCTGCCGCCGGGGGACTTCACTCACGGGTCATTAGCGCGACGATCAGGCCGTCTTCTGCGTAGATGCGCTGAGTCGTGTAACGGGCCGCGCGCAGGGCCGCCGCCTTGGCCGGCTCGATCGCCGCATACGGATCGCGCTCGTATCCCTGGTAGACGATCCAGAGCCGGGGCTCTCCCCGCAGGCATCGCGCTGGGCGGGCGCACTCCACGGCGCCCAGGCGGCCTGCCTGGGCGGGCGTCCTGATCAGGAACACATCCGCCGGCTTCGCCTGGCCGCGCAGGTAATAGTCAACGCCGATGTCAACCATCCATCGGTCGTCGCGCTTGAAGACGATTCCGTCGCCCGGCCTTTCGTGTTCCGCGATCACCTTCGCGGCTCCCGCGTAGTTGGCCGGGTACCCATAGAGGGGATCGGGGTAGCTCCACCAGTTGTGCGCCTCGGCCTGCCGGATGGCATGCTGACCCGGTATTCCGAGAATGGCGATGAGCGCCACAATGGCGGCGACCCCCATGCCGCGCGCGCGCCGGGCCGCCGCCGAGCGCGGCTCCATCCCCACGATCCCGAGCCCGACCGCCACGGCCCACGCGGGCACGGTGAACATCAGGTAGCGGATGTACCAGTAGGAAATCGGTCCCTGTGAGGCGGTCCAGAGGACCGCTATCGGGACGAACGCTGTGGCCAGGGTGTAGGCGCTGGCCCGGAGGCTCGGGCCGCGCAGCGATGCTGCGGCGAGCACCAGCACCGCGACCGCGACCCCGGTCGAGTAGAACAACTCGGGCCACAGCCTGATCGCCCCGTACTGCCCGAGCACGGACGAGAGGGCAGGCCGCGCGTGGCCACCGATCTGCTCGACCACCTGCCTGTGCCCCGCGATGATGACCGGCAGGTCCAATGTCACCCCGGCCAGTGCGGCCAGGCCGAATCCGAGCGCGACATCCCTCCGTCGCCCAGCCGAATCCTCGCCTGGACGCCAGCAACGCATCGCTGCGCACAGCGCATGCCCGGTGAGCAGGCAGAGCGCCAGCACGTTGAGCGCGCCAGCCGCGGCGATAGCCAGCGCGTACAGTGCCCACCGCGGCCAGCGGGGCCGCTCCAGCGCCCGCAACAGCAGCAGCGTGGCGAGGGCGGTGAAGAACATCACCGAGGCGTAGGGCCGCGCCTCCTGGGCGAATCGCGAGACGCTCGGGATCACCGCGAAGGCCAAGCCAGCCGCGAGCCCGGCGGTGGAACCACCGAGGCGGCGCCCGGTGAGCGCCACCAGCCCGGCGGTCCCGGTCATCGCTATCAGCGACGGAGCACGCATGGCGGCCGGGGAGTCCCCGAACAGCGCCATCCAGAAATGCATCCCGAGGTAGTAAACGCCCAGGACAGCATCGACGTTGTGGACCATGTGCCACAGCTGGGCCACGCTCCGGCTCGCGGCCTGCCAGGTGGCAAGCTCGTCGCGCCACATCACCGCCGCTGTGATCCCATGCCAGCCGATCACGGCCGTCACCAGCATCGGCCAGAACCAGACCGCGCCAATCACGCGCCGCAGCGCCCCGGCCGATTGCACCATTCGGCTGCGCGCAGGCAACGGCGTCCCGCTGGGATGGCCCCGCCATCGTCCCGGGCGCGTCATAGTCCCAGTCATCGGGGTCCTATCAGGTCGCCGCTCGCGGGAAACGTCTGCCCAGGTCGCACGTTGTGAGGCACTACGGCGCAGTTTAGTGGGCTGTATGCGGTCGGTGGGGTGTCAATCGGGAGGTTCGGGACGGCCCGTTTCCGGGCTCCCGGCTGTCTACGTGCTGTTACATGGGAGCTACGCTGTGTGGGAGGAGTGCTTGTGCGTCGGCGTGCCCGCTGGGTGCCTCATCGAAGCGCGCGGTCGGCACAAACTGGCCGGGGGTGCCACGACTCTGCCGGAATGGTGACATTCTTGGAGACGTTCCCAGGCAGGGAGGAAGGGTGCAGATGAGGATCCGCGATCTTGTCTACCGGCTCTATGAGCACAGGCTGGAGGCGTCCCTCTCCCCCCGCACGATCCCGAGGCACGTCGGCGTGATCCTCGATGGCAACCGGAGGTGGGCGCGCTCGGCGGGCCTCGCCGATGTCGCCGACGGCCATCAGAAGGGCGCCGACCATATCTTCGAGCTGCTCGGCTGGTGCCGTCAGGCCGGGGTCGAAGTGGTGACGCTGTGGCTGCTCGCCACCGATAACCTGGCCCGCCCGCCGGCCGAGGTCGCGGCCCTGCTCCGGATCATCGAGGGCACCGTCCAGGAGCTCGTGGCCCAGGGCTGGCATGTCAAGCCGGTGGGTGCGCTCGACCTGCTGCCGGTCGAGACCGCGCAGGTGCTCAAGGACGCGGCCGAGGCCACGGCCAACACCCCGGGCCTGCTGGTCAACGTGGCGGTCGGCTACGGGGGCAGGCAGGAGATCGCGGACGCAGTCCGCTCCCTGCTGTACGACCACGCCACCAAGGGGACCAGCATCGAGGAACTCGCCGAGATCCTGGATATCGACCACATCGCTGATCACCTGTACACCGCCGGGCAGCCCGACCCCGATCTGGTCATCAGGACGTCCGGGGAGCAGCGGCTGAGCGGATTCCTGCTCTGGCAGAGCGCGCACTCGGAGTTCTACTTCTGCGACGCCTACTGGCCCGCCTTCCGCCACGTCGACTTCCTGCGCGCCCTCCGCTCGTACGCGGCGCGGCACCGGAGGTTCGGCTCCTGAGATTTGGCTCCTGAGGCTCCTGAGGCGTGGGTCTTGAAGAGTGGGTCTTCCGGGGGGTGGCCCATGCCGGGTACCGTCGAGGCAGACGGGCGGTGCCTAGCCGCCCGCCGGGAAGGGCCCTCGACATTCTCGAGCTCCGTGTCTTTGCACGCAGGCGAGACGAGCGAAGGGCCGGGGTACGGCCTTTCGTGGGCCGGTCCCGGTCCGGGAGACACTTCTGTGTCCGACCGCGGCGCCGCCCCCGGCGCCCAGGGGAGAACGAGTGGCCAGTTCTTCTGCCCGCCGCGACACGCGGCCCAGCAGCACCAGCACCGACACTGTCCGTGATGACTCCGCGCGCCCAGGCGCCCGGCGTACCTACGTGCTGGACACCAGCGTCCTGCTCGCCGACCCGGCCGCCATCGGCCGGTTCGCGGAGCACCGCGTTGTCCTGCCGATCGTCGTGATCACGGAACTGGAGGCCAAGCGGCACCACCCCGAGCTCGGCTTCTTTGCCCGGCAGGCTCTCCGCTACTTGGATGACCTGCGCATCGAGTACGGGAGGCTCGATGCCGAGCTGCCGGTCGGCGACGCGGGCGGGACCGTCTGCGTCGAGCTGAACCACGCCGACCCCCAGGTGCTGCCGCCCGGGTTCCGGCTCGGCGACAACGACACGCGGATCCTGTCGGTCGCGCGCAGCCTGGCTGCCGAGGGTAACGATGTGGTGCTGGTCAGCAAGGACTTGCCGCTGCGGGTGAAGGCCGCGTCCATCGGCCTGACCGCCCAGGAGTACCGGGCCGAGCTGCCGGCCGACTCCGGGTGGACGGGCATGACCGAACTTGACGTCACCGCCGAGGAGATCGGCGAACTGTACGAAACCGGGAAGCTGGACTGCCCGGCAGCGCGCGAGCTGCCCTGCCACACCGGCCTGGTGCTGGCCTCGGGCGGCCACGGCGGGTGTAGCGCCCTCGGCCGGGTGCTCCCGGACAAGTCGGTGCGGCTGGTCCGCGGCGACCGTGAGGCCTTCGGCCTGCGCGGCAGGAGCGCCGAGCAGCGGGTGGCCCTGGATCTGCTGCTCGATCCGGAGCTGGGCATCGTCTCGCTCGGCGGCCGGGCCGGCACCGGCAAGTCGGCGCTCGCCCTCTGCGCCGGCCTGGAGGCGGTCATGGAACGGCGCCAGCACCGCAAGGTGGTGGTGTTCCGCCCGCTGTACGCGGTGGGCGGCCAGGAGCTGGGTTACCTGCCGGGCTCTGAGGCGGACAAGATGAACCCCTGGGCGCAGGCGGTCTTCGACACGCTGTCCGCGGTGACCAACCAGGACGTGATCGACGACGTCCTCGCCCGCGACATGTTCGAGGTGCTTCCGCTCACCCACATCCGCGGCCGTTCGCTGCATGATTCGTTCGTGATCGTGGACGAGGCTCAGTCCCTGGAACGGGGCGTTCTGCTCACCGTTCTTTCCCGGATCGGCTCCGGGTCGAGGGTGGTGCTCACCCATGACATCGCGCAGCGGGACAACTTGCGGGTGGGCCGGCATGACGGCGTGGTCGCGGTCATCGAGAAGCTCAAGGGCCACCCTTTGTTCGCGCACGTGACCCTGGTCCGGTCGGAGCGGTCCCCGATCGCCGCGCTGGTCACCGAAATGCTTGAGGACTCTGGTTTGTAGCAGCCACCGGGGCTTGTCGCCCCGCACCGGTCACGCCACTGCCGCCGGCGCGGTACCGTGACTGCCGACATGAACCATTCACCCCAGCATCAGCCACCACGGGCGTCCGGCCTGCCCGGACCCGCGCGGCCAGCGATAACGACCCGCACGCCGGTGTCCGTTGTCATGCCCGTGCGTAATGAGGAGCGTCACCTCGAAGAAGCGGTCCGGCATGTGCTCGCCCAGGAGTACCCCGCTCCGGTTGAGGTGGTGCTCGCGGTGGGCCCGTCCCGTGACCGGACCCACGATATAGCGCAACGATTGGCCGACGCTGATTCCCGCATCACCGTCGTGGCCAATCCCAGCGGGCAGATCCCGGCCGCGCTCAATGCCGCGATCAAGGCCTCGCGGTACCCGGTCATCATGCGCGTCGATGGGCACGCCCTGATCCCGGCGGGCTACCTGGAGCAGGCGGTCCGCACCCTGCAGGAGACGGGCGCGGACAACGTGGGCGGCATCATGGCCGCCGAGGGCGGCACTCCGTTCGAGGAGGCCGTGGCCTGGGCGATGACCTCCAAGGCCGGGGTCGGCGGGGCGCGGTTCCACACCGGGGGCCGGGCTGGCCCGGTGGACTCGGTGTACCTGGGGGTGTACCGCCGTGCCGCGATCGAGCAGGTCGGCGGCTATGACGAGGCCTACCAGCGGGCCGAGGACTGGGAGATGAACCACCGCATCCGGCTGTCCGGCGGCCTGGTCTGGTTCCAGCCGAAGCTCCGGGTGACCTACCGGCCGCGGGCCAGCGTGGCCGCCCTCGGCGCGCAGTACTTCCACTACGGCCGGTGGCGCCGGGTGGTGGCCCGCCAGCATGCGGGCACCATCAACCTGCGCTACCTGGCGCCGCCGACCGCGGTGCTGGCGCTCGCCATCGGGACCCTGGCCGGCCTGGCCGGAGCCGTATTCGGCCCGGGCTGGCTGCTCGCCGGGTTCATCATTCCCGCGGCCTACCTGGCCGGCGTCCTGGGGGTCGCGGCGCTGGCGGCCCGGAGCGCGCCGGCCCGCGTTGTCGCGCGGATCCCTGCGGTCGTGCCGACCATGCATATCTGCTGGGGTATCGGCTTCCTGACCAGCCCGCGCAGCCTTATCCCGGGGCGGGGCGGCGCTCGCTCCCCGGCCCCGGCGCGCGACAGGGCACCTCGCGGCTCATGACCCGCTGCCGGTCCGGTCGGCTGTATCTCCCGCGGTGTCTCCCGCTCGGTTCCTGGCGAAGTACAGCGGCACAAGCATGATCCCGATGAAGATCGGGCTGACCATGTAGCGGTAGAGCTGAGCGGGGATATCGGCCATTACCCCGAGCTGCTGGCCCACCAGAATCGCTCCGAGTGACAGCACCGCCCAGTTCCTGCGGGCCCGGCTGTAGGCGAAGAGCACAAGGTAGGCCAGGTAGCACCAGAACGCGCCGCGCCACAGGAGCCATTGGAGTTGCGCCGTCAAGCTGGCGTTCCACAGGAAGTTGGCGGTGGCGTTCAGTTTTGATGAGAGCGGCGCGGAGCGCAGTGCGGAGCGGTACGGGTTGCCGCGAACCTTGGGCGCCAGGAGGAAGAGGTTGGCGGGCACTTGATCGACCGGCTTCAGCGTCTGCCCGTTACTGGGGCCAGGGAAGATGCTCCAGGCGATTGAGCCCCGGCAGATGCGGGCGCCCAGGATCAGATCCGGCGACCGCTTGAGGATCTGCAGCCACAGCGAGACGAGCCGGTGGTCCAGCTGGGCGGCCCGCGGAGTGAATCCCGGGATCGTTGTTGTGGGGTCGGAGTCGTAGCAGTTGGCGCTCTTTCGCCACTCCGCGAGCGGGGCCACCCGTGCCATCAGCCGCGTGTCGGCGGCGGAGAAGCTCGATGGCCGCTCGGCGTAGGCCACCGCGATGTCCCCGTAGGCCGGGCCGAACGAGAGCGACGACGAGGGCTTCTGGATGCCCACGGCCGGGTACACGACCGCGTTGAGGAACACAGCCAGGACGATGGACGCCACTGCTACCGCGGCGACGCGGACCCGCAGCCCGGCCAGCACCACCACCAGGATGGCCGCCGTGAACGCGACGATGATGAAGCCGTTGAGCCGGAAAAGCATCAGGCCGAGCAGTTCCAGGCCCACGGCCCCGATCAGCACATTTACCCGGCCGTCGCGGCGCCAGCCCGGCCCCCCCCGCAGCGAGACGAGATGGGCGAGCGTCGGCACGATCAGGAAGGCGCAAATGGTGAACGGGACGTCCTTCCAGATGAAAACGATGAACGCGCCGGTCGGCGGGACTACGGCCACGATCACTGCGGCCATCCCGGTCCACCGCGCACGTACTCCGAGTCGGCGGAACGCCGCCACCGTGTAGCCGAACGAGGCGGACATGGCGACGGTCTGGGCCAGCGTCAGGGCGGCGAGGCCGCCGGTGGTGTGCAGGCTCAGCCAGACCAGGCTGTTATAGAGCACGGAATGGTTGTCCACCCACGGCCCGATCGTCACCTGCAGGACGTAGATGACGGAGTCATAGCTCATCAGCCCCGGATAGAACGCGATCCACCACAGCAGGAAGATCAGCTGAGTGATTACGTAGACCGCGACGGGCGCCCTCCACCGGGCCGGCACCCGGCCGAGAATACGACCGGCCGGGCGCCGCAGGATTGCGCCGCCCGCGGTCCGGGTGGCCGGGGCGGGCGGGGCCGGAGCCGGCCGCGTTCCGTTGGCCGTGGCGAGGGGCTCAGCCGAGAGGCTTTCGTCATGGACGGGCATTGATCCTCCGTGCCCGCCACCGTATGGGCGGACATCGCTGATATGAGTAAGTGACAGCACAGTAGACCTGGTCGCACCGGCCGGTGACCTGCAAGCGCATGACTCTGCCGAGAATGATCGCCGGTGTTACTGGTATCCGTCCTTGAGCAGCCTTTCCACGGCACGCGCCGCGGCCTGGCCATCATCAAGCGCGCAGTACTTCCCGGCGAAGGCGTCATAGGCCTCCCGGTGGGCCCGCGCCACGCCATCGATGCCGCGGAGCGCGTCGATCACCTCGCCGGTGGTGGCCAGCAGCGGACCTGGCGCCTCGTCCTCGAAGTCGAAGTAGAAACCGCGCAAGGTGTCGCGGTACCGCTCCAGGTCGTAAGTGAAGAACACCATGGGGCGCCCGGTGCCCGCGAAATCGAACATGACTGAGGAGTAGTCGGTGACCAGCACGTCGCTGATCAGGTAGAGATCGGTGATGTCAGGGAAATGTGTGACGTCGGTCACGAATACGCCGGTTCGCGGCAGGTTGCACTGCGCTTTGGTGTGCAGGCGGACCAGCAGGACGTGGTCGTCTCCGAGGGCCGCCGCGGCGGCGTCCAAGTCTAGCTGCAAGTCGAACCGGTAGATCCCCTGATCCCGGTCGGCGTCGTCGCGCCAGGTCGGCGCGTACAACACGACGCGCTTGCCTGCGGGCAAGCCGAGGCTCGCCCGGATGGCTGCGGCGCGCTTCGCCTGACCCGGGCGGTGCAGTGCGTCGTTGCGCGGGTAGCCGCACTCCATGATCTCGCCGTCGAAGCCGAACGCGCGGCGGAACAGAGGCGTGCTGAAGGCGTTCGGCGAGAGCAGCAGGTCCCAGTGAGCGACGTCGGCCCGGAGCAGGTCCGGGTAGATCAGGCCGCTTGCGAACTTAGGCCGGTCAACGTCCAGCCCGATGCGCTTCAGCGGCGTGCCGTGCCAGGTCTGCAGGCAGGTTTGGCCATCGCGCTTCCGGAACCAGGGTGGCAGGGTGTCATTGAAAATGACATAACGGGCCTGCGCCAGGGCCGTGTAGTGCTCGCGGGTGCCAGTGAGCACCGTGCGATCACCGTGCGGCACCGTGAATTCGCCTTCCTCGGTCACCCAGGCGCAGTCCAGTTCCGGATGGCTGCGCCGCAGTTCCTCGTATATCGCGCGAGGGTTACACGAGTATTGGCGGCCGCCGAAGCTGTCAAAGACGGCGAGATCACGGAGTGGCTCGCCCGCGGCTCGCCGGTAGTCATGTGTGCGCAGCTGACGCTGGGCATGACGGCCACGCTCGCCGTCGCTCTGGGCGGTCCGCACGCTCAGCCGCAGCGCGTCGGTCCGGTAGGGTTGCGCCTCCACCTCGTGCAGGCCGGACCGGTGGTAGCCGGGCAGCGCCGTCAGCAGCTGGCGGTCGACCGCCACGATCATCTCGGCAGCTCCGGTGGAGGCCAGGAGCTGCCAGCTGCCGGTGACCAGCGGCAAGGTCGCCGCCTGGCTGGGCATGGCACTCGGGTCGAGCTCCGCGGTGAACATGCCCGCCGCCCACGTCAGCGGCACCGTGTACTGCTCGCCCGACCGGCTGTGACGGAGGATCAGTTCGGTCGGCAGGTTCTCCCGGTCCGGGTAGCTGCCACGCAGCACGAGATGCTGCTCCGCGGTCCACTGCACATTCGTCACCACGGGGCGTGCCGCCCGTTCCAGCAGGGACAGGTAGCCGAAATGGGTCACGAAGGCGGTGACCTCACGCCCGCCGGATCCTCCTCGTGTGCCGGTCAGCGTTGAACTCGCAGCCAGCCGGGTGGCCGCGATGCCGGGACCGGCGCTGATCGAGACATCCCAGGTGAATTCGTCATGAGCCGGCGCGGTCCGGTCCAGCGGCGTCGCGCCGCCCTTCGGGCTGATCAGCTTGCCGACCGGAACGTGGGCACGGAAAATGCTCCGGCCGGCGTGCTCGCCCTGAGGCGCGCTGATCTCGGCCGGCACACGGATTGTCTTGACGCCGCCTTTCCTCGGCGCGATCAGCAGCTCGGCGCCTGGTGAAAGCGGAAAGCTGGTCCAGCCTTCGAGGTCAATGGTGGTGCCGGTGGCCTGGCAGCTCGCTGCGAACGCGGTCACCCGCTGGCCACGGATGACGAAGCGGCCATCGTGCTCGGGCGCCGGCTGGACCCACACGCCCGGGACGACCCAGTGGCCATCTGGCCACTGGGCGGAGCCGGGCCGCACACTGGTGATCGGGCCCTTCCGGCGTATGCCCGCCCCGCTCACCTGGACCATCAGCTCCCAGTTGGCCGCGCGCCAGACGCCGGGCAGGGTCGCGAGCTGGTGTGGATCGATCTCGACCGCGAAGCCTGACCAGTCGTAGCTGACTGCCCCCTGGCCGGAGCGGACCGTGATGTCGGGGCGGTAGACCCGCTCGACCGGCGCCTTGATGCTGCGGCGGGTCCTGATGTTGCGCAGGGTCACCCGGATCTGGCACTCAGCCGGCGTGGCCGAGCTGAGCTGGCGAATGTAGGCGGCGCCCTCGACGCGCAGCTTGCCGCCACGCCAGGTCACCGCGTCCACGGAGGCTTGGAGGGTCATCTCGCTGGTGACGTCGTAGATCTCGTCGGGGATGGCGCGGGCTGGGTCCTGGAAGAACGGGTAGGCGGCGTACCAGCGCGCCCGGTGGCCGCCCACCCGTACGAGCTGTGCATCCAGGGCGTCGCCGCGCCGCGAGAAGCGCAGTACCTCGAGCAACTCGGGCAGCATCCCGTGGGCGAGCAGGTAGCAGTGGAGCCGGTTGATCGCAGGGACGCCGCGGTACGCGGAGTCATCCACGCTGCCCAGGTAGTCTGCGGCCAGCGAGGCCAGCCGTTCCCGCTCCTCGTCGGTGGCCAGCTCGCACGCGCTGACCAGCATGGCGATGTCGCCTTTCAGCACCGACCGGTCGTAGGCCGGCTTCAGCGTGGGAGCGTTGGTGGCCAGGAAACCAGCGACGCTGCCAACGGATGCCATCCGCTGCTCGATGTTCCGAGGTTCGCGAGCACGCTGCGTGATGGATAGATCACCCGAATCCCGTACTCGCCAGTAGTAGACGACGTCACGGAAGATATCCACAGACGACGCCAGTACGTGCGCACGGAGCACTACTGGCCCGTCCTCGTACAGGCCAGCAGGAAACTTGAACTGGTGCTGGTCCCAGAATGTCCGCCGGAAGACCTTGTTCCAGGCGGTGCGGTCCTGCAGCAGAACGGGGAACTGCGACACATGGGTGCGCTGGATCGTCGTTCGGAAGGGCTCCTCATGCAACCAGGACTGGGTGGGCCCCAGCGGGCCGAAGCGGGTGACGCCGCCAGCGGCCATGTCGGAGCCGGTGCGCTCCAGCGAGCCGGTGAGCAGTTCGTAGGCATGCGGATCGAGCAGGTCGTCGCTGTCGGCGAAGGCGAGGTACTTGCCCGTCGCGTGGGCTGCCCCGCTGTTCCGCGCTGGGCCTAGGCCCTGGTTGTGCTGCTGGAGGAGTTCGAACCGCGGATCGCGGGCCGCGAAATTCTTCGCGATGAGCGTGCTTCCGTCGACCGAGCCATCGTCGACCATGATGACCTGGATGTCGCGGTGGGTCTGCCTGGCGATCGACTCAAGCGACGCCTCGATGTACCGCTCCACGTTGTGGAAAGGCACGACAACGCTGAGCGTTACCACCTCGGCCAACACCCCCGGGGATCACGGGAGAAACCCGTGCGATCAGGTGATCAAGAGACATACAGGGGTGTATCAAATCATGCGGCCATTACCAGTGCAACATGAACGCTTTGCCGGCAGATAGTGAAAAACGCATTAACACACAGGAAAGATCAACACAAGTGACCCGGACTTGATCTGGGCTGGATCTGGTCTTGACCTAGGCTTGATCTGGGCCTGACCTGGGCTGATCGCTGGACCGCAGCACGCCGGCCTGCGCAGCCCTGAAGCCGGGCCTACGCCCTGCCCCGGAAAAGCCGGTCGACGACCCGCCCGGCCGCCTGGCCGTCCTCGAGCGCGGCGTACTTCGCGGCGAACGCCTGGTAGGCGCCGGCGTAGCTGTCCGGGATCCCGCTGGTGTCCCGGAGCGCTTCGATGACCTCGGCGGAGGTGGCCAGCAGCGGGCCCGGTGCCTCGGCCTCGAAGTCGAAGTAGAACCCGCGCAGCTTGTCCCGGTAGCGCTCCAGATCGTAGGTAAAAAAGAGCATCGGCCGGCCGGTCCCGGCGAAGTCGAACATGGTGGACGAGTAGTCGGTGACCAGCACGTCGCTAATGAGATAGAGATCGGTGATGTCGGGGTAGCGGGTGACGTCGAGCACGAACCCGTCCGCCGCGTCGAGTGGGTTACGGCGCGCCTTGGTGTGCAGGCGCAGCAGCAGGACGTGGTCACCGCCGAGGGCATCGGCCGCGGCGGCCAGATCGAGCCGGAGGTCGAACTGGTAACGCCCCTCCTGGATGGCGGCGTCGTCACGCCAGGTGGGCGCGTACAGCACGACACGCTTGCCGTCCGGCAGGCCGAGCCGCTGCCGGACGGCGGCGGCGCGCTGCTCGCGATCTGGCCCGCGCTGTGGCCCGGGTGAAGACCCGTGCAGTGGGTCGTTGCGCGGGTAGCCGCTTTCCACGATCTCGCCGTCGTAGCCGAACGCGCGGCGGAAGACGGGGGTGCTGAACCCGTTCGGGGACAGCAGAAGGTCCCAGTGGCTGACATCGTCGCGGAGCAGGTCGTTGTAGATCAGACCGGTGCCGAACTGCGGCTGGGCGATATCGAAGCCGATGCGCTTCAGCGGGGTGCCGTGCCAGGTCTGCAGGCACGTCTGGCCGTCTCGCTTCCGGAACCAGGGCGGCAGCATGTCGTTGAAGATCACATAACGGGCCTGGGCCAGCGCGTCGTAGTGCTCCCGGCTGTTCGCGAGCACTACCCGGCCACCGCCGGTGACAGTGAACTGGCCGTCGTGGGTGATCCACGCGCAGTCAAGCTCGGGGTAGCGGCGCCGTACCTCTTCGTAAATGGCGCGCGGGTTGCACGAGTAGTGCTGGCCACCGAAGCTGTCGAAGACCGCGAGGTCGCGCAGCGGCTGGCTGAGGGCTTTCGGGTAGTCCTGGGTGCGTAGCTGGCGCTGCGCGTAGCGGCCCCGCTCGTCGAGGGCCGCCGTGGTGCGCACGTTCAGCCGCATCGCGTCGGTCCGGTAGGGCTGTGCCTCCACCTCGTGCAGGCCAACCGGGTGGTAGCCGGGCAGGCCGGGCAGCAGCCGCCGGGCCACCGCGACGGTTACCTCGCCCGGCCCGGTGCGGGCCAGCAACTGCCAGTTGCCGCTGGCCAGGGGCAGCGGGCCGGCCAGGCCGGGCATGGCGCCGGGGCTGAGTTCCGCGGCGAAGGTGTCTCCATGCCAGGTCAGCGGGAGCATGTGCTGCTGGCCTGACCCGGTGTGCCGCAGCACGATCCCGTCCGGCCTGCTGGCCGGGTCGGTGTGATCCCCGCGCAGGACCAGCCGCTGCCCGGCCTGCCCGTCCGGGCCAGCCCAGTCCAGTTCGGTGATCACCGGGCGGGCCGCGCGCTCGATCAGGGACAGGTAGCCGAAGTGGCTGACGATCGCGGTGACCTCCCGCCCGCCGTGGCCCAGGCGTGCTCCGGCCGTCGCGGGCGCGCTCGCCAGCCGTGTCACCGGGGCTCCGCCGCCCGGGTTGATCGAGACGTCCCAGGGGAAGTCGGTATGGGCGCGCGTCGCCTGGGCGATCGGGTCGGCCGTGTCCGCGGGAATGATCAGCGCGGAAGCCGGTATCCGGGCCCGGAAGCCGGCCCGGCCGCCGCTGCTGTCCCTGGCGGCCGGGCCTGGGCCGGGCGCCAGTATCCCGGCGGGAACCCTGACCGCCTTGCCGCCGCCCCGGCGCTGGGAGATCACCAGCGTGGCGCCGGACGTGAGGGGTGCGCTGGTCCAGCCCTCGATCTCGAAAGCGCCTTCGCGGGGGTGGCAGCCGGTCACGAACGCGGTGACCCGGCGGCCCTGGATGACGAACCGGCCGTCCTGCTCGGGCGCGGGCTGCACCCACACACTGTCGGTGACCCAGCGACCCTCGGGCCATTGCGCGGAGCCGGGCCGCACACTGCTGACCGGGCCTTTCCGGCGCATACCCGGCCCGGTCACCTGCACTATCAGCTCCCAGTTCGCGGCGCGCCACACGCCGGGCAGGGTGGCCAGCCGCTGCGGCTCGATCTCGACCGCGAAGCCGGACCAGTCGTAGCTGACCGCGCCGTGGCGGGAAAGTGCGGTGACGTCCGGGCGGAAGATGTGTTCCACCGGGAGCCGGATGGTCCGGCGGGCCCTGGCATGGCGCAGCGACGCCCGGATGGTGCACTCGCCCTTGGTGGCCGAGCTGAGGTGGCGGATGTACGCGTGACCCTCGATGCGCAGCCTGCCTTCACGCCAGGTGACCGTGTCCAGGCCGGCATTGAGCGTCATCTCGCTGGTGACGTCGTAGACCTTGTCAGGGATGGCGAGCGTCGGGTCACGGAAGAACGGGTAGGCGGCGCACCACCGCAGCCGGCGGTCTCCGCGCGACAGGACCGGGGCGTTGGCGAGGTCGCCGCGCCGGGCGAAGCGGAGCACTTCGAGCAGTTCCGCCAGCATTCCGTGGCTGAGCAGGTGGTAATGCAGCCGCCGGATGGCGGGGACGTCCCGGTAGGCAGAGTCCTCGACATCGCGCAGGTAGCTGGCGGCGAGTTCGGCGATCCGGGCCCGCTCCGCCGCGCCGGCCAGCTCGAAGGCAGCGACCAGCGTGGTGAGGTCGCCGTTCAGCACGGTCCGGTCGTAGGCCGGCTTGAGCGCGGGCCCGCTGGCCTGCAGGAAGGAAGCCACGCTGGCCACGGCGGCCATCCGCCGCTCGATGTCCGGCATCTGGTCAGCGGGCTGCGCAGCGGAGGGATCGCCGGGATCCCGCCAGTAGTAGACCAGGTCGCGGAGAACGTCCACGGACGACGCGAGCACGTGAGCCCGGATCATGACCGGTGCGACCGCATCGGCCGGGCCGGGGAACTCAAGCCCGCGGGAGTCCCAGAACGACCGCAGGTAGACCTTGTTCCAGCAGGCCTGGTCCTGCAGCAAGGCGGGGCGCTGGGACACGTGCGTGCGCGGCGTCGCCTTGCGGAACAGTTCGTCCTGCGCTCCGGGCGCGCTGATTCCCTCCGGGCCGATCCGGGCCACGCCGCCGCAGGCCATGTCCGAACCCGTCTCCGCCAGCGAACGGGTAAGTAGCTCGTAGGCGCGCGGGGCGACCAGGCCGTCGCTGTCGGCAAAGGCCAGGTACGTGCCGGTGGCGTGGGCGACACCTGCATTCCTGGCCGGTCCGGGACCGCTGCCCTGAGCGTGCTGCTGGACCAGGTGGAACCGCGGGTCGCGGGTCGCGTAGCTCTTCGCGATGACGGTGCTTCCGTCGTCGGACCCGTCATCGACCATGATGACTTCGAGGTCAGCGAAAGTCTGCCTGGCCATGGACTCAAGCAGCGCCCCCATGTGCCGCTCCGCGTTGCGAAACGGCACCACAACGCTGAGCGCCGGCACGGGGCACGCACCTCCAGGACTTGTGGCTTGGTCTCCCAGGGCCCCCGTGTTAGGGCGTGTCCCGGGGACACGCCCTAGCGAAACCGCGTTCCTGGAGACACGGACCGTATCAAACCACGGGGTTTATATCGTCGCAAGGAGAACAGTTTGCCACTGTTGAGGTGAATGTCGCCGCAACGTGCCGCAAACGAGCTGAGCCGGCGACTGAACGCGCCGCCGTGCGGGACAGGCTGGATTAGTGCTTGAGCAGAGACTCCGCGACCCTGAGATCATCCGGGTAGGTGATCTTCATGTTCCGCTCGCTCCCCGGCACCACGGCGATCGTCACTTCGGGCAGGTAGCGCAGCACGACCCCGCAGTCGTCGGTGGAAGCCAGGTCGGTGAAGGCCGGGTCGGCCAGCGCGAGTTCGTACGCGCGGCGGATCACCTGGAGCCGGAAACCCTGCGGTGTCTGGCAGTGGCGCATCCGGTCCCGACGCGGCATCGACGTCATGACGTCGTTGTCCACGATCACGATCGTGTCGGACGCCGGGACCACGACGCCGACCGCCTCATGCGTTCGCAGCGCACGCACGCAGTCCGCGATGATGCGCTGGTCGACCAGTGGCCGCGCGGCGTCGTGGAAGAGCACATCGCACTCTTCCTGGCCCAGGTCGGTGCGGCCCAGGTCGGTGCGGCCCAGGTTGGTGGGGCCCAGGTCCGTGCGGCACAGTTCCGCGATGGCCCGCCAGGTGGAATCGGGGCGGCTGGCGCCGCCCTCGATGACGCCCATGACCTTCTGGTAGCCGCCGGCCTTCAGCAGTTCGGCGACGTGCGTGGAGTGCCCGGCCGCCATGACGACCAGGACGGCGGCCACGTCAGGGGCCTCCTCGAAGGCCGCGACCGAGTGCTCGATCAGGGTCCGGCCGGTAAGCGGGAGCAACTGCTTCGGCAGTCCGGAGCCGAACCGCTGGCCAGAGCCGCCCGCGAGCACGACCGCCACCGTCCGCATGAGGCGGACTCTACCCGGGCCGGCCGGACCTGGCCGTGCGGGCAGCGCCGATGTGCGCCGGGAGGGTACGGTGCGTAGCGGAGCGGGTACGGAAAGTCTCGGATCAGTGGATCACCGGCTGGGCTGGCGGACCACGAGGAGGGCGGGCATGACCGTGGTCGCAGCCGTCGGCGTGCTTCCCCGCCGGATGGCTGGCTGGGCCGCCCGCCGATCACTGGCACCGAACGCGCTCACCGGGATCGGGCTGGCCTGCAGCCTCTGCGCCGCGGCCTGGTTCACCTCGGAGACACGGCTCGCGGCGGTCACCGGGGGGCTGGCGCTGTGCGCCGGGTACCTGGCCCGCCGGATCCGGGCCCAGCTTGTCGCCGCCCGCGACGGCGGGGGATTCGCTCAGGGCGACGCGGCGGCTGCTGTCGCGGCGCCGCCCGTGCTGGCCGGTCCCGTGCTGGCCGGTCCCGTGCTGGCCGGTCCCGTGCTGGCCGGTCCCGTGCTGGCCGGTCCCGTGCTGGCCAATCCCGTGCAGGCCAATCCCGTGCAGGCCAATCCCGTGCTGGCCAACCCGGTGCAGGCCAACCCCTTGCAGGCCAACCCCCTGCTGGCTAGTTGGGAGGGCTGGCTCGGCGGCACCGGCGCGGCGGTGGGAGAACTCGCGGTTTACGCGGGGCTCGCAGTGGGTGCGCGCGCCAGCCAGCGGCATGGTATCTGGCTGCTGGCGACCGACGCGGCGATCACGCTCTCCATCTGCCAGCTCGCCCGGCTCGGCCGGCTGACCCGGATCCGGCCGGCCCGGATCCAGTCGGCCGAGATCCCGGCGGCCGAGATCCAGTCGGCCCGGATCCCGGCGGCCGAGATCCAGTCGGCTCGGGGCCAGCATGCCCGGGCGGCGGAACTCCAGGCCCGCTCACCGCTCTCCCTCCTGGCCGGGCGGCTGATCGCCCTGTCAACGGGTGAGCGGACCGTGGTGATCGCCGTGACGGCACCGCTCTGGGGCGCGCGGATCACCTTCCTGGCCCTCATTGTCTGGGGCGCCGCCGCCGCGGCCTGGGAACTGGCCCAGAGGCTCTGGGCGCCGGGCCGGCCGGCCGGCGGCATCGCTGCCTGCCGGGACGACGGGCCGGCCGCGCGGCTGGTCGGCAGGCTCGTCCGCGGCCAGCTGATGCCGCTGCCTCCCGCACTGGCCGGACTGTCCGCGATTGTCCTGCTGGCTGCCCTCGGGCTCGGCAATCTGACCGGCGTCCTGCTGCTCGCCCCGGTCGCGGCCATGCTGCTCGCCGCTCCCGGCGCCGGCCATCCGCATGATGGCCGCCTCGACTGGCTCGTGCCGCTGATGCTGCTGGTCGGGCAGTACATCTTCCTGGTCGCGCTCGGCCTCTCCGGCGGCGTCCCGGGGCCGGTCATGTTCGGGATGATCAGCGTGGTAGCTCTGCGCCAGCTGGACGTCACGCGCCGGGCCTCGCAGCAGGCCGGGTGGCCCGCGCAGCCGTCCGGGCTGGGCTGGGACGGCCGGCTCGTGCTGGTCGGGCTGGCCGCGGTGCTTGGCTTCGTCACGTTCGCTTACCTGGCGCTGACGGCGTATCTTGGGTTGCTCTTGTGCAGGGTCAGCGTGTCCGGATGGCTCGCCGTCAGGGAGCCCCCTATCAGCGAAGGAGAGCGCCGGTGATCGGCATGGTGCTGGCTGCCGGTGCCGGGCGACGGCTCCGCCCCGATACTGACGTGCTGCCGAAGACACTGCTTCCCGTGGCGGGGAAGACCACCATCCTCGATATCGCGCTGCGTAACCTCGCCGCCGTGGGGCTGCGTGAGGTAGTGATCGTGGTCGGCCACTGCGCGGGCGTGATCAGCGAGCGGGCAGCAGGCCTGGAGGCCACCCACGGGGTGACGCTCACCCTGGTGCACAACGATCGCGCCCAGGAATGGAACAACGCCTACTCGCTCTGGCTGGCCCGTGAGTACTTCGCCGGCGGCGTCCTGCTCGTCAATGGCGACACCGTGCACCCGGTCAGCGTGGAGAAGACCCTCCTGGCGGCCCAGGCGGAGGGCGGATCCGCTGACCTCATCCTGGCGGTGGACAACGTCAAGCGGCTCGGTGACGAGGAGATGAAGGTGGTCCTCGACGAGCGCGGCCTGCTGGCCAGGATCACCAAGCAGATGGACCCGGCCCAGGCCGCCGCGGAGTATATCGGGGCCACCCTGATCGGCCCGGCCGCCGCGGTCCCGCTGGCCAGCGCGCTCGAGGCGACCTGGCGCCGCGATCCAGGCCTCTATTACGAGGATGGATACCAGGAATTCACCGACCGTGGTGAAGCGGTCGCCGTGGCGCCGATCGGTGCCACGGACTGGGTCGAGGTCGACAACCACGAGGATCTGCGCCGGGCCCGGGATATCGCCGCCCACTGCTAGTCTGTGCCCCTTAGTCTGGCGGGTGGCTGCCGTTCGTGCAGCCGTGGTCTGTTGTTTTCCCTCTCCGGAAACCACCGCACGCCACGCGAGAGGATGCCCATGCCGCTGCTGGCCCGGTTGATTCCCGCGCCGCTGGTCGTGGACGTGCGGCGCGGCGCGATCGCGGAGCTGGGCACGCTCCTCGCCGACCGGCGGATCGCGACCGAGGGCCGGGTCGCGATCGCGGTCGGCCCGGGTCAGGGGGACAGTCTCGCCGCCCGGCTGGAACTCAGCGGGGCGGAGTTCTTCCGGGTGGAGGACGGGACGGTGGACACCGCGGTCCGCCTGGGCAAGACCCTGCGTGCCGGTGCGTACGAGGCCGTCGCGGGCATCGGCGGCGGAAAGACCATCGACGTCACCAAGTTCGCCGCGAACATGGCCGGCATGCCGATGATCTCCGTCGCGACGAACCTGGCCCATGATGGGATCGCCTCGCCGGTCAGCTCGCTGGAGCACGAGTCAGGCAAGGGGTCCTACGGCGTGGCGCCGCCGGTGGCCGTCGTGGTCGACCTGGACAGCGTGCGCGCGGCCCCGGAGCGGCAGGTCAGCGCCGGGATCGGGGATGTGGTCAGCAACCTGTCGGCCATCGCGGACTGGGAACTCGCCGTGGCGGACACCGGGGAGCGGCTGGACGGGCTGGCGGTCACGCTGGCCCGCACCGCCGCGCACGCGGTGCTGCACCAGCCGGGCACGGTGGCCTCCGACGAGTTCCTGAGGGTGCTGGCCGAAGCGCTGATCCTGTCCGGGATGTCCATGACCGTGGCCGGGTCGAGCCGCCCGTCCAGCGGCGGCGACCACGAGATCCTGCACGCGATCGACAAGCTCTATCCGGGTACCAGCAACCACGGCGAGCTGGCCGGGGTGGGCGCCCTGTTCTGTGCGCACCTGCGCGGCGACACCGGCCAGGAGCGGCTCGTCTCGGCCTGCCTGGCCCGGCACGGGCTGCCCAGGACCCCGGCCGAGCTGGGGCTGTCGGAGGCGGAGTTCACCAAGGCGGTCGTCTGCGCGCCGGGCACCCGGCCCGGCCGGTACACGATCCTGGAGCGCCTCGGCCTGACCGAGACCGAGGCGGCGCAGCGGGTAGGGGAGTATGTCCGGTCCATCACTGGCTGAATTGAAGGCCACCGGCCAGCCGCCGTCGGTGATCGACAGGCTCAACGACGAGCACTGGGCCGGGCGGCTGTACATGCGGCGCATCTCGCCCCGTGCGACGTGGGTGTTCGCCCGGCTCGGCTGGTCGCCGAACGCGGTCACCCTGGCGTTCATCGCCTGCGGCATCGCCGCGGGCGTGGTGATCGCGTTCGGCGGCCTGGCCACGGCCATCGCGGCGGCACTGCTGATCCAGCTGTACCTCCTGTTCGACTGCTCCGACGGGGAACTCGCCCGGTGGAGCGGGCGGACCTCGGCCACCGGCGTGTACCTGGACGGGATCGGCCATTACCTGGGCGAGGCGGCCCTGCTCACCGGGCTGGGCATCCGGGCCCAGGGGCACCTCACCATGGCCGGCGGCTACGTGACCGCAGGGATCGCGGCGGCTCTGCTGTCGGCCCTGGTCAAGGCGGAAACCGACAACGTGATCGTCGCCCGGGCCAAGGCGGGCCTGAGCGGCACGCACGCTGAAGACGCCCTGGCGCCGACCGGCCAGGGCCTGGCGCTGGCCCGGCGGCTGGCCGCCGGGCTGCGGCTGCACCGGATCATCCAGGCGGTCGAACTGAGCGTGCTGATCCTCATCGCGGCGATCGTCGACTCCGCGACCGGCGGGCTGGCCGCCACACGCGTGCTGGTGATTGGCTGCCTGGTCATCGCGGCGCTCATGGTGGTGGCGCACCTGGTCGCCATCGTGGCGTCCCGGAGGTTGCGGTGAAGCTTTCCTGCGTGATCCTGACCATGGGCGACCGCCCGGCTGAGCTCGACCGGGCCATCGCGAGCGTGGCGGCGCAGCGCCACGCCGACCTGGAGATCGTCGTCGTCGGCAACGGCACCGACGTGCCATCGGCTCCCGCCGAGGTCACCGTGGTCCGGCTGGCCGAGAACGCGGGCGTGGCCGGCGGACGCAACGCCGGCGTCGAGGCGTGCACCGGCGATGTGGTCCTCTTCCTCGACGACGACGGCTGGTACCCGGATCCTGGGCTCGGCGCCTACATCGCCAGCCGGTTCGCTGACGACCGGGAACTGGCGGTGCTGTCGTTCCGTGTCGTTCACCCCGAGGGTGGCCCGTCGGCGCGATGGCACGTGCCGCGGCTGCGCGCGGGTGACCCGGAGCGGTCCTCCCCGGTGACCACGTTCGCCGGCGGAGCCTGCGCCATCCGCCGCTCGGCCTACCTGGAGGCGGGCGGCCTGCCCGCGGTGTTCTTTTACGCGCACGAGGAGACGGACCTCGCCTGGCGGCTCCTCGGCCTGGGCTACCGGATCGAGTACGACGCGGCCGCGCAGATGTGCCATCACGCGCTGCCGAATGCCCGGCACGCTACGTTCTTCCGGCTCGACGGGCGGAACAGGGTGCTGCTGGCCCGCCGCAACCTCCCCTGGCCGCTGGCCGTCTTGTACCTAATGGACTGGTTTGCGATGACCGTGTTGCGGGAACACTCGGCTGATGTGCTGCGAGCGTGGCTGGGCGGCTTTGCCGAGGGGTGGCGGATGAACCCTGGGCAGCGTCGGCGCATGTCGCTGCGCACCGTGTGGCGGATGACCCGTGCGGGGCGTCCGCCAGTTATCTGAGTTCATCAGCCGAAGGCTGGGCAGTTCCGGGGTGCCGACGGGGCAGAAGTTCGGCGTCTGGTTAGGATCTTCTCAGTGGAGGGTCTATTTCTATGCTCACGCTGGGACTGGCGCCGCCACGCGGCTGTGAGCCGCGTCGGGTTACCTGGTACTCGCCGACCACGATCCCGCGGCCCGTACTGGCCGCCACATTCGCGGGGTGCGCCGCCTTCGCTGGCGGGCTTGGCCTGATCAGTCACTATGCGCCGCAGCGGTTCTGGGGGTTGTTCGCGGCCCCGGCGTACCTGCTGGCGGCGGTCGCCATTCTGGCCTGGAAGTCGTCGCGCGGCGTGGATCTGGCCCTGGTGCTCGGTTTCGGCGGCGCGCTCGCCGCACCGCTGTCCGTGCTGGCGATCCTAGGCCGGTGGCAGCCGGAGGTGGGCGTCATCACCCGCAGCGCGCGGCTGCTCGTGATGCACGGCTCCCCCTATGAGGCCCCCGCGGTCCTCGCGGCCTCGCACGACCCGAACATCTACGACCCGTACCTGCCGGTGATGACGCTGTTCGGGATTCCACGGGTGCTGGCCGGCCAGGGGCTGCTCACCGATCCCAGGATCTGGTTCTGCCTGGTCTTCGTCGTCGTGTTCGGGCTAGCCCTGGCCCTGGCGGGCGCGCGGGATGTGCTCCGCTGGACCGCGCTGGTCAGCGCCACGCCGGTGATCGCCTTCTCGCTGACGGTCGGCGGTACCGACGTGCCGGTGCTCGCCCTGCTGTGCCTGGGTTTCGCGCTGCTGTGGCGGCGGCCGCGCCCGGTCCTGGCTGGCATCGTGTTCGGGCTCGCGGCGGCCACCAAGGCGACCGCGTGGCCCGGGCTCGTGGTCGCGATGACGCTGCTGGCGGTGCGCGACGGCAGCCGGTCGACGGCCCGCTTCGCGCTGGCCGCCCTCGCCTCGGCGGCGGCCTTCATCGGCCCGGTGGCCGCGCTCTGGCCGCGCACCCTGGTGCAGAACACCATCCTGTTCCCTCTCGGCCTGGCCAGCATCAAATCACAGGCGGTCAGCCCGCTGCCGGGACACCTGCTCGCCGACACCGGGCACGTCGGCCGGATGATCGCGGTCGCGGCGCTGGCCGCGAGCGGGCTGGGCATCATCGTGTCTCTCATCGTCCGCCCGCCACGGGACGTCCCCTCCGCCACGTGGCGGCTCATCATCGGGCTGGCCCTGATGTTCACCCTGGCCCCGGCCACCCGGTTCGGTTACTTCATGTACCCGCTTGGCCTGTGGGCGTGGCTGGCGGTTTCCGTGCTGGGCAGCCGGCGCCCAGGCGCGGACACGGACGCTGAACGAGAACGCTCGGCCCCGGCCCTGGCCGGCGGGGCCAGCTAGTCCCGTCCTCCCGCCCCGGGTGGCCCGGTCAGGGAGCGAACGCTTTCGCGTCGGCGCAGATGTTCGTGCTGCCGGTGATGCCGCCATAGGTGGGGGTGAGGTTGGTCGCCGCTGCCGGGCTAGCCGACGGCTTCACGCTGGAAAGGCCGTTGAAGGTCGACCCGACGACCAGGGTGACCGTTCCCGCCTGCAGGGCGGTGTTCTGCTTCACCGTGGCGCCGCCGCTGACCGCGGCCTTGAGCGTATTCACCTCGGCCGCTTGGCTGGCTGAGCTGTACTCGATGACGCTGGTGGTGACGCCGAAGCCGGGGACGTCGCCGTGGCCGATGACGGTAAAGCCCGCGTTGCTGAGTTCGTTGCTGACCGTGGAGGCGAGGCCTGCGGCGCCGTCTCCGTTGAGCACTTCGACCTTGACCTGGGAGGGGCTGACCGTGGTGGCCGCGGCCTTGGCGGTGGGCTTGGGCACGGTCGTGGGCACAGTCTTGTCACTGGCGATGGCCTGGAAGAGCTGGTCCGCCGCGGGCTGCGTCCACTGCACCTTGTTGGGGTCGAGCGCGTACGCCCCATTAGGCACTGAGACGAAGTCCACACTGCTGGTATTGAGAGACCTCATGCTGTCCGCGATCTTCAGCATGGTGGCTGGGTCCAGGCCGCTGTCGACGGTCATCGACTTCGCCGCGTCGGTGACGACGTGCAGGATCCTGGTCGGGTCGGCGAGCAGGTTGGTGCTCTTGAGCTTCTGCAGCACGGCATCCAGGAAGAACTGCTGGCGCTGGATGCGCTCCAGATCGGAGCCGTCGCCGACGCCCTCACGGGCCCGGACGAAAGCGAGCGCCTGAGCCCCGCTGACCACCTGCTTGCCGGCCGGCAAGTTCAGCCCGGCGGCGGGGGCGTTGATCGCCGTAGGCAGGCAGACGCCGACCCCTCCGACATCGTTGACGATCGACTGGAACCCGCTGAAATCGACCTCAACGAAATGCTCGATGCGGATGTTCGTCAGCTGCTCCAGGGTCTTCCACACGCACACCGGGCCGCCGTAGGCGAACGAGGAGTTCAGCGGCTCCAGGCCGGTCTGGGCCTGCTGGCCGGGAAAGCCGTTCTTCTTGTCCGCCTGGCAGGCATAGATCGGGATCATCGAATCCCGGGGGAAGCTGATGATGTCGGCACGCTGGTGACCAGGCGCGACGTGCAACAGCATCACGGTGTCTGAGCGGGCTCCGGTGATGACGCTGGCGTTGCCGTGGCCGTTGCTTCCGCCCCGGCTGTCCGAGCCGAGGACGAGGATGTTCAGCGCCGCCGTGTAGGGAGGCCGGTGCTTGCCGAGGTCCGCGGAGCTGACGGCGACGCGCTTGATGCTGCCGTACAGGGACCGCCACCTCGCGTATCCGACCAGCGACGTGGAGACCACGAGGACGGTGGCCAGGATGGCGGCGGTGCCGAGCACTGCTTCCTTGCGCACCCGGCGCCGGCGGCCGGTAGCCACGCCTTTCGGCTGGCGGCCGTCCCAGTCGCCGCCGCCCCGGCCGCGTCCGGCCGTGTTCTGGGGGCCTCGCCCGCGCTCGCGCCGACCATCATTTACCTGGTCAGCGGGCTGTTCCCAGGATGAAAGTCGGCCGCCGACATCATCGGGATGGTCGTAGCGGCTCATCGCTCCTCGGCGCGTGGATGGGGGGGACGCAGGGGGATGCGTTTCATCATTGTTCAACGCGAGGCTATGTCATGTAGTGCCAATCGGATGAATCGGTCACGGAGCTTACACGGATTGCGGGCCCGTCCCCTCTACAGTGGGGACCGTGCGCTTGGGAGTCCGCCTCGCCGGCAAGGCAGCCCTCATCGGCAGGACAGACAAGACAGAAGAGAGCAGCAGTCCTCAGCCTGGGCCTGTTGCCAACTCGCGACCGGTATCCCTGCTCGCGGGCCGCAGTTTCGCCCGGATCACGGTCGTTCCGCCGCTGCTGGTGATCGCGTGGCTGGTGCCCGGGATTCCGCTGCTGCTGGCCGGGCGCTTCCTGCCTGTCCCGATGGTCCTGATCGCCGCGCCGCTGGCCGCGATCCTGATGGTCGCCACCTTCCGCGAGACGCCGGGCCGCTGGCCGGGCCCGGCCCGGGCGGTGGGGGATGCGCAGCAGAGTCCGGCGCGGGCCTGGACCGCCTGGTGGGGACTGGGCGGCACGATCATCGTCGCGGCGGGATTCGCCGCCTGGCAGATCCTGCTGAACTCGCCGCAGATCATCGTGCTGCGCGATCCCGGGGCGCTGTTCCAGTTCGGCTACTGGATCGCGGAGCACGGGTCGGCGTCCGTTCCGCAGTCGCTGGCCGCGTTCGGTGGTGCCCACCCCGGGCTGACCTTTTCCAGCACGGGCTTTTCCCCGCAACCCGCGGGGATCGTTCCCCAGTTCCTGGCGGGCTTGCCGGTGGTCCTCGCGGCCGGCTTCTGGACGCATGGGATCGCCGGCGCTGTGCTCGTCAGCCCGGTCCTCGGGGCGTTCGCTGTGCTCACCTTCGGCGGGCTCGCGGGCCGGCTGGCCGGCCCGCAGTGGGCCCCGGCGGCCGCCCTGGTGCTCGCGCTGACCCTGCCGGAGCAGTACACCAGCAGATCCGCGTTCGGCGAGCCGCTGGTGCAGGTGCTGCTCTTCGGCGGCCTCTGCCTGGTTATCGACTCGGTCATCACCGACTCGCTCGCGCGGGCCGCCGGGCCCACGAGGCCCTTCGGGCGATGGTCGGCGCTGTCGCCCAGGTGGCTGACGTCAGGCGCCGCAGCGGCGGCCATCGGGGGGCTGGCGCTCGGCCTGGCCTCCGCCGTGATGATCGGCGCGCTGGCCACGGTGGTACCGGGCATCCTGTTCATCGGCGCGCTGGTGGCGGGCCGGAGATACCAGGCGGTTCCGTTGAGTGGAGGGTTGCTGGTCGGCGCGGGCGGCGGGCTGGCCGCTGGTTATCTGCTGGCCCCGAGCTACCTGCGGGGCCTGGGGCCTTCGCTCCGGGACCTCGGGCTGATCGCCGCCGGGCTGGCTGTGGTCGCGGCCGCGGGTGTCGGGCTGGCGTGGTACAAGCCGTCCCGGCGGCTGGTGCGGCGCCTGTTGGCCGCGCGGCCGCTGCGCTGGGTGCCTGAGGTGGCCGTGGCGGTCTGCCTCGCGGCGCTGATCGGCTTCGTGATCCGGCCGTATGTGCAGACCGTCCGCGGCGACAGGAGCCAGGGCACTGACGCCTACGTCGCCGCGTTGCAGCGAGCGCTGGGCCTGGCGGCCGATCCAACGCGGCTGTACTCCGAGCACAGCCTGTACTGGGTCATCTGGTACATCGGCCTGCCCGCCGTGCTGCTCGGCTGGTTCGGCATCGCACTGCTGGCCCGCCGGTGCTTGCGTGCGCTGTTTACCTGGCGCGATCCGGGCGCTGCGGCGCGCATGTGGGCGCTCCCGCTGGTGATCATCGGATGGGGTGTGGCCAGCGTGCTGTGGCGGCCAGGCACCGTGCCCGATCAGCCGTGGGCCAGCCGCCGGCTGGTGCCCGTGCTGCTACCGGGGCTCATCCTGTGCGCCATCTGGGTGTCGTCGTGGCTGGCGGCGCGGGCCCGTGAGCGTGGCGCCGGGAATGGGGCGGTGGCCACGGCCGCGGCGTGCTTCGTGGTGGCTCTGGTGCTGCCGACGGCCCTGGCCACCTTCGGGTTCGGGCTGACCTTCGCGCCACAGGCCGGCGCGGGGCGGGCGGCCACTGGCGGCCTGGCCCTGAACCGGGTCGGCGCTGGGCAGGCCGTGGCCGTCAGCGGCATATGCGGGACGCTCAGCTCGTCAACGTCGGTGGTGATCCTCGACCAGGGGGCCGCGGACCAGTTCGGCCAGGTAATAAGGGGCATGTGCAACGTCCCGACCGGGGTCATGGCCGGAGCGTCGGCGGCCGAGGTGCAGGCGGTGCTGAGCGGTATCACGGCTGCGGGCAGGCATCCTGTCCTGATCGGCTCTGGCTCCTCCGAGTTCACTCGTTACGGATTCTCGCCGAGCAAGGTGCTCGATCTGACCACCACGCAGGACGCGCATTACCTGACCCAGCCTCCGACGGCGCCCTGGCGGTTCAGGTACGTGCTGTGGGAGTCGACACCCGGATCGCCGATCACCGGAGCGTGAGCCGCAGGCGCCGAGTGATTTGCCTCGGGCCGTGGCAGCCCATACAGTGAAGGCACAGCGACGCGGGGTGGAGCAGTTCGGTAGCTCGCTGGGCTCATAACCCAGAGGTCGCAGGTTCAAATCCTGCCCCCGCTACCAAGAAGTAGCAGGTCAGAGGCCTGATCGCCGAGATGGCGGTCAGGCCTTTTTGATCTTTTGTTGGCGGCCCGTTGGCCGGACGGGACCTGAGAGGCTTGACATCGGGCTTGTCATCGGGCTTGACATCGGGCTGCACCAGCTGCACCAGCCGGATCAGGTCGTGCTCGAGGAGGTCTTGCGCCTTGACCGGCTGCGGTCGCGGATCACCCGGGCCGCAGAGCGTCAGGCGGATGATGCGGGCCAGGTGGTCAAGAAGCGGGGCGTGCATGCCAGCGCGCCGGTATTCGCCGGCACGCGG
>JAWWPY010000481.1:0-12737 GCA_033854735.1 Streptosporangiaceae bacterium | reverse complement strand
GCCGCACACTCCACCGCGCAGCAGGCCAGCCCGGCGTCGAGGACCCAGAGCGAGTACCCGCGGCCAGTGTCGATGACCAGCGGCGCCGAGCCGGATCCACGATCAGGGCCGCTTCCAGCGCGCGGCGCGGGAAGGTCCACGGCAGCCACACAGCCAGCGTAGCCGCAGCATGCCCCGCACCCAGCTACTGAGCCCATCAGGTACCCGGCCGATTACGTAAGGTAGCGGAACTTGGGACCGCTGAACCGGGTCTCTGGCCACGCCGTGTATAAGAGGGAAGAGCGGCGGCGCCTTTCGCAAGTGTTACGGGCCGGAGCCATCCGCATCCGGGAGGGCGAACCAGGCGCTACCGTGAACATCCTTACGACGAAACCCTTGCGACACTGTGAGATACGTCACGACCAAAGCGAACGCACCTGCGGCCGCCTCGGCGGCACTGTGGCGCAGGTAACATGGATGTAACCATAACTCTGGCCCCGGGGGTTCATTGTTGACCCGGGTGCGGCGCTCGCGGACCCGCGCTTATTGGCGCTCGGCTGCGGCGCGTCGAGGAGGCTTCCCACTGTGACCAAGCAGGTCCAGCAACTTGATCGTGTCATCATCCGCTTCGCGGGCGACTCCGGCGACGGCATGCAACTGGCCGGCGACCGGTTTACTCAGGAGACGGCGGCTTTCGGCAATGACTTGTCGACCCTGCCGAACTTCCCGGCCGAAATCCGTGCCCCTGCGGGCACGCTGCCCGGCGTGTCGAGCTTCCAGGTGCACTTCGCCGACCACGACATCCTGACGCCCGGCGACGCGCCGGACGTGCTCGTCGCGATGAATCCGGCCGCGCTCAAGGCCAACCTGGACGACGTGCCCCGCGGCGCGGACATCATCGCCAACACCGACGAGTTCACGAAGCGCAACCTGGCCAAGGTGGGCTACGACGGCAGCCCGCTGGAGGACGGCTCGCTGTCTGCCTACAACGTTCACACGGTCCCGATCACCTCGATGACCGTGAAGGCGCTTGAGCAGTATGACGTATCCCGGAAGGAAGCCGAGCGCGCCAAGAACATGTTCGCGCTCGGCCTGCTCTCCTGGCTCTACAACCGGCCGCCGGAAAGCACGCTCAAGTTCCTCGAGTCGAAGTTCGCGACCAAGCCCGAGATCATGAAGGCGAACATCGCGGCGTTCCAGGCCGGCTGGAACTATGGCGAGACCACCGAGGCCTTCTCGGTTCAGTACGAGGTCAAGCCCGCCACCCTGGAGCCTGGCACCTATCGCAACATCACCGGCAACACGGCCCTGGCCTACGGCCTGATCGCCGCCTCCAAGCTGTCCGGGCTGCCGATCTTCCTCGGCTCCTACCCGATCACCCCGGCCTCCGACATCCTGCACGAACTGTCCAAGCACAAGCAGTTCGGGGTGCGCACGTTCCAGGCCGAGGACGAGATCGCCGGCGTGGGCGCCGCGCTCGGCGCCGCTTTCGGCGGCGCCCTCGGGGTGACCAGCACCTCGGGACCGGGCATGGCGCTGAAGGCGGAGACGATCGGCCTGGCGGCCTCGGTCGAACTGCCGCTCATCGTGCTCGACATCCAGCGGGCCGGGCCTTCGACCGGTATGCCGACCAAGACGGAGCAGGCGGATCTGCTCCAGGCGCTGTTCGGCCGGAACGGGGAATCGCCGGTCGCCGTGCTCGCCCCCGCGACCCCCGGCGACTGCTTCACGATCGCCATCGAGGCGGTCCGCATCGCGGTCAAGTACCGGACGCCGGTGATCCTGCTGTCCGACGGCTACCTGGCCAACGGGTCGGAGCCATGGCGCATCCCCGACGTCGCGGGCCTGCCCGACATCAGCACAAGTTTCTCGTTTAGTAAGCCTGAGGACTGGCGGGATGGCGACGGCCCCATCGAATTCCGGCCGTTCCAGCGTGACCCGGCGACGCTGGCCAGGCCGTGGGCCGTGCCGGGCACGCCCGGGCTGGAGCACCGGATCGGCGGGATCGAGAAGGCTGACGGCGCCGGGACCATCTCCTACGACCCGGACAACCACGACAAGATGGTGCGGCTGCGCCAGGCCAAGATCGACGGTATCGCCGCCGACATCGGGCCGCTCGAGGTGGACGACCCTGACGGCGCCCAGGTGCTGGTGCTCGGCTGGGGATCCACGTTCGGCTCGATCGGCGCGGCGGTGCGGCGCGTGCGGACGGCCGGCGGCTCAGTAGCCCAGGCTCACCTGCGGCACTTGTCCCCGATGCCGGCCAACCTCGGTGACGTGCTGCGCAGCTATGACAAGGTCCTCGTCCCCGAGATCAACCTGGGCCAGCTGGCGCTGCTGCTGCGCGGCCGCTACCTCGTCGACGTGATCTCCTACAACCGGGTGCGCGGCCTTCCGTTCCGGGCGGCCGAACTAGCCGGTGTCATCCAGGAAGTGATCGCACATGTCTGAGCGGATCGCGGTTACCGGGGAATCCCGGCGGCCCGCCTCGCTGACGCTCGTGCCCAAGACCGACACACGCCTCACGACGAAGGACTTCAAGTCCGACCAGGACGTCCGCTGGTGCCCCGGCTGCGGCGACTACGCGATCCTCGCGGCCTTCCAGGCGTTCCTGCCTGAGCTCGAAGTGCCGCGGGAGAACGTGGTCATCGTCTCCGGCATCGGCTGCTCGTCGCGGCTCCCGTACTACGTGGACAGCTACGGGATGCACTCGATCCACGGGCGCGCCCCGGCCGTCGCGACCGGCCTGGCCTCGTCCCGCCCCGACCTGTCCGTCTGGGTGATCACCGGCGACGGCGACGCGCTGTCCATCGGCGGCAATCACCTGATCCACGCGTTGCGCCGCAATGTGAACATCAAGATCCTGCTTTTCAACAACCGGATCTACGGGCTGACCAAGGGCCAGTACTCACCCACCTCCCCGCAGGGCAAGGTCACCAAATCGACCCCGTTCGGCTCGCTGGACACTCCCTTCAACCCGGTGTCACTGGCCCTCGGCGCCGAGGCCAGCTTCGTGGCCCGGACGATCGACTCCGACCGCAAGCACCTGACCAGCGTGCTGCGCGCGGCTACCGACCACCGGGGCGCCGCGTTCATCGAGATCTACCAGAACTGCCCGATCTTCAATGACGACGCGTTCGCGCCGCTGACCGACCCTGCGTCGCGGGACGACAAGCTGGTCCGGCTGGAGCATGGCGAGCCCGTCCGCTTCGGCGCGGATCGCGGCCGGGGGCTCCGGTTCGGCCGGTACGGCTCGCTGGAGGCCGTCGACGTGGCCGGGGCGGACGAGGACTCCCTGCTGGTCCACGACGCACACGCGCCCGACCCGTCGTACGCGTTCGCGCTGTCCCGGCTGGACAACGCCGACTTCGCGCACACCCCGATCGGCGTGTTCCGGCAGGCTCCCCGGCCCAGCTACGACGAGCTGATGACCGGGCAGATCGACAGCGCCAAGCAGCGGCAGGGCGACGGCGACCTCGCGACCCTGCTCGCGGGCGCGGACACCTGGCAGGTCAGCTAGGGCGCGTCCGGTGCCCTAGCCCCTCTCCGGTGCCCGGCCCGGACCGGAGAGGAGAGGCCATGACCGTGCGCGTGGAGCAAGCTGGGCCGGTTACCACTGTCATCATGGACCGCCCCGGGGCGCGCAACGCGGTCGACGGGCCGACCGCCGTGGCCCTCGCTGATGCCTTCCGCGAGTTCGAGACGGACGAGGCGTGCCGGGTCGCTGTCCTGTGCGGATCCGGCGGCACGTTCTGCGCCGGGGCCGACCTCAAGGCGGTGGGCGGCCCGGCCGGCAACCGCGTCGAGCCGGACGGTGACGGGCCGATGGGCCCAACCCGGCTGCGGCTGACCAAGCCGGTGATCGCGGCGATCTCAGGCCACGCGGTGGCCGGGGGGCTCGAGCTCGCGCTCTGGTGTGACCTGCGCATCGCCGAGGAAGGTTCGGTTCTCGGCGTGTTCTGCCGCCGGTGGGGAGTTCCGCTGATCGACGGCGGCACGGTCCGGCTGCCCCGCCTGGTGGGCCTGGGCCGCGCCCTTGACCTCATCCTTACCGGCCGCCCGGTGCCCGCTACCGAGGCACTGCAGATGGGCCTGGTCAACCGGGTCGTACCGGACGGCCAGGCCCGCCCGGCCGCCGAGGAACTCGCCCGCGAACTCGCCGCGCTACCTCAGCAGTGCCTGCGCAGCGACCGGATGTCGGCGCTGGAGAGCAGCTCACTGACCGACGAGGAAGCCATGGCCAACGAGTTCCAGCTCGGCATGACGACGCTCGCGGGGCCGGCCATCGCGGCCGGCATCGCCCGATTCCGGGGCGGCGCCGGCCGGGGCGGCGCGCCCGCCTGATTAGCGCGGTACCTTGTGGCCCTTATTCGCGCACAATGCACCGCACTAACGCGCGGCCAACCTGGCCGCTGCGGCCAAGGTCACGAGATACGCCCGGCGCTTCGCTGCCTATCGCCGCGCACCGCCCCGTGCGGCCACGCCCTCTGTCCTGTAGCTCTAAGAAGTCATATAGTTACAAATAGTGGCCATACGGGGCGCCTCCCGGCGTTCCGGTGACGGCAGGGGGCGCCATGACAGGACGGGTTGGTAAGACGCGCAACGTGTGGCTGGTGTGGCTGGTGTGGCCACTGATTACGCTCGGGATCTACCACCTCGTCTGGTGGTACAAGATCAACTCTGAGGCCCGGGACTTCGACGAGAACATCGAGGTGAACCCGGTCCTCTCATTGCTCGCGGTCTCGATCGGCGCGTTCATCATCATCCCGCCGTTCGTATCGGTCTATCGCACGGGTCTCAGGATCGCCCAGATGCAGGGGCGGGCCGGGCTCCAGCCGAGCTGCAATGGCTGGATCGGGCTGCTCCTCGGCTTCGTCGCGAGCCTGCATGTGCTCTACTACCAGTCCGAGCTCAACGCGATCTGGGCCCACTTCGGTGACCCGGCGGAAGGCACGCTGGTGACACTGCCCGGCCGCCCGACGGCCGGTTCGCCCAGCCCCGTCACCACCACGCCAGGGACCGCAGCCCCTCAGCAGGCCTGATCAGGCTGCGGGGCTGGACGTCTCTTCGGGCGATGGCGCCAGCCTGGCCTGGGCTTCCTGAGCCTGGAAGACGGCCGGCCCGCTGGCCAGCTCCTCCAGGCTCCGGCCGGACGGCTCGGGCAGCACCAGGGTCAGCAGGAAACCGAGGACCGAGACCCCGGCGGTCAGCATCAGCGTGCCGCGCAGGCCCAGCCCCTTCTGCAGCACCGGGAAGAGGAATACTCCGATAAACGCGCCGAATTTCCCGATACCTGCCGAAATGCCGTGCCCGGTGGCGCGCATGGTGACCGGGTAGATCTCGCTTGGCATCACGAAGGTGGTCATGTTCGGCCCGAACTCGGTGAAGAAGTAGCTCACCCCGTACACCAGGAGGAACGGCACCACCGCCGTGGTGAGGCCGGGGACCAGCCCGATGATCGCGAAACACAGCGCCATGACGGCGAACCCGGTGAGCTGCAGGCGCCGGTGGCCGATCCGGTCAAGCCAGAGGATCCCGCACAGATACCCGGGCACGGCAGCGACCACGAAGATGGCGAGCTGGATGGCGATCGCGGTCATGGTCGAGGAGCCCGGGGAGATCAGCTTGATGATCTGGGGCGTCGAGATCGTGTTGCCGTAGTAGGCGTAGTCGAGCAGGAACCAGGTACCCGCCGTGCCGGCCAGCATGACCAGGTACCTTCGGTTCGTCAGGAACGCACGCAGCCCCATCGTGTGCCGCAGGCGCGCCGTGGAGCCTCCGTTGACCGCCCCTTCACTGAAGGCGGATATCTCGCTGAGCGTCTCGTTGCGACGGCCCTGCACCTGCACCTGGTAGCGCGGCGATTCAGGCATCCGGCTGCGCAGGTACACCACGGCGACCGCGGGCACGGCACCGAGCGCGAGCATCGTCCGCCAGGCCACGTCGTTGCTGGATCCGGCCCCGAGCAGGGCCAGCGCGATGAGCGGTCCGACGATGAGGCCCAGGGCCTGGGTGGAGAACACCATCCCGACCAGCTTGCCGCGATCCTTCCGGTTGGCGTACTCGCTCATCAGCACGGCACTGACCGGGTAATCCCCGCCCACACCGAATCCGAGCAGGAAGCGGAAGGCGATCAGTACCCAGTACGAGGGGGACAGCGCCGACCCCAGCGCCCCGACCACCATGATGGCCGCGACCATCCAGTACACGTGCTTGCGGCCGAACAGGTCGGCGAACCTGCCGAACACCAACGCACCGAGGAAGGCCGCCGCCAGCATGGTGCTGTTCAGCAGTGCGAGCCGGCCGGAACTGAGGTTCCACTCCTGCTTGATCAGGGTCGAAGCGATCCCGATGACGAACAGGTCATAGGCGTCGGTGAAGAAGCCCATCCCGGACACCAGCACCGCCCGCAGATGGAACCTGCTCAGCTTTGCCTCGTCAAGCGCGGTCAGCAAGTCCGCGGAGCGGATCTCGGTCACCGGCAATCCTCCCAAAACCCGCGGCCAGGCTCGCTGCTGCGAAGGTGCTTTCGCGAAGAAATTACTTCATTCAGGCGAAGCCTTCCCGACGAGCAGGTGAACAGAAAGTGAATGAAGAGGAGTTCCCCGATCGGGGTGAAGGTCCCTGCGCACCGCGCCTGCTCCCCCAGAGCACCGCTCTGGCCAGTTAAAACATCCGGAATGCGGCCTCAGGGGCCGGTGATCTGACTACCGATCCCACCCGATCGGAAACAACCAGGCATGACCGGCTTCGTACTGGTAGGCACCATAGCTGCCGAGTTGTCGTTGATGCCGGTGGATGTCTGGCCGGAACCGCCGGGGCCACTCCGCCACCTGCCCGACTAGCCCACCTGACCGGCCCAGCCCGGGAAGCGTTGAGATCTCGCAGGTTCCCGGAACGCGCGGCTCAAACCCAACTCACGATATATCTTGCCTTTCCACGGACGCGATGTATCTTGATATGGACCGGGCATAGCCGATGACGAGGGCGTGAAGGGCGGATGCAGAACATGTTTGAGCGGTTTACCGAGCGGGCGCGGCGGGTCGTGATCCTGGCTCAGGAGGAGGCGAGGAGGCTCAACCACAACCACATCGGTACCGAGCACATCCTGCTCGGCCTCATTCACGAAGGCGACGGGGTAGCGGCCGCCTCCCTCGAATCGCTGGGTATCAGCCTGGAGGCGGTACGCCAGCAGGTCGAGGGCATCATCGGCCAGGGCCGGGCGGCGCCGACCGGCCGCATACCGTACACGCCGCGGGCCAAGAAGGTCCTGGAGCTGTCACTGCGGGAAGCTCTGCAGTTGGGCCACAACCACATCGGGACCGAGCACATCCTGCTCGGCCTGATCCGCGAGGGCAGGGGCGCCGCCGCGCAGGTGCTGGTCCGGCTCGGCGCGGACCTGGCGCGGGTCCGCGAGCAGGTGATCCAGATGCTGGGGGACGTGCCGGGCGAGGAGGAGCCGGGGATGCGGCGCGCCGGAAAAGGCTCGGCCGCCCGGAAGCAGCGCGGGCTGCTGTCTGAGGTCCTGAGCCGTATCGAATCGATTGACTCGCGCCTGGCGGCGGTGGAGCAGCGCGTGGGCGCTGGACCGGACGTGGGCGATCTCGACCAGGAGATCGGGCAGGCGCGCAGTGGCAAGAAATCCGCGGCTGACGCCGAGGATTATGAGATGGCGACGGCCCTGCGCGACCGGGAAAGGCAGTTGCTCGCCGAGAAGGCTTCCCGTCAGGAGCAGTGGGCGGCCGCTCACCTGGACCTTCCGTCCCTGGCCGCCGGGCTGCACCGGCTGAGCGAAGAGGTCAAGCGCCTCCGTGGCCTGCTCCGCGAGAAGGGCATCGAACCGCAGGATGGCGCGGCCTGATCGGCCTTCACCGCCGCTGGGCGCTAGTCCGGCGTCCTAGGGCCGGGGAGTGCCGGACCAGCGCCACGTTGCGCGACGAGGGTACCCCGGCAGTTCGGCGCGTCCGGTAGCCCACAGCAAGGTAAGCCAGGGGTCCGTGGTCCCCGGGACCTCCGGGAACAGCCGGGCGAGCGCCCGCGAGCAGAGATCGGCGGGCGGGACCCAGGCCAGCCCCAGCCCTTCGGCCAGGTCGTAGGTGTGCACCAGGGTCTCCACGACCCCCATTGCGGCGAAGCCCTCCGGATCCGACACGCCGAAACTGTGGTAGGCGCGAACCCGCGACGGCGTCGTGCGCACCATGGCGGCAAGCAGCGCGCCGCTCGCCTCCAGCACCAGCAGCAGCCCCGCGGGACCCGCCGCACGGTCCGCGTGGATGGCGATTTCGGGGCCGCCAGGCCTTCGGCTTTCATACGCGAAGGGGACGTCGCCGTCCAACGGCGGTGTCCGGGGGCCCAGTGTGACGGCGTACGAAAACAGGGCGTCGCTGAGGTGCTCAGCGGTTTCCCAGCAGTCCCACTCCAGCGAACCGGCCTGGCCGTCCCAGGCCGCTGCCGGCGCCTCCCGGAGGACGGCCACGGCGAGCTGCACGGCCCGGTCGAGATCGTCCGCGGTCATGGGATGGCGACCGCCACTCGCCGGACCTCTACATCGTCGATGGTGACTCCAGGTACCGGCCAGCTGCCCGTCTGGGCCATCGACTGAACAGCTTGCTCCTCGGTATCGAACAGGATGACCGAGAGGCCACGGCCCTCTGCGGGCTCGAGCCAGTAACCGGCGGCAAATCCGGGGGCCGATGTGATCTCGGGCAGGATGTCATTCATGAGCGCGGCGGCGGGCGCGTGGGCGGGGTCGATCGCCAGATTTGCGAGCGATGCGTGCATGAGTCCTCTCCCGCTACGGACAGCGCCTGCTTTCTGATGACCCTATGTTTCTGGTGACCCTTTCACGTCGGCCAACAACGCAAATCCGCTCGGCGGAAAACTGAGGGTCCCCTCGCCGTGCCGGCGGGTGGGCGGCCGTAGGCTCAGTGTGGGAGGGCCGCGCGGTTCAGCGCTGACTGGCGTGCTCCTGGAGCCAGTCCAGGGCTGCCGTCGCGGAGCTGAGAACCGAGACGTGTCCCTCGTCTGGGCGCAGCCACAGCTGCGCCGAGCGGCTGCGGTGCGCCAGCCATTGGCCGTGCGAACTGGGCACGATCCGGTCCTGCCCACCTTGGAGGAAAAGGACTGGCGGACTTACCTGCCCGGGGTCAAACCCCCACGGGGCGACATAAGCCAGCTCGTCGTCCATCATCCCGCCCGGGCCGCCATTCATGGCCTGCCCGGCCACCACGCCCAGCCAGGACCATTCACCCATGAGTGCGGCATGATCTGCCGGGGTGAACTGTTCCGGGTCGAACTCGGTGGACGCCAGGTAGTTCTCCAGCGCCGCGCGTCCCCCGGCGGCAGCGCGCAGTAACGCCGTGCCGAAGGGCGCCATGCCCGCGAACCAGTCCAGCCCCTCGGCCCGGAACGGGGCCAAGCCAGCCACGCAGACCACTCCCAGGACACGTTCTGGCAGCAGCGCGGCGCAAGCCAGGGCGTGCGGGCCGCCACCGGAATAGCCCATCACCGCGAACCGATCGATGCCCAGCGCGTCAGCGATGCTGGACACGTCAGCGGCCGCCGATGTCACGTCCCGGCCTGGGTGCGGAGTTGATCCACCGTATCCGGGCCGGTCATAGGACACCCAGCGGATGCCGCGCTGGCCGGCGGCCGGGAACAGGGGCTCGGGCGGCGCGCCGGTATTCGACGTGCCGTGATGCCAGAAAACAGCGAGGCGGGTGCCGGCATCATCCGCACCGGCGTCGTAAATGTGCAGCGTGCGCCGGCTCCTCAGCTCCAGGTCGGTCTCTTTCACCACTCGCCCCACCCTAATGACCGTGACCGGCACCCACATCAGAGACGCTAAATGGCGGCCGCAAGGTCGCGTGACGCCAACCCTGAGACCCGCTGCTGCCCTTTCCGGGCAACGGGCCAACCAGGGCACTCCCCCGGGCGGCATGCGGCCATTCGGCTAGCTGCCGGGCCGCCGGACACTCGACCCGGACGAGGCCCCACTGCTGCGGCGCGCTGCCGCCCAAAATTTCCCCGCGACTACAGGGCCCTATCTGGCAGGCCGCTGTAGCTTCAGGATGCCCAGGCCATATCCGTTGTTTTTTCGGCCGGGCCTGCCGGCACTCCCTGAATCCCGCGTCTCGTCCTGACAGCAACGGAGGATGACGGCGCCAGGATGTCGCGGACGTGCCGAGTGCGGTGAACGCCGATTACACGTTGTTCGTTGAAGGAACGTTCGCGCCGGCCTAGCGCGCTTATGACCGCCCGCGAGGTCACGTGTCGTGGCGAGTTCAACGAGTGCTGTCCCAGGTCAGCCCGACGACGGCACCGCCCAGCCGCTCCATCTGGCAGCCGGGGAACAGGGTGGCACGGCACTGCTGTAGCTCCTCGCGGCTGAAGAACCGGTCGCTCACGAGGTGATCGAGCCACTCCCTGCGGGTGTGCAGCCGGTAGATCTCCCAGGCGGTGGCCGGGCCGCGCGGGACGAGGTTCGCGCCGAGGCGCAGGACTGCCATCGCGTGCAGCCGCGGCCGGAGCGGGACCAGGCGGTGCAGGATCCGTCGCGATGGGTGCAGCGCGGACTCCGCCGGATACGGGTCCGCCAGCACGATCCGCCCTCCAGGCGCCAGCAGTCCCTTGATGTGCGCCAGTGCTGCCTGCAGGTCAGGCACGTGATGCAGCGTCATCACGCTGAGCACCAGGTCGTACTGGCCGGAACCGGTTGTCTCCAGCAAGTCCGCCTGCTGGTAGGCGACGTTCGGCCGTGAGCGCTTCGCCCTGGCGATCTCGATCATCGGCAGCGACAGGTCAACCGCGTCGACGTGCGTGAATCGCTCGGCCAGCAGGACGGCATGGCGCCCGGTACCACAGCCAAGGTCCAGCGCCCGCCCGCCGACGGGTGGGAGCACGCTCACGAGCCAGCTCCTGATGCTGTCGTTCTCGCCGAGGTCGCCCAGGCGGTCGTAATCGGCGGCGGTGCGATCGAAGGACTGGGCTGCAGATCTGGCGACCGCGCTGAGTCCCATGATCCGGCACTCTAACGCGGTCCCAGCCCCCTGATCCCGTTACCTGGCCGTGGGCAACCCATGTTCGCGGTGGATTGGCGCCCGGATGAGACGCGGATCCACCGCGATCACGGAAATGAGGGTCGGCAGACGGGCGGATGCCCCGGTGCCGTCCGGCACCGGGGCATCCGCCCTGTGCGGCGCGATCTAGAGTTGCCAGGTCTGAAGCTGGTTCTGGGCGAAGATGTTGCCGGGGTTGCAGGTCTGTATCACGACCGGGGTATGGTCGGCTCCCGAGTTGTTAGCCGCCGCCATGCATTCGCTGGGGAAGTCCACGTTGATCATGTTGAAATTATCGCCCTCGATAGGGCTGCTCACGTGCCACTCTTCCGCCGGGATCGCATCGCAGGCGTTCTGCGTGACCAATTCGCCATCACTAGCCGTGCTGGTCTCGATCGCCAGGCACAGGTGACTGTTCAGGTTCTGGATCTGATAGATGTCGCTGGTACCCGGCTGGAGGAAGAATTGCCAGAGCTGATTCGAGGAACTCTTGCAGTGGAAAATCTGCAGAGCCACCCCCGCCCTGGTGGAAGCCGAGGGCACGTCGATGCACTTGGGGGACCTTGGGTTGATGAAGGGCGGGAAGATCTCGTAGGGGGTGGCCGGGGCAGGAACCACGTTGGGGGTCACGGCGGCGGTAGCTGTTCCGGCCTGCGCGACCGCACCCATGCTTGCGCTGAGGCCAGCCACCGTCAGCGCGCCCGCGAAGAGCAGGCCAGTCATTCTGCGTATTCTCACGTCGTCTCCTCTGGTGCCTGATCGGGCACCCTTGGTTTGGGTCCCCTGCATCCTGGCCAGAGGCCCTGATACGGCGCTGATACGGCGCTGATCCGGCGCTGAAATGAGCTGGCGAGGCACTTATAGCAAATCGTCCCGGATCGTTCCGGATTTGGCAGTAGCGGCGTTCCCCGCCTTTCCCGGGGTTCACTCAATTGATTGCCGGGCCTAGTACGGCAGCCTCCATTCGGCTTGTGACCTGGCGGTGAAGCGCGGGAAACCCAGGCATAGGCGCAGCCGCCTCACACCGTGACTACGCCCGCTATTGCCGCCTTGGCCGCCGGGATGGAACGCGAACTTATCCGGACCGGCCGCCCGCGTAAGCCGGTTAGATCCGACATTCCCGGGTGAATACGCACCGAACGAATGCGCCAACCTGCCAACCCCGAACACCACGCGCCGCACCATCTGCTGACCGGCATCCGGCGCTGCGGAAAGCCGATGTAAGACGGATCACCGTGCAATACCCCGCTGCGCATCACCAGCCATAAGCATGTCAAGTCGCACCCGTACTGCTGCCCGGCGAAATCGGCGGGCGGATGCGGCGGCGTAGCCCGGCGCGGCGACCTCATCGACCAGTTCATCAGCGAAGCCGTCCTAGCCAAGCTCGAAGAGCGCACCATTGCGCTATAGTGCCGTTGCTTCCAACGAACACGAGTGGCCAGATGGCGTCCAGACGTAAGCTGTCCCACAACAGGCCCAGGACTGATGCATGACCAGATTGACGTTCCTGACGCGCCTAGGGAGCTTGGGCGACTAGCATCAGAAGGATCCGCCAAATGGCAATCGCTGCTTTGTCTAAGTCAGGAACCGTCGCAGCCACCAGGGGTCATCGGGCGCGGCGAGCGGTTTGGGGTAGGTCTTCAACAAGTACGCCTCATCGAGCGGGGTGACCATCCTTCGCAGTTCGCGGGCGGCCCGGCG
>JAWWPY010000480.1:0-5126 GCA_033854735.1 Streptosporangiaceae bacterium | reverse complement strand
TCGGGCCGGGTGGCGGTCCACCGCAGGGACGACAGCATCAACCACATTCCGGGCACGCTCGGGCGATGCCTGACAGCGCCCCGCTGGACACCTTCCGCCCCACATGAGGTCGAGCTAGCTCTGCGGGAGTACTCCGGGAAGGCCGCTGGTTTGCCCGGGAACGACCAGGCCGCTCTCGTAGGCCAGGACGACGAGCTGGGTGCGGTCCCTGGCATTAAGCTTCATCAGGATGCGCGACACGTGCGATTTGCAGGTCAGCGGGCTGATAAACAGGCGCTCGGCGATCTCGGTGTTGGTCAGGCCCGCGGCGATGAGCCGGAGGATCTCGACCTCCCGGGCGGTGAGCGAGGAGGGAAGCGGGAAGCCTGCCGCGGACGCCGCCTGCTGGCCGCCGACATAGGCCTCGATCAGCCGGCGGGTGGCGCTCGGCTCGAGCAGGGCGTCGCCGCCCGCCACCGTCCGCACCGCGTCGATCAGCGCGGGCGGCTCGACCCCTTTGAGCAGGAACGCGCTGGCGCCTGCCTTGAGCGCCCCGAAGACGTACTCGTCGAGGTCGAACGTGGTGAGGACGATGACCTTCGTGGCCCGCAGCCGGGGGTCGGCGGTGATGAGGCGCGTCGCCTCGAGGCCGTCCATCCGGGCCATGCGGATGTCCATGAGCACCACATCGGGCCGCGCCCGGACCGCCGCTTCGACTGCCTCGGCCCCGTCCTTGGCCTCGCCGACCACGTCGATGTCATCCTCGTCGCCCAGGATGGAGCGGAACCCGGCCCGGACCAGGGAGTGGTCGTCGACCACCAGCACGCTGATGTGTCCCATCATGATCCTTTGCTGCTGACGGGAATCCGGGCCTGAACCCGCCAGCCGGCCCCGTTGACCGGACCCGCCTCGCAGGTGCCGCCGAGGGCGGCGGCCCGCTCCTGCATCCCCCGGAGCCCGTGCCCGCCTGCCCCGACGGTGGCCGCCCGCGTCTGGCCGTCGTCGGTGACCTCGATGACCACGGCGCGGTCGCCGACGTCGACCCGGACCCGCGCCTGGCGAGCGGTGGAGTGGCGTAGCACGTTCGTCAGGCCCTCCTGGACGATGCGGTATCCGGCGTGGCCGACGGTGGCCGGGAGGGCGACCGGGACTCCAGTCACCTCGAGGTGAACGGCCAGGCCCGCGTCCTCCACGCCGGAGATCAGGTCGGCCAGGTTGCCCAGGTCCTGGAATGGGTGGAGCGGCGCCGGCCCGTCGTGCTCAGCGCGCAGTGCCTTCAGCGTGGTCCGCAGCTCAGTAAGGGCTCCGGCGGAGGCAGACGCTATCTCATCCAGCGCGGTGGGCCCGTCGGCGCGACCGCTTTTGTGCTCACGGCGCGCGGCGGCTGAGGCCCGCACGTTGATGGCCACCAAGGTGTGCCCGACGACGTCGTGGAGCTCGTGGGCCAGAGCGAGGCGTTCGGAGTCGAAGCGGTGCTGTGCCGCGGCTTCGCGCGCGCGGGCCGCCTCCTCGGCCAGCGCGCGCTGGAGCGCCTGGCGGGCCCGGAGTGCCTCGCCGGCCAGCAGGGCCCCGAGCACCAGCGAGGAGTAGGCGATGACGTCGGAGAGGCCGCTTCGCTGGCCGGTGATGAACACGGCGGCGGTGACGATCAGCGCCATCAGTGCGCCCACCACCAGCGACCGGGCCCGGCCTCCCTCGAGTCCCACCGTGAACACCAGCAGCATGGTGATGCCAACCGCCGCGCGGTTCGGGTGGAACACGGCCAGGCATGCCATCAACAGCGGCACCTCGATGGCCAGGACCCCGAGCGGGAAGCGCCTGCGAGCGGCCAGCGGAACGGCGGTCAGGAAGGCCAGCACCCCCATGACCGGCGTCAGTTCGGTGATCTTGTGCAGCAGGAGCGGATCGACAAGCAGCGCGACGAACGCGGCCAGGACCAGGACCAGGTCTATATCCGGGGCGCGCAGCAATCCCCGCAGCCCAGGCCTGCCGCCGGCGACCAGGGGCATCGTAACTCTGCGGACGGCGAAGGAGACGTTCGTGCCACGTCGTGAGCGTACCTCCCCGGGATCTGGACGATCATGATGGCCGATGCGCCGGACGACCGCCTCGACGGTGAGCGCCGAGGCCACGAGGAGGAAGCCGCCAGCGGCCCACAGCAGATCCGTTTGCAGCGGGCCGCGGGCCACCGCGGCAGCTACCGAACGGCCGCTACCACGCTCCGTGGTCGCAGAGACGGTCCCGGCGGCCAGGCCAGCGATCGCGGTGGCGGCGAGGCACGCGATGAAGATCGCCCGGCGACGCCGGCGCCGACGCTGCGGGCCGTACCACCGCAGTGACGATCTCAAGGAAGCCTCCACGTGGATCCGCGCCGACCGGGATCTCGTGATCGAGCGTAGGAACCGTCCCCCTGCCGCACATCGGCCGCGGGCGCTACGTCCCGAGAACTAGACGGCGGTCGTCGAAGGGTTCTGGCGGCCGACGATTCGCAGGGCCCTTCGCCCCGATGCTGGCTGGGAGGTCCCCGGCAGGCGGGGATCAGCAGAGGAGATCGCGATGCGTTCCATCGCTCGCTGGTGCGTCGGACATCGCCTGGTGGTGATCGGATTGTGGGTGCTGGTGCTCGCCGGCACCTTCCTAGGGCAATCCGCCACCGGCAGTCATTACGCCCAGAGCACCACGCTCTCCGGTACGCCCAGTGCCGCCGCCGCCAACCTTCTGCAGCGGGCGGTGCCAGGCCAATCCGGGGACACCGAACAGATCGTGTTCCAGACGAAGACCGGAACGGTGAACAACCCGGCCGTTCAGTCACAGATCCAGACCATGCTGGGCCAGGTGTCGCACCTGCGCTCCGTTTCCGGCGTGACCTCGCCCTATGGTCCAGCGGGCGCCAAGCAGGTCAGCGCGAATAAAACTGTCGCCTTTGCCCAGGTCAACTTCACCAAGGACGCCAACAACATCCCGGCCGCTGAGGCAACCCAGCTGGTGCATCTGGCCCGGGCCCCGAACTCCCCCAAGCTGCAGGTCGACGTCGTCGGCGCCATCGCCGCGTCGACCAACCCGACCTCCTCGTCGAGCACCGTCATCGGCGTGATCGCCGCCCTCATCATCCTGCTCATCTTCTTCGGCGCCATCCTCCCGGCGCTGCTGCCCCTGCTGAGTGCGGCCATCGCGCTCGTTTCGGCACTGGCGGTGGTCGGGATGCTGTCCAACTCCATCAGCATGGCCTCCTTCACCTCCCAGCTGTGCATTCTCATCGGCCTCGGCGTCGGGATCGACTACTCGCTGTTCATCCTCACCCGCACGCGCACCGGGCTGCGTCGCGGCCTGAGCGTCGAAGAGGCGGTCGTCAAGGCGGCGGGCACCGCCGGCCGGGCCGTGCTCTTCGCCGGCATGACCGTGTGCATCGCGCTGCTCGGCATCCTCACGGTGGGGGTCAGCACGCTATCGGGCGCGGCCATCGCCGCCGCGATCGCCGTCGCGTTCCCGGTGATGGGGGCGCTGACGCTGCTGCCGGCGCTGATGGGCCTGGTCGGCAAGCGCCTTCTTACGCGCCGCCAGCGCGCCGCCCTCGCCCGGGGCGAGACCAGCTTCAACGAGGCGTCACGAGGCTGGACCGGCTGGGCGTCGCTCGTGCAGCGAAACCGGATCATCTTCGCCATCGGCGCCCTTGGGGTCATGGTGGCGCTCGGCGCCCCGTTCCTGTCGATGCGGCAAGGCACCGCCGACTACAGCGTCGACCCAACGAGCACCACGACGACGACGTACCGGGGTTACGAGCTGCTCGTTCACGGGTTCGGGCCCGGATTCAGCGGGCCGCTGCAGCTCGTGGCGCCGCTCAACAGCCCCGCCGACAAGGCCACCTTCGACACCGTGGTCGCGGCGGCCAGCCACACTCCCGGAGTGGTCACCACCGTCGGCCCGGAGTTCTTCCCAGCGGGCCCGGGCCACCCGGCCGTCGCACTGGCCGAGGTCTACCCGACCGGCAGTCCCCAGGCGCAGTCCACCACGAACCTGATCACTGATCTGCGCAACAACGTCATACCGGGCACGTTGCACGGACAGCATCTTCAGGTGCTGGTCGGCGGCCAGACCGCCCTGGGCATCGACCTGGCCAATCAGCTGTCGTCCAAGCTGCCGATGTTCGTCGGCATCGTGGTCGCGCTGTCCTTCATCCTGCTGATGGTGGTGTTCCGCAGCCTGGCCATTCCGCTGACCGCCGCGATCATGAACCTGCTCTCGGCCGCGGCGGCGTTCGGGGTGATAACGGCGGTCTTCCAGTGGGGCTGGCTCAAGAGCCTGGTCGGGGTGACCAACACCGGGCCGATCAGCCCGTTTATCCCCATCCTCATGTTCGCCGTCCTGTTCGGCCTGACCACCGACTACCAGGTGTTCCTGGTCAGCCGGATCCAGGAGGAATGGCTCAAGCGACGCGACAATTCCGCCGCGGTCCGCATCGGCCAGGCGACCACCGGCCGCATCATCAGCGCGGCGGCCGCCATCATGACTGTGGTCTTCTTCGCCTTCACCTTCACCACGGACCGCACGATCAAGATGATCGGCCTGGGCATGGCGGCCGCCGTCGTCACCGATGCCCTGGTCGTCCGGACGGTGCTCGTGCCGGCGATCATGAACATGCTGGGCAAGACCAACTGGCGTATCCCGCGAGCCCTCGATCGCCTGCTCCCCCATCTCGACCTGGAGGACAGCGGCCGCCCGGCCGGCGGAGCCAGCGAAGGCACCGCCCGAGGTCCCGCCGAACTCGATCCGGCCGCCAAGGCCTAGTCCCGGCCCGGCGGCTCGCGCCAACCGCCGGAATGACCGATTCGGGTCGGATTTTCCGCAGATACGACGGGAAAATCCGACCCGAATCGGGGTGGAGCCCGGCCAGTGATGCTGGTGGGGCCAGAGTTGACCGCTGGCTATATCTGCCCGGCGTAGAAGCCGTGCCGGGCCAGCGGGCCGACCAGTTCACGCTCCTCGTACGCGAAGTGGGACAGGAGCGTATCGGTGAGCAGGTCGATGGCCTCGGTCTCCGGGCCAAGATCCGCAGGATGCTGCACGAGGTTGATCAGGGCGGCGTCGATGTCCTCGAGCACGTCGTTGATCGCGTGGTGCTCGGTGTCCAGCCGCCCCAGCACGTCCCG
>JAWWPY010000479.1:0-4701 GCA_033854735.1 Streptosporangiaceae bacterium | reverse complement strand
CCGGGCCGGCAGCGCCGCCCGGCTTGCCGCGGCCCGCCCTGGGGTGCCCCGCCCTGCGGCGGCCCGACCCGGCGGCGCGGTAAGAGTTCGCCCGGCGCCGCTGGGCCAGCCCGCGGCGCCGGGCGCTTCCCTCAGGAGGCCTCGGCCGGAGACTACTCAGCGGCCGTGACGCGAACCCTCACCTCGGCCGGGGGCTCGTCCTCCATGAGAGAGGTCTTCGGCAGGATGCGGGCCAGAGGCGCCGGCAGCCACCAGTTGGCCTTGCCGAGCAGTTCCATCACCGCGGGCACCAGCACCATCCGCACCAGGGTCGCGTCGATCAGCACGGCAACGGCCAAGCCGAGGCCGATCTGCTTGACCGCGACGTCCGCGCCGAGCACGAAGGACAGGAACACCACCACCATGATCGCCGCTGCAGCGGTGATCACCCGGGCGGTGCGGGCCAGCCCGCGAGCGACCGACCTCGCGTTGTCACCGGTGGCGTCGTACTCCTCACGGATTCGCGAGAGCAGGAACACCTCGTAGTCCATGGACAGGCCGAACAGGATGACGAACAGGAACATCGGCACCCAGGTGGTCACCGGCATCTTCTCCGGGAACCCGAACAGCCGGCCCAGTACACCATCCTGGACCACCGCGACGAGCACACCGTAGGCGGCGGAGATTGACAGCAGGTTCATCACGGCTGCCTTCACCGCGATGGTGACAGAACGGAACATGACCAGGAGCAGCAGCATCGACAGTGCGACGACGACCCCGATCAGCAACGGCAGGCGCTGGCCGATGAGGTTGGCGAAGGCCACGCCGCCGGCGTTCGGCCCGGTGAGGTAGGCCCGGATGCCGGTGCCCGCCGTTGCCTGGGGCAGCACGCTGTCACGCATCCGGTTGACCAGGGCGTTGGTGGCCGAGTTCTGCTCGCCGGTGGTCGGGTAGGCGATCAGCATGGCCGCCTCGCCGTCCTTGCTCACCTGCACCGGGGTGACGTGGGCGACGCCCGGGGTGGCCCGGATCGCCGCGGCGAGACGGGCGGTGCTCGCGCCGGGCGAGGGGAGTGCGGCCGCAACGACCAGCGGTGCGTCGAAGCCTGGCCCGAAGCCTTCCGCCATGATTGCGTAGCTCTGGTAGCCCATGGTGCCCCGGGCCTGGCTCGACTCGTCCGGCATGTTCAGCTTCATGCCGAGGGCCGGTGCGGCGAGCGCCAGGATCACCCCGGTGGAGACGACGGCGGCGATCACGGGCCGGCGCTGGATGACACCAGCCCACCGCTCCGCGGCCGGCGGGCCCGAACGCGGAGCGCGGCGCCCGCCCAGCCACCGTGGCCGCCGCACCTTGGAGGGCTTGGCCAGCCGGGTGCCGGTGAAGCCGAGCAGCGCGGGCAGCAGCGTCAGCGAGGCGAGCATGGTCATCGCGACCGTGGCCGCGGCCGCGACGGCGACCCCGTTGAGCAGGGACTGCCGCAGCACCAGCAGGCCGAGCATGCCGATCACCACGGTGGTGCCCGCGATGAGCACAGTCCGGCCAGCGGTGCGCATCGCCGCCGCCGCCGCATCCTCGGGGCCTGCGCCGGCCCGCCCGGCTAGCCCGGGGGACCGACTCTCCGGAGCCCCCCGCAAAGCCTCGCGGAACCGGGTGACGATGAACAGCGCGTAGTCAACGCCGACCCCGAGGCCGATCATGGAGGCGATGATCGGGGAGAAGGACGGCGCGGGCACGACATGACCGAGCAACGCGATGAGTGACAGTCCCGCGCCGATCCCGAGCACGGCGGTGAGCACGGGCAGCCCCATGGCCAGCAATGACCCAAACGCGATCAGCAGAACGATCGCCGCAGCGCCGATGCCGATACCTTCCGTGGGACCGCCATAGGGTGTCTCGGCCAGGTCCACCACGTCGCCGCCCAGCCTGAATGTGACGCCGTGCCCGGAAGCGACTCTCGCGTCGTTCATCAGCGCCAGGGCTTCGCTGTTAGGGATCTTCGTCGAGGCGACGTTGAACTGTACGGTGGCAAAGGCGATGTGGCCATCGCTGGAGATCTGGCCGGGTACCTGGTAGGGGTTGGAGACCTCGGTGACGTGAGCCGCCCGCTCGAACGGGGTGAGTGCGCTCGTCACCCGGGCCCGGACGGCCGGGCTGGTGATCGACCCCGACGAGCGGATGGCCAGGGTCAGCGAATCGCCGGACTGGCGCTGGAAGTGCTCGTTGAGTTGGGTCTGCCCGGGGTCGCTGCCGGCGAAGTTGTCCTGTGCCGGGGCACCGAACCTGGTCCACAAGGTGATCAGGCAGGCCACCCCCACGATCCAGGTGAGCAGCGTGAGCCATCGGTGCCGGTAGCAGGTGCGGCCGATCCGGCCGAGCAGCGCCGGGTTCGTGCTCTGGGGGCGTGCGGGGGATGGACGAGACATCACGATCTCCTACGAGCCTAAGGAGTGGGTTCCCTCCTGATACTCGCGATCGGCGGCTCGCAGCGCGTCCTACGCAGGGAGGCAGTTGGCCGTCCGGGGTACTCGACGGGAGTACTCCCCCCGTAGTAGGCGGGCCGTTTCAGCGGCAGGCGTGCACGGTGGGGTGGTAGCCGGCGGGAGACCGGGCGATGAGATATCCGGTGCCCGCCCCGGTGCTGGTGCTGGTGCTGGTGCTGGTGAGGGTCAGGACGACGTTCCATCTGTCGCAGGTGGCGTGATCAGGGCTGTCGGCCGGGTTCTGCCGGCTGGTGAACGTCACGGTCGCCGCCAGGTCCTGCGCGCCAGCGGAGGCCAGGCCAACCAGCGTGGCTCCGGAATCGGTGGTGGAACGGTACCCGGCGTTGAAGTGGTCAACGCTCCCGCGTATTTCTGGGATGAACAGGAGCGAGAACGTGCTGTAGTCGCGGCTGTTGATGGACCCGAAGTACGCCTTCAGAAGCGCTGCGACCCGGTGCGCGGCAGGTTCCCCCGCCACCGCGGGCGCGATGGCGACTGCGTCGCTGGCGGCCGTGGGTGCCGGCGCGACCGGGGAGGATGCGCGGGGGGATCGGGACCGATCGCCTGCGGACGTGGAGCGCAGGCCGGCATGATGGCTGGAGATCCACCACGCCCCGAGCCCGCCGATGGCGAGTGATACGAGTGTCGCCAGCACAGCGAGGATCATCACGCCGTGGCGTGCCGGGCGCGGCGGGCGGTGCGGGGTCCTTGGCGGGAGCCGGGCCTGGTCGCCCAGGAGTGCCACCGCGGGGAGGAATTCAGTCATCGCGGCGGTCTGCGGGCGATGGTAGGGCCAGGGGTCGGAGGGATCCTGGGGCCACGGGTCAGGTGCGGTCTGGCGGCCCCAGGGATCGGGCGGCCCCTGTCCCGGGGGAGGGACGGGCGGGGCGCCCGTGGGAGAGGTCGCGGCAGGCGGCGACTCGCTGCCCAGCGGCTGATCTATCGGAGCCCCGCATCCTCCGCAGTAGCTCGGCGCGCCGGTCAGCGCGAATCCGCAGTACGTACAGAACCGCATGCGCGTTACCCGCCTCCATCAACGCACTGCGACTGATGTGGCCGTTTGCGGCCGACATTATGCCTTTTGTGACTGTTGGTATCCCCCGTTAGGGTGCCGTAGCCGGAGCGTCCGGGCAACCCCCCCGGGCTGGCCGGGCACCGCGGTCATGGGACGGCAGGGGAGCGTCGAGGGGACGTTTCAGGAGCAGGCTTGCACGGAGGCCTGTTGCGGGGCGGGGGAGCGCGTGATGACGTACCCGGCGCCGGGGTTGGCGGCCGTCAGCGCGAGGACGACGTTCCATCGGTCGCACGCAGCGTGATCGGGGCTGTCAGCGGGGTTCTGCCGGCTGGTGAATGTCACCCTCACCGCCAGGATCTGGCCTCCGATGGGGGAGAGGCCAGCCAGCGTGGCGTTCGAGTCGCTGGTGGACCGGTACCCGGCGGCGAAATGCGGGGCGGTCTCTCGCATCTGCGGTATGAACAGGTGCGAGTAGACCAGGTAATTGCGGCTGTTGATCGACGCGAAGTAGGTCTTCAGGAACGCCGCGACCTGCTGTGCCTGAGGCTGCCTGGCCGCGGCCGGCGCGATGGCCACCGCGTCGCTTCCGACCGGGGAGGGCTGCGTGACGTGGGATGGGCTGGGCGAGGGCGCCTGGGAGTGCGTCATCGCAGCTTGGTGGGCGGCGGCTCGATAGGCCGTCAGCATGGTGCCCGTAGCCACCAGGGCCAGCATCGCGCCCAGGGCGGAGACTGTCATGGCGGGGCTTGGCCAGCGCGCAGGACGGCGCAGCGTCCTGCGCGGGCGCGACGAGCCGACGCCAGGAAGCCTTGCTGCCGGGCGGCCGCCCGGCGATACGGCGGCCCGCCGGGAATCCCGGAAGAGTTCATCGAACAGGTCCTGCGCCTCAGCGGCACCCGCCGGCTGCGGCCTGCCCCAGGGGGGCGGTTGCGGCGGCCCGGACCTGGGATCAGCTTGCACCCCGGCCCACGGATCAGACTGCGCCCCGTCCCAGGGTGCGGGGCGGTTCCCGGCCCAGGGATCGGGCCGGTCCTCGAATCTGGGATCAGCTGGCCCGCCGGCCCAGGCCGCGGACCGGTCATCGGCCCGGGGATCAGCCTGCGTCTCATTCCAGGATGCGGCGGCCGGGCTCCCGGGCCAGGGAGCGGACCGGTCATCGGCCCGGGGATCAGCCTGCGTCTCATTCCAGGATGCGGCGGCCGGGCTCCCGGGCCAGGGAGCGGACCG
>JAWWPY010000478.1:0-31794 GCA_033854735.1 Streptosporangiaceae bacterium | reverse complement strand
CACCGGGCTGGCGCGCACCGGGCTGCCGCCCAGCCCGGCAGCGTCTTTGGCGTGGCCAGATCACTCATCCGCGATGATGGAGCCAACCCGGTCGCCCAGCGACGGATCCCGCCTGGTCAGGACGGCCGCGTAGATGATCGACACGACGATCACGATGAGCGCGGCGTACGGGTACCAGTTGAACGGCGCCGGCTGCCCTGGCTTCGACAGGTAGTAGACGGGCACAGCGATCGCGATCATGCCAAGAACCGGCAGCACGAGATGCTTCAGGACGCTGAACTCCTGCGGCCGGTACTTCCGGTAGTAGAACGGCAGAGCCAGGTTCGACAGGAAGTACACGACCAGGATCAGGATCGTACCCATCGTGGACGACTCGACGAAGAACGTGATCGGGCTCATCCCGTTGCCGCCGGTGTGCCCGGTGAAAACGTGACCGAGGGCCCAGACCGCGATGATCGCGGACGCGATACCCACGAACGCGAAAATGGCGTTCACCGGAGTGCGCCGGGTCGGGTGCACCTTGCCGAGCCAGGCCGGCAGCAGGCCCTCGCGGCCGGCGTTGAAGATGAGCCGGCACTGGGAGTTTACGGCCGAGATCAGTACGCCGAGGGTGGAGGTCATCCCGGCGATGTAGGCGAGGACGGCGAAGCCGGCCAGCACCCCGTGCGCCACCGCGATGAAGGGCAGGCTGGGCGAAGAGCCGATCTTGGCTCCGTTGTAGCCGAAGCCGGTGACCGTGGCAAAGGCGAACAGCAGGTAGCTGACGCCCATCAGGCCGATCGACAGGAAGACCGCCCGCGGCACGTTGCGCCGCGGGTTGCCGGTCTCCTCGGCCAGCGCCGCGGAGTTCTCCCACCCGATGAACAGGTAGATGGCCAGCGGGAATCCCGCCGCTAGGCCGGTGAAGCCGTTGGTGATGTGGCTCGGCTCGAACGGCGTGAAGCTGAGGTGGCCGCCGTTCTTGATGATCACTACCACCGACACAACGACCAGCACCAGCATCTCAAAGGCGAAGAAGGCGCCGGCCAGCTTGGTCGAGACCGCCACGCCGCGGATCATCATCACGATGGCCCCGGCGGTCAGGATCACCGACAGGATCGCCCAGGGGATGTTCCAGCCGAAGTAATACTGCAACGTGATGGACAGGAACCCACCGCAGATGGCCAGCACCGAGGAGATCGCGATGATGTAGCCCGCCCCGCACAGCAGCGCGGTGGTCACCGCGCTGGTGCCACCGAAGGTCTTGCCGACGAACGAGATGAACCCGCCGGTCGAGGGCATCACCCGGGAGAACTGGGACAGCGTGTTGCCCAGCAGCGCGATCGCGATAACGGCCACGATGATCGTCAGCGGCGCCGCGATGCCCGCGGTGACAACCAGGAACGCGAACCCGAAGAAGAAACTGTAGGCCGGGCCGATATTCGCCATGGTCGACGCGGAGATGTCCACCAGGCTGAGCGCACCCCGGTGCAGCCGGTCCGCGGACTCGGGCGCCTTCGTCTCGGAGAACGGAACGGAAGCCGCTTCGCTCATATGCACTCCCTCATGTCTGCCGCCGAAACGGCGGGCCCAGAAATGGCCACTACCTGCGATGGTGCCTCGCCGGACCGATCATCGCCAGTCGGCAGATCCCACTGCGTTCCCCGCATCCTCCGTGAGGGCCGTCCGGGGGATGCGTACATCATCCGCAGACGGCGAGGGCGTTCCTGGCACCGGCACGCCCACCGTATGGCAAGCGCTTTCCCAATTAGGCGCAAGTTACCGGACCCGTGACCTGCACGCAAGAGTCGATCACGGGAAACTAGGAGATCAGGCCACTCCCCGTGGTCCCGGCCCAGTCCCCGCGGCGGCGCCGCAGTCCTGGGCCCTTTCATCGGGTGGGGCGGGCGGCTGGGCCGGGCGCTGGGCGTCGGGCCGGCTGCGGCGTGGTGCTCTCTCTCAGCACCACCTCGCCGGGGACCGGGATGATCCGGGGGCGGTCCGCGCCCGCGTCGCCGAGGACCAGGTTGGCCGCCATCTCGCCCATCGTCTTCAACGGCAGCCGGACCGTGGTGAGCGGCGGGTAGACGTCGCGCAGCGTCACGATGTCATCAAAACCCGCCACCGCGATGTCAGCCGGGACAGCGAGCCCCTCGGCCCGCAACCGGGCGAGCGCGCCGACCGCCATGACGTCGGTCACGGCGAAAACGCAGTCTGGCCGCGGGCCACCACGAGCCAGCACCGTGCTCATCGCCGCATAGCCGCCGTCCCTGGTGAACGCCCCATGGATGACGTCGCGCTCCTCGAGGCCGACCGACCAGGCCTGCAGGCCCGAGACGAATCCGGCCAGCCGCTCCCGCGCCGTGAGCAGCCCGCGCGGCCCGGCCAGCACGGCGAAGCGGCGGTGGCCCTGCGCGACGAGGGCCTGGGCCAGCGAGCCGGCCCCGGCCGCGTTCTCCGGCATGATCGTGTCCACGCCGAGCAGGTCCTGCCCGACGCAGACAGCCCGGCCTCCGGCCCGCCGGAAGGCCTCGATCTCCCCGCGCAGGGCCTCCCGGGCGGCAACATCGTCGGATCTGCTGCCGACCAGGATGACCGCGCGGGCCCGCTGGGCCCGCATCAGTGAGACGTACTCCAGTTCGCCTGGCTCCCCCGCCGAGGTGCTCGACAGGCACACGAGAAGCTGGCGGGAGTAGGCGACCTCCATCAGGCCAGCCGCGATGGTGGAGAAGTACGGGTCGGCGATGTCGTGCACGACCACGCCGACAGTGCTGCTCTGCCCGGTGGCGACGGCCCTGGCCTGGAGGTTGGCCGTGTACCCGAGTTCGGCGACCGCCTGATGGACCCGGCTGATCATCTGCTGGCCGACTCTGCGCGGTCCCTCGCTGACCACCCGTGAAGCCGTGGTCAGCGAGACGCCCGCCCGGTCAGCGACGTCCTGCAGGGTGACCCGCGACGGATCCAGCGCCCCACTGGCACCAGTACCGGCGGCAGCACCGCTGGCGGCACGAGCCGCACCCCCACCCAGACCGGCGCCGGCATCGGCGACGCGGCGGCGGGTGGCCCCGCGATCCGCCTCAGCCACTGTGTCGCCCAACCGACTGCGCCTCCTCAACGGGCCGCGTCCTCAGCAGGCCATATCTGCCAACCGGGTCTCCAGCCTGCGGTGCCTCCCGGCCCCCGCCCGGACTTGACCCAGGTTTCCTGGCCAGCCTAGTCTCGGGAAAGTGCTTTCCCATCCTAGGGCCAACGGGCCGAGGCACACAGCACTGCCTCCGAAGGGTCATCTATGTCGCGCAAGGTCGTCCACGTTGCCGTGAACGGCGTTACCGGCCGGATGGGCTACCGGCAGCATCTGGTCCGCTCCCTGCTGAGCATCAGGGAGCAGGGCGGGGTGCTCCTCGACGACGGGACGGCAGTCGTGCCCGAGCCGGTCCTGGTCGGCCGCAACGAGGAAAAACTGCACGACATCGCCGAACGGCACGGCATCCAGCGCTGGACGACCAGCCTCGACGACGTGCTCGGCGACCCCGGCGTCGACATCTACTTTGACTCGCAGGTGACCACGGCCAGGGAGGCGAGCCTGCGCCAGGCCATCGCGGCGGGCAAGCACGTCTACACCGAGAAGCCCATCGCCGAGTCGCTGAGCGGCGCGCTGGATCTCGCCCGCGCCGCGGGCCAGGCCGGGATCACCCACGGTGTGGTCCAGGACAAGCTGTTCCTTCCGGGCGTGATCAAGCTCCGGCGGCTGATCAAAGACGGCTTCTTCGGCCGGGTCCTGTCCATCCGGCTGGAATTCGGCTACTGGGTTTTCGAGGGTGACGGGCTTGCGTCGCAGCGCCCGTCGTGGAACTACCGCAAGGAGGAGGGCGGCGGGATCGTCCTGGACATGTTCCCGCACTGGCAGTACCTCCTCGAGGATCTGTTCGGCCCCATCCGGGCTCTTTACGCACGCCAAGCCACGCATGTGCCGGTCCGCTGGGACGAGTCCGGCGAACGTTACGACGTCACTGCCGACGACGCCGCGTATGCGCTTCTTGAGTTTGAGGGCGGTGCCGTTGCGTCGGTAAATTCCTCATGGGCTGTGCGTGTGAACCGGCGGGAACTCGTCGAGTTGCACGTCGACGGCACCCATGGCAGTGCCGTGGCCGGGCTGCGCAACTGTGCCGTGCAGCACCGGGTCAGCACGCCCATGCCGGTGTGGAACCCCGACCTGCCCGATCCGATCGACTACCTGGCGCAGTGGACCGACATCCCGGACAACGGCACTTTCGACAACGGATTCAAGGTGCAGTGGGAGCTGTTCCTCGCCCGCGCCGCCGAGGGCGCGCCCTTCCCGTGGGATCTCACCGAGGGGGCCAAGGGGGTCCAGCTGGCGGGACTCGCACTGCAGTCGTCGACCGAGGGCAGGCGCGTCGAGGTACCGCGCCTGGGCGCGTGAAAAATCCCGTAAACGACCCGGTGGCGGGTCCGGTGAACGATCTCGTGACCGGAGCCGTGACTGGAATAGTGACTGGATTTACGAGATGATCGCGCGCATCCGGCTGCCTGGCCGGCCGGACCCGCTGCTGATCGCGCCCCCGTTGTGGGCGACGTTCTACCCTGAGCCGACCTCGCGGCGCGCCTACGCCGCCGCGCACGTGGCGGCCTTCCCGGACGGCACCATCGACTGGGAAGCAACGATGAGGTTCCGCGAGCATCTGTGGGCGCACGGCTTCGGGGTCGCGGAGGCCATGGACACCGCGCAGCGTGGCATGGGCCTGGCCTGGCATCAGGCCAGGGAACTCATCACGCACTCGGCCCACCGCGCCGCGACGCTGCGCGCCGCCGGGCGCCCGGCCGGGCTGGCGTGCGGGGCGGGCACCGATCAGCTGGCGGCCGGCGGCCCGTACCGGCTCGGCGAGATCGTCACCGCCTACGAGGAACAGCTCGACCTGGTCCAGTCCGCCGGCGCACGGGTGATCCTGATGGCCAGCCGGGCCATGCCGGCCAGCACCCGATCCGCCGACGACTATCTGAACGTGTACGGCTACCTGCTCCGCCAGGCCGACCAGCCGGTCATCCTGCACTGGCTGGGCGAGGCCTTCGACCCCCAGCTGCGCGGCTACTGGGGCGCGGCGGATTTCGGCACCGCCGCGGACACCGTGATCGAGCTGGTGCGGCGGGCCGAGGGCAAGGTTGACGGCGTCAAGCTGTCGGTGCTCGATTCCGGGAGCGAGGTCGCACTGCGGCGGCGGCTGCCACCGGGGGTGCGCCTGTACACCGGCGACGATTTCAACTACGCCGAGCTCATCAAGGGCGGGCCGGACGGGCACAGCGACGCCCTGCTCGGTGCGTTCGCGGCGATCACCGCGCCCGCCGCCGAGGCGCTGCACGCGCTGGACGCGGGCGATGTCGCCCGGTACGACGCGGCTATCCGGCCGACCCTGCCGCTGAGCAGGACGATCTTCGAGAACCCGACCTTCAACTACAAGGCCGGCATCGCGTTCCTGGCCTGGATCAACGGCCTGCAGCGGCATTTCGCCATGCTCGACGGGTTCCAGGGCCGGCGGACGGCCGCGCACCTGATCCGGGTGTTCGAGCTGGCCGCCTCGGCCGGGGCGCTGCTCAACCCGGAGCTCGCGGTGGATCGCATGGACCGTTTCCTGGCTGAAGGCACGGGGAGCACGGGCAGCCGGGGGAGCAGCAAGCGTTGATCCCGATCAGCCGCCTGTCACTGAACCAGGCCACCGTCAAGGCGCTGACCCTGCCGCAGACCCTCGATCTGTGCCTGCGGCACGAGATCCCGGCCGTCGGGCTGTGGCGTGACCGGGTGGCCGAACTGGGACTCGCCGAGTCCGCCGCCGCCGTGCGCCGGTCCGGGCTGCACGTCTCCAGCCTGTGCCGGGGCGGGTTCTTCACGCACCCGGACGCCGGCGCTCGCGGCGCCGCGATGGCCGACAACCGGGCCGCCATCGAGGAGGCCGCCGCCCTGGGGGCCGACGCGCTCGTCCTGGTCTCCGGGGGGCTGGTGCCCGGCCACCGCGACCTCGGCCTGGCCCGCCGCATGATCGAGGACGCGATCGGCGAGCTGGTCCCCCGCGCCCAGGACCTGGGCGTGCGGCTGGGCATCGAGGCGCTGCACCCGATGTTCTGCGCCGACCGGTGCGTCATCGTCCGCCTCAGCGACGCCGTCGACCTGGCGCTGCTCTTCCCGGCCGACGCGGTCGGGGTGGTCGTGGACACCTACAACGTCTGGTGGGATTCCGGGCTCGCGGCCGGCCTGGCCCGCGCGCACGGCCGCATCGTGAGCTATCAGCTCGGTGACTGGGTCAGCCCGCTGCCCGCGGACGCACTGCTGGGCCGCGGCCACCTCGGTGACGGGTCCATCGACTTCGGGCCGGTCACCCGGCAGGTGCTGGCGGCCGGCTATGCCGGGTACGCCGAAGTGGAGATCTTCAGCCAGGAAGTCTGGGACGCTCCCGCCGACGAGACGGCATCCACCGTGAAGGCCCGCTTCGCGGCCGCGCTCGGCTGAACCTGTGGATAGCCGTTAGCAGTGACCTTTTTGCCCGCCCAGGGGCAAAAAAGTTCACTGCTCTTCGTTTCCCGGCCCGCGCGGGCCGGCGGCGGTGGGTCGGGCCGGCCTCTGTCCGTCAGGTGGGGCGCGGGCGGCGGGCTTGGGCGCGGACGGCGGGGGCGTCGCTGGGCAGCAGGCCGCGGGCGCCGCGGCGAGTCACGCTGACCGCGGCGGCGGCACTGGCCAGCCGGACCGCATCATGAACCGGGAGCGCCTCGACCAGGCCGACGGCCAGCACACCCGCGAACACGTCTCCCGCGCCGGTCGTATCGAGCACCGCGTCCACCAGCCCGGCGGGCTCATGGAACCAGCCATCCGCCCCGGCGGCGACCGTGCCCCGCTCGCCGAGGGTGATGATCCCCCATGAGGGCCCCAGTTCCCGCATCTCCCCGGCGGCCCGGGCGGCGTCCTCGATGCTGTCGATACCGTGCCCGAGCAAGGCCGCGGCCTCGGTCTCGTTGGCCAGCAGGTAGCCGACCCGGCGCAGCACATCGGGAGGCAGATCGCGGTACGGGGCGATGTTGAGGATCGTCATCACGCCCGCCCGGCGGGCCACCGCGACCGCGCGCTCGACGGCGCCGTCGGGGACCTCGAGCTGGAGCAGCAGGATCCGGGCCTTCTCGATCAGCGGCGCGGCCTGCTCGACACTGACGGCGTCGAGCAGGCCGTTCGCTCCCGGGACAACCGCGATCGAGTTGTGCCCGGCTCCGTCCACCATGACCACGGCGGTCCCGGTGGGGGCCCGCGGGTCCTTCCGGACGAAGGAGACGTCCACCCCCGCCGCGGCGAGCGCCGACACCTGCTCGGGGCCGGCCGCATCCGTGCCGACCCGGCCCACCATCGCGACCGAGCCACCGGCCGCCGCGGCGGCGACCGCCTGATTGGCGCCCTTGCCGCCACTGAGCACCGCGAGGTGGCTGGCCGTGACCGTCTCACCGGTGACCGGGAGGTGATCAAGCGTGAGCACCAGGTCGCGGTTGATGCTGCCCAGGACGACGACCCTGTTCACCAGGCACCGCTCTTCTTCGACGGACGACCAGACACTGACCCGCGCAACCGGGTGCCCAGGCACCAACGGGATACTGCGGGAATGCTAGCCGACCACAGATCGGGCGCTTCGTCTGACGACCCAGCACACCGTGCCAGCGAGCCACATCCGGCCGAGTCGCGCCGGCGCCGTCAGTTCGCCGCGCGTTACGACCTGTGCACCGCCACCATCGAACGCCGCTGGATGGCGGACCGGCGAGAGCAACTGCTGAGTGGCGTGGCCGGAGACGTCCTGGAGATCGGTGCGGGCACCGGCGCCAACCTGCGTTTCTACCGGGCCGCCCGCCACGTGACGGTCACCGAGCCGTCGGCGGCGATGCGCGCGAAGCTCACCGCCAAGCTCGCCGGGGCCCAGGTGCCCGTCGACATCGTCGACGCGGCGGCCGGGGCGCTCCCCTTCCCCGACGCGAGCTTCGACGCGGTCGTATCCACCCTGGTGCTGTGCTCAGTTCCCGATCAATCGCGTGCGCTCGGGGAGGTCCACCGGGTTCTCAGGCCGGCCGGCCGGCTGGTGTTCTTCGAACATGTACGGACCCGCGGGCCAGCCGCCCTCGCCCAGGACATGATCACCCCGCTGACCCGGGTGCTCGCCGCGGGATGCCACCCGAACCGGGACACCGCCGCGGCCATCACCGCCGCCGGGTTCAGCATCGAGACGATCACGACCCTCAGACCTGCGCCGCACATGCCCCTGATCGCCCCTTTCATCGAGGGGACCGCCCGTCCGAGCTAAGACTCAAGGCCCCGGCCACGCCCCGGCCCCACGCCCCGGCCCCGGCCCAGAAGATCCGCCACCCAGGAAGGCGCCCGATGCTCACCGAGAACGAAGCAGCCGGATTCAGGATCCGCCAGGTCATCGAGAACTGGGCGCTCTTCCGCGACGCCGGGAGGTGGGACGACTTCGCGACGGTCTGGCACGACGACGGCTGGATGACGGCCACCTGGTTCCAGGGGCCGGCCGCGGACTTCATCAGGGTCAGCCGCCAGGCATTCGACGCGGGCGTCAACATCCTGCACTTCCTCGGCGGCTTCACCTGCGAGGTCGCCGGGGAGCGGGCCATCGCGCAGACCAAGATGACCATCCAGCAGCGGGCCCCGGTGCACGGGATCCTCGTCGACGCCACCTGCACTGGCCGCTTCTACGACTTCCTGGAGAAGCGTGACGACGTGTGGGCCATCGTCCGGCGCCAGCCGATCTACGAGAAGGACCGGCTCGACCCGGTCGACCCGGCCGCGAAGCTCACCCTTGACGAGCAGGTCCTGGCCGGCTTCCCGGAGGGGTACCGGCACCTTGGCTACCTGCAGGCCCAGGCCGGGTACACGGTCAAGCAGGGCCTGCCCGGACTGCGCGGCCCGGAGGTGGAACTGCTCTACCACGAGGGCCGGGGCTGGCTGGACGGCTCGCCCCGGCCCGGGGTGCCGCTATGACCTAGAGGTCGATCACGGTGCCCGGCGCCAGCCGGGTGACCGTCCCCCCGCCGGGACCCGTCGCCAGCGTGAGCCAGTTGCCCAGCACACCCAGCCCCCGGTCGTTGAGCAGCCCGTCGTGGATCGCGTACCCGCGCGGCGCGTCCACCGCGCGGGCGTAGTCGATCATCTCCGACAGCTTCAGCCAGGGCGCGTTCACGGGCACCAGCAGCGTCGCCACCGGGTCCTCGGGGATGGTCAGTGCGTCACCGGGATGGAATACCCCGCCATCGATCATGAAGCCGGTGTTCGGCACCAGCGGGATGTCGCGGTGCAGCAGCGCATGCTCCTCGCCGTACACCGCAACATCAAACCCTTCAGCAACGAAAGTATCGCCGTGACTGATTGCGTGAACGCGTCCGGTGAATTCCGCGAACTGGCCGGCCACCGAGGCGTTGGCCCACACCTGGAGGGCCGGGTTGGCGGCCAGTTCCGCCCGCAGGGCGTCGGCGTTCAGGTGGTCGAAATGCTCGTGCGTGATCAGCACCGCGCCGGCCCCTGCGAGAGCCTCCGGTCCGGTCCACACGCCAGGGTCGAGCACCAGGACCGCACCGTCCTTCTCGAGCCTCACACAGGCATGCTCAAGCTTCGTAAGCCGCATGACATCTCCCTCGACACTCGGATTTTAGGGCGGACCAGATCGCCCAGAACTGCTATGTTTTAAACCCGTAACTTCGCGGGTCTTTGCCCAGGCCCCGTTCAGAAGAAGCCCGATCAGAGGACCTAGATACTCGTGTCCGGATATCTGCTGGTGGCCCACGCGGCGCATACGACCCATGCGTCCGGACTCGCGAAGTCTATTCCGTATCTCGTGATCCTCGTGGTCGGCATAGTGATCGGCCGCGCGACGGGCAGGCGGGCTGGCCTCAAGCACCTGGGCGAGTTCGAGTACCGTAACCGCTGGCGGGGCGTCCGGCAGACTCGCCGTTTCTGAGGTATCCGCGGGCGCCATCCCCCGAACGCGTGAACGGAGTCCGCGATGCCACCCAGCAATGGCCTGCCTTCGATCGAGCACATAGTGGTTCTCATGCTCGAGAACCGGTCGTTCGACCACATGCTCGGGTTCCTGTACACCGATAACGGGAATGTCTCGCCTCTGGGACAGCCATACGAAGGCCTGAACGGAACCGAATCCAACCCGGCCGGCGCCGGGCCGCCGATCAGCGTGTTCCGGATCGGGCCTTCCACTCCCAACGCGTACTTCATGCCCGGGGCCGATCCCGGCGAGGGCTACATGGCCACCAACGCCCAGCTCTTCGGCGGCGCCGAAGGCGCGACGGTCCCACCGACGGCGCCGGGCAATGTGGGCTTCGTCACCGACTTCGCCTACACCCTGGCCTGGCAGGCCAGGCAGGGCCGGTCGATCCTGCCCGGCACCACCGCCAGCGACATCATGGGCTGCTTCACCGCCGACGCGCTGCCGGTGCTGTCCGGGCTGGCCAAGGGCTACGCGGTGTGCGATCACTGGTTCTCGTCGGCGCCCACCGAGACGATGCCGAACCGGGCGTTCGCATGCGCGGCGACCAGCCAGGGTCACATGGACGACAAGACGCACACCTTCACCTCGCCGTCCATCTTCGGCCTGCTCAGCTCCCATGGGCTCGGCTGGGCGATATACGGCTACGACGCCGAGCCGCTCACCAAGTCGGACTTCCCCGACATCAGCCAGGCGGCCGCCAGCCACTTCGGCCGGTTCAGGGACTTCACCGCCGCCGCGGCCGCCGGCACCCTGCCGGCCTACACGTTCCTCGAGCCCAGCTGGGGCTCGGCCGGCAACAGCCAGCACCCCAACTACGATGTGGCGCTCGGCGAGCAGCTCATCCACGACGTGTACGAGGCGCTGCGCGGCGGCCCCGGCTGGCCGCAGACGCTGCTGGTGATCACCTATGACGAGCACGGTGGGTGCTACGACCACGTGCCGCCGCCGTCCGGTGCCACCCCGCCGGACAAGGACGCGGGCGAGTTCGGCTTCGACTTCACCCGGTTCGGCGTCCGGGTGCCCACGGTGCTGGTGTCACCGCTGATCGCCGCCGGGACGGTGTTCCGGGCCCCCGCGGGCAGCGTGCCGCTGGATCACACGTCGATCCTCAAGACTGTGCAGCAGCGCTGGAGCCTGCCGTCGCTCACCGCCCGGGACGCCGCCGCGCCCGGGGTCGGCGATGCGCTGAGCCTGGCCACGCCGCGCACCGACGACGTGCTGGCCGGTATTACCGTGCCTGCTTCCGCAGGGCCGGGCCCCGCGGCCGGGGAACCTTCGCACCTGCAGCAGATCCAGGCCGAGCTGATCTCCCGGAAGTTCCCCGCGGGCCAGAACCCGGCGCCGAACGCCACCGCTGTGACCGCGCACCTCACCAGTGCCGACTACGCCAACTACATCAGGGCACACAGCTCCGTGCCGCCCAGCTAGCCTCGAGGCCGAATGGCACCGGAGTGGCTCTGGTGCCGCTGGGACAGCACCGGAGTGGCTCTGGTGCCGTTGCCGATGCGGGCCTAGCCGGACCTGGTTCGCCTAGCGGGCTCCACCCGAGCCGGTGGCCAGCCGGGCGGCGAGTTCCGAGTCGATGTGCCCGGCCGCGTCGAGCAGCCGGGGCAGGAACTGCTTCTCCAGCGTCCGCATGGGTACCCGTGCTGCGTGCGCGCTGGCGTTGATGGCCGCGATCACCTTGCCGGAACTGTCCCGGATCGGCACCGCGATGGACCGTACGCCCATCTCAAGTTCCTGGTCCACAGCGGCCCAGCCCCGGCTGCGGACCGTGCCGAGCACCTCCCGCAGGCGGTCGAGGTCAACGATGGTGTGATCGGTGAGCTTGCGGAGGGTGGCCCGGCTCAGCAGCGCCTCCCGCTCGGCATCCGGGAGGTAGGCCAGCAGGACCCGGCCCATGGAGGTTGGGTACGGCGGCAGCCGGGTGCCCACGGTGAGCGCGATCGTCATGATCCTGTTGGCCGACGCGCGAGCCACGTAGACGATGTCGTCCCCGTCAAGGACGCTCACCGAGCAGGACTCATGCAGTTCCTCGGCGAGATCCTCCAGGTGCGGCTGGGCGATCTGGGCCACGCTGAACGACGAGAGATAGGCGTAGCCCAGCGCGAGCACCCGCGGCCGGAGCGAGAACTGCCGGCCGGAACTGCCCACGTAGCCCAGTTCCTGCAGGGTCAGCAGGAACCGCCGGGCCGCCGCACGGGTGAGCCCGGTCCGCTCGGCGACCTCGGACAGAGTCAGCGACGGCCGCTCAGAGGAGAAGCAGCGGATGACCGCCAGGCCCCGGTCGAGGGACTGGACGAAATCCGTCCGGCGCGGCCCGGCCGCTGCGGCTGGATCGGCAGCCGCGGCGCTCGATGTGTTCACATAGCGAACGATAGCGCGTTATGCCCGCCAACCGCCAGACTGGCCGGCCCAGCACCCCGCCGCAGGCCGACCGGCCCATCAGCCTCAGGCCCGGGGCCCCGGTCAGCCGCGCGCGCCGCGCAGCGGGAGGCCCGCGGCCTGGTAGACGGCATCAATGACGGTCATCGTCGCGACCGCGTCCTCCGGTGTGGTGATCACCGGCTCGCCGCGCAGGACGGCCGCCGCGAAGGCCCGCAACTGGTAGGTGTACGTGGCTTCGCCGCGGACGTGCTCGCGGCGAGTGTACCCGTCCGCGGTCACCGTCAGCCTGTTGTAGACCTGCGGCGCGAGATAGTTCAGGACCCGCATCACGCCACGGTCGCCGACCACCTTCACCCCCATCCGGACGAGCTGGCTGGACCAGAGCGAGACGTTCATCCGGCCGAGCGCCCCACCGGGGAACCGGAACGATGCGGTCATCGCCCGGTCTATGGACGGGCCGCGCAGTTTCGCCTTGGCCGTCACGACCTCCGGCTCGCCCGGGCCGAGCAGGCGCAGGCAATTGATCGTGTAGCAGCCCGCGTCCATGGTCGCCCCACCGGCCAGGTCGTAGGAGTAGCGGATGTCGGAGAACCGGGGGATCGGGAAACAGAGCGAGGCTTCCAGGTACCTGAGCGAGCCGAGTTCCCCGCCAGTGCCGGCCGGCGGCCCAGCCATCCCGCCCAGCGTGGCCGCAGTGTCGGCGCCGCTCTCCGGTTCGGTCGCCGCCCCGGCTGCGGTCGGCCCGGCCACCACCTCGCGCATCCGCCGGGCGAGCGGGTGGTAGCGGTAGTGGAACGCCTCCATGACGACGAGCCCGGAGTCCTTCGCGGCCGCGGCGACCTCCGCCGCCTCTGCCGCGTTCGCGGTGAATGGCTTCTCGCAGAGCACGTGCTTTCCCGCCGCGATCGCCCGCAGCGTCCACACCGCGTGCAGCGAGTTCGGCAGCGGATTGTAGATCGCGTCAATGGCGGGATCGGCGATCAGCGCCGCATAGGAGTCGTGCACCACGGGGATGCCGTGCTTGGCCGCGAACTGCCTGGCCCGGCCGGGATCGCGGGCGGCCACGGCGGCGATCTCCACCTCGCTGACATGCCGGGATGGCTTGATCAGGGCGCCGGGGGTGATCCGCGCGGCGCCGAGCGCCCCGATCCGCAGCCGGTCCACGATCGCACTCCTATTCCTGTGCCGGCATTCCTGTGCCGGCATTCCTGTGCCGAGCCTCGGCGAGCGCCCTATCCTGCCCGAGGGTCAGGGGGTGGGCGCGCGGCGGCTCGCCACCTCGTGCAGCGCGATGCCAGCCGCCACCCCGGCGTTAAGCGACTCGGTCGCCGCTGTGACCGGGATCCTGGCCAGCAGGTCGCATCGCTGGGCGACGAGCCTGGACAGCCCGCGCCCCTCCGAGCCGATGACCAGCACCAGCGGCCCGTCGGCGACATCGAGACCGCTGATCGGGGTTGGCCCCGCCGCGTCGAGTCCCACCACGAACAGGCCCGCCTCCTGGTAGGAGGTGAGGGCCCGGACCAGGTTGGGCGCCTCGGCCACCGGCACCCGGGCCAGCGCACCCGCGGACGCCTTCCATGAGCCGGCGCTCACCCTCGCCGAGCGCCGGCCGGGGATGAGCACCCCGTGCCCGCCGAACGCCGCCACGGACCGCACTATGGCGCCCAGGTTCCGGGGATCGGTGACGCCGTCAAGGGCGACGATCAGCGGTGCCTGCCCAGCGGCGCGGGCCCGGTCGACCAGGTCGGCGGCGTGCGCGTAGTCATAGGGGCGGATCCGCAGCGCCAGGCCCTGGTGGACCGCTCCGCCGGTCAGCCGGTCGAGTTCCGGCCGGCCTGCCTCGATCATCGGGATTCCCGCGTCGGCCGCCAGCCGGATCACCTCGCGGACCCGCTCGTCGGTGTCCATCCGCGGCCCTGCGTACAAGGCAGTGGCCGGCACCCGCGCGCGCAGCGATTCGAGCACGGAGTTGCGCCCGGCGACCACTTCGGGGGCGTCACCAGCACCGCGCGGCCGCCCGCCCGGAGCCCGGTCCCCGAAAGTCCTGGGCCCGTACCCGCCGTCAGAAGCCCTTCCAGCAGAACGGCTCTCGGCGTTCCCCGGCCGGCGCGCACCCTGGCCGTCATCACGCGACTCGCCACGGGCGCCGTCGCGGGATGCCGCGGCCGCCGCGCGGCGCTGTGCCGGGTGGCCCGGCCGCTGGTAGGCCGGCGGCGTCGGGCCCTTGCCTTCCAGGCGGCGCTTGCCGTACCCGCCGGTGCCAGGACGGGGTTTGCCGGACTTGGTCCGCCCGCCCCGGCCCGCTGCCCCGGTTGATCCGCCGCGGCTCATCGCTTCAGCTCCCATCGCGGGCCATTCGGGGTGTCCTCGATGACCACACCGGCCGCGTGCAGATCATCCCTGATCTTGTCCGCCGTGGCGTAGTCCCCTCGCTCCCGGGCTGCCTGCCGCTGCCTCAGGGCGACGCTGACCAGCGCGCTGACCACCGAGTTCAGGTCGTCGTCCGGCCCGCGGGACGCCCACGGCTCGGCGAGCGGGTCGAGGCCGAGCACGTCCAGCATGGCCCGGACCTCGGCCAGCCGGATGGTCACCCTCGTAGTGTCGCCCGCCGCTAGCGCATTGTTGCCGTCGCGGACCGCGTCATGCACGGCGGCGAGAGCCAGGGGAACGCCGAGGTCTTCGTCGAGCGCGGCGGAAAAGGCGGCCGGCAGCCCCGCAGCTGTGGCCGGATCCGCCGCGGCCAGGTCCCCACGGTCAGCACCAGGGCGGTCCGCGCCTGCGCCGTCCTCGCCGGCGACGGCCGCGCCGACGACGGCCACGTCAGGGAACGCCGGGTCCGCTACCTCGGCGGCGCGGGTGACGAACCCCTCGATCCTGCGGTACGCGGCGCCCGCCTCGGCCAGGGCGTCCTGGGAGTACTCGATTCCCGACCGGTAGTGCGCCTGGCCCAGGTAGTACCGCAGTTCGACCGGGCGGACCTGGGTGACCATCACGTCCACGAGCAGCGAGTTGCCCAGCGACTTGCTCATCTTCTCCCCGGCCAACCCGACCAGGCCGTTGTGCAGCCAGTACCGGGCGAATCCGTCGCCCGCCGCCCTGGACTGGGCCAGCTCGTTCTCGTGGTGCGGGAAGACCAGGTCCAGGCCGCCGCCGTGGATGTCGAAGGCCGGGCCCAGGTACTTGGTGGCCATGGCGGAGCATTCCAGGTGCCATCCGGGACGGCCGGGTCCCCACGGGGTGTCCCAGACGGGCTCACCAGGCTTCGCGGCTTTCCAGAGGGCGAAGTCACGCGGGTCCCGTTTGGCATCGTTGGCTTCTGTGTCGTCGGCGGGACGCATGTGCTCGGGCCGCTGGCCGGACAGTGCGCCATAGTCCGGGTAGGAGCTGACGTCGAAGTACACACCGCCGCCCGCCGGGTACGCGTAGCCGCCCTCGATCAGCCGCCGCATCAGGATGATCATCTCGGGGACGTGCCCGGTCGCCCGTGGTTCCACGTCGGGAGGCAGGCAGCCAAGCGCGTCGTAGGCGCGGCTGAACGCGCGTTCATTGCGCTGCGCCACCAGCCACCAGGGCACTTCCTCGCCCGCGGCGACTCGTATGATCTTGTCATCGATGTCGGTGACGTTCCGGCAGAACGTGGTCTGGTACCCGCTGACCCTCAGCCAGCGGACGAGGATGTCGAAACTGACCCCGGACCGGACATGCCCGATGTGCGGAGGCGCCTGCACCGTGGCGCCGCACAAATAGAGTGCGGCCTTCCCGGGAACGGCCGGGAAGAACTCGCGCACAGTGCGCGCGGCGGTGTCATAGAGGCGGAGCGTCACGCAGCAAAGGGTACGGGATGGTGCGGACTGCCACGTCGGGGTCAGCCTGGTAGCTGGCGCTCGTGATCGCATCGCATCGGCCGCACGAGGCGCCGCACAGCCAGGAATAACCGGTAACGCCCTAATTCAGGTGAGCCGTATGCCACTGCGGCCCGCGGGAAACCGGCACTGGCCGCAGCGAGCCGTTCAGCTGATAAATCGTTTCCCGGCCCGTGAAATTACCGTAAGCCCCTGGATGTCACCGACGGTAACGACCGATATCCTGACATCATCATTGGCGAACAGCAACTGCCAGCCGAGCGCCAGAACGCCGCCTCTCGGCCGGTCAGTGGTACGGAAATGACGTGGCGGGAGAGCGTCCGCAGGCGCTACCCCCGCGCCCGCGCAGCCAGCGCCACGGCCCTCGCCCGTCACGATCCTGGCCGGCCGGCCCTGGGGGCAGGCCAGCGAGGAATCAGCCTAAACCCGTTCGCTGCTCATGAGTTCACCGGCGTGGCAACCCCCATCAGGACGGCAGAAAGGGATATAACGCTTGGCAGGAATCTTCCTGTTCAACCGGTACCAAGGCATATCGTCTCCGGTGACGCCCGGAGCGCACGGCGCGGGAGGCCGTTCGTTATTGTGGCGCTTCCCATTCGGCGGTCCGAACCCCGGTGGCCGCCCCGGCAAAGCCCGTTGGCGCCCAGTCAGAGCGCCCGCGCTCCGTTTCGGGCTATAGGCGGAAAGGCGTCAGATGGCATCCCCCCAAGGAAGGACGACCGGCTCCGATGAATGAGAATGCCGCCGGACGCGGCCCTCGCGGCGCGGATCTCTCTACCAGGCTACGGGTGGTGGCGCTCGTCGCCGTGATTACCGGCGTGATCCTGCTGGCCGCCGCCGCATTCGTGCTGGCCTATGCGGGTATCCACGCGATCGCCCTGGCCGCCGGGGTGTCGCCCACCCTGGCCAAGTATTACCCGCTGATCCTCGACGCCATGCTGGTTGTCGCCTCAGCCGCCGCGCTGGCGCTGCGCGGCGGGGGGTGGTGGACGAAGTTCTACACGTGGCTGTCGATCGTGGTACTGCTGGCGGCCGTGTCCGCGGCGGACGCGGTGCATGCCATGGGGGTCAGCCTGCCCCGCCGGCCGACGGCGGCGGCCGTGGCGGTCACCCCCTGGGTGCTGCTCCTGCTCGCGTTCGGCCTGTGGCTCGCCCTGCTTCGGCATCTCCGGTCATCCCGTTCGGGGGGGCGGCGGCGTGGAAACGGGAAGGACCCGTCCGGCGAGCGGGGACCGCAGGAGGCGCCGCTGGCCCAGCAGTCGCGGATGGGCCAGCCGCCGCCGATCGGCCAGCCGCCGGTCACCGGGCCGCCCAGCCCAGCAGCCCCGCCCAGCCCCGCCCAGCAGCCCAGCCCAGTGGCCCAGCCCAGGCCAGTGGCCCAGCCCAGGCCAGTGGCCCAGCCCAGCCCGGCCGGCCAGCCGCGCCCGGGGACCGGCCGGGTGTCCAAGCCGGAGGCCGCTGCGGTCGCTGAGCCTGTCCTCTTGGCGGAGGTGCCCGGCAACGCTGGCGGCCCGGCTGGTGTTACCGGGAGCGGCCCAGCCGGTACAAGCGGGAGCGGCCCAGCCGGTATTGCTGCGGGCGGTGCGGCCAGCACTGCCGCGGGCGGCCCGGCCAGCACTGCCGCGGGCGGCCCGGCCAGCGGTACCGCCAGCAGAGCGCGGCCGACGACTTCCTGGACCGACGCGGACCCGAGCAGGACCACCGCCGCCCGGCATGCCAAGGAATCCGCGCCTGGGGCCACGTTCAGCGGCCTGGCCACATTCACCGCCCATGTCACGAACGACAGCGGGATCACGAACTCCGGGGACGCGGAGCAGATCGGCCGCCCGGCCGACGCCAACGCCACCGAGGCGGCCGGTGCCGGACACGCGAGCGATGCGGCCGGATCCGCGCCCACCGGCGACGCCGCCGGATCCGTGAGCACCAGCGACGCTGCCGGATCCGTGAGCACCGGCCCGGCTGGAGCCGCGCCCACTGGCGACGCCGCCAGTTCCGGGCAGGCCGACGATGCCGAGCTGGCCCTCGACGCTGAGCCAGGCTTGGACGACCCGAGCAGCGATGAAGCCCACCCGGCTGATGGCACAGCCGCCCCGGTCCCGGCCGACCACGTGACGGCCAGCGACGGCCCCGTCGTCTCGGCGGCCGAGGCCGCCGAGCCTGGGAGTGACGTGCCCGCTGACGACGAGGCCGGCCAGCCGGGGCGGGTGCAGGTCCCCCGGCAGCCGCTACCGGCCTCGGTGCCAGCGCCCTCGCCGCACTTCGACCGGATGCGGAGCGCGCCGACACCACCCGAGGACGAGCCTGAACAGGAGACGTGATGGCATACCCAGCAGAAATGGTCGCGATCGTGTCCGAGGCCGAACTCCGCGAACTGAGGCCGAACTCCGAACTGGAGTACTACGGCCCGGACTACACCGGCCGGCTCTACCGCTGATCCGGTTCAGCCGGCGTGACCCTGATCACCAGTGCCGTAGCGATAGCGGCGATGCCTTCTCCCCGCCCAGTGAGGCCCAGGCCATCCGTGGTGGTCCCGGAGACGTTCACGGCCACCCCGCCCAGCGCCTCGGCGAGCACCTTCTCCGCTTCGTGGCGGCGCGGCGCGAGGCGCGGGCGCTGCCCGATGATCTGAATGGCCACATTGCCCACGACGAACCCGGCCTCGGCTAGCAGCGCCGCAGTCTCACGCAGCAGCACGCCGCCCCGGGCGCCCGCCCAGCGCGGCTCGGCCGTGCCGAAGTGAGTACCCAGGTCGCCGAGTCCCGCGGCGGAGAGCAGCGCGTCGCATGCCGCATGGGCGGCCACATCGCCATCCGAATGGCCAACCAGCCCCTCTTCGCCAGGCCAGAGGAGCCCGGCCAAGTAGAGTTCCCGGCCGGGCCCGAAAGGGTGGACGTCGACGCCGACGCCTACCCGGGGCAGTTCATGGGGCACGTGCGTCCGGAGGCAGTGTCAGGAGGCGAGGATCTCGTCGAGCAGCGCCTCGGCCTTGTCCTCGTTGGTCTTCTCCGCGAGCGCTAGTTCGCTTACGAGGATCTGCCGCGCCTTGGCGAGCATGCGCTTCTCGCCAGCGGACAGCCCACGCTCTCGGTCCCGGCGCCACAGGTCGCGGACGACCTCGGCCACCTTGTTCACGTCACCAGACGCCAGCTTCTCCAAGTTGGCCTTGTACCGCCGCGACCAGTTGGTCGGCTCCTCGGTGTGCGGCGCACGGAGCACCTCGAACACCCGTTCAAGCCCTTCCTGGCCGACGACGTCCCGGACACCGACCAGCTCGGCATTGTCCGCGGGAACGCGCACAGTCAGGTCACCCTTGTCGACCTTGAGAACCAGATAGGTCTTGTCCTGGCCTTTGATCGAACGGGTCTCGATCTCTTCGATGCGAGCAGCCCCATGGTGGGGGTAGACGACCGTGTCGCCGACCTTGAAAGTCATGTGGCACATACCCCTTCCGCTGTAGCAATGCTACCACGCCAAACAGACGGCATTACCCACCGTTGGCGGTAAACGCGCAGGTCAAGGGCCTCTTTGGCGGCTTCGAAAGTGCTCACAGAGGCCGACGTCCGGCTTGACCTGCGGACTTTCGGCCCCCGGTTTCCGGTCAGCGACCCCGTGGACCGCCGCTGAGGGGGCCCCGCGGCCTCCGGGTCACCGGCCCCGCGCGTGGCCGCCGAGCGCCCGCACCGACCGCCGGCCAACAACCTCACGGCCGGCCGGCCGGCGGCCCCCCGGGACCAAAGAGGTCGGGGGCTCCAGTGACTTCACAGCCGTCACAGGCCCATACTTATGGCAAAGACGCCACGCCGGAGAGATGCACGTGAACATTGGCGGGGACCCGGAACGGGACGACTATGACCTGCCAGCCGTGGACATCGAGATCCCTGACGACGCCAGGGAACTCGACCGTGAGGTGCAGGCCTATCGCCGTGAGCTGCGCGCCAGGCGCAGGCACCGGCTCGCGCGGCGGCTGCATGAGCCACTGACCAAGGGTGGCATGGTGCTCCCGTTGCTGGCCAGCTGCCTCGCGCTCACTCTCCTGGCCGGGGCGACTCTCACCATGTTCAGCGCTGGCCGCGTTGTCGAGGAACCCCCTCAGCGGACGGCCGCGGCCACGGCCGGCCCTCGGACGCCCACGGTGGGCCAGGTCGGCGCCCCGCTGCCGGACAGGACTGCCCAGGTCGACGGCCGGCTGGTCCCGCTGCGCAACCTGATGCCTGCTGCGCTGGTCCTGATCCCCGCTGGATGCCGCTGTGCGACCGCGTTGCAGCAGCTCAGCGTGCAAGCCGCGGCCACCGGCATACTGATCTACCTCGTCGGAGCCAGTGGCTGGATAACCGAGGTGAAAGCGCTCGCCGCGGGGAGCGGCGAGGATTCCGCCCATGTCATCTACGACGCGGGCGACGTGCTCGGCTCGGCGTATCACCGCACCGGGCTGACCGCTGTCCTCGTGGACGCCGATGGGTCGGTCAGCAAGGTGCTGCGCAACCTCGGGCCCGGGGTCCAGCTGGGCAGCAGCCTCCGGGCGCTGCCGTCCGACGGGTCGCCGGGCCTGGCCCCCTCGCCTGGGGCCGTCTGACCGCGTGGGCCGGCGACGGCCCACGCGGCATCAGCCGATACGCTGTCCGGCATTCCAGGTGCACCTCATCCAATCTCCCGAGGAGAGCACGCCGTGATCCTCCATGGCCGCAGCTCAACGGCGCTGCGACGGGCCGTCATTGTCGGGGCGGCAGCGCTGGTCCCCGTGCTCGCCGGTTGCGAGGCGGGCAACAACGCGCCCACGAGCCAGTGGCACCAGCCGACCCCGGGCGGGTCCGCGGTGCTCCCCTCGGGCACGGCGGGCCAGCTGGCCATCCAAAACGTGTTCGCGCTGGGCGCGGCCGGGGATCGCTCACTGCCGGCCGGCAGTTCCGCGGGGCTCTATCTGGCCCTGGTGAACACCGGTCCCGCGGACCGGCTGGTCAGCGTTTCAGCACCGGGCACGGCCCGTTCGGTGCGGCTGCCGGGCAGCGGGGCCAGGCTGCCGCGGAATCAGGCGGTGCTGTTCACCGGGCCCGCGCCCCGGCTCATCCTGGATCACCTCACCCGGCGCTTGATGGCCGGCGTGGATATCCGGGTGACCCTGAACTTCCAGAACGCGGGCAGCGTGACTCTGAGAGTTCCAGTGATGTCGCGGGTGGACTACTACGCGACGTTCTCTCCCGCGCCGGCGATTCCCACCGCCACTCCCAAGGCGTCTGCCCAGCCCAAGGCGTCCGGGTCCGCGACGGCCACCCCCTCCGCCACCCCAACGGCCTCAGTCACCCCGTCCGCTTCCGCCACGCCGTAGCGGGGCAGCAGCGGGCCCAGCGCCCACGCCGCCCGGCACCCACGGCGGCCTGGTGCCCGCACCGGGACAGGGCGCGGGCCGGGACGGACCCTCAGCCGACTGGCTCGAACTTATAGCCGAGGCCACGCACCGTGATGATGTGCCGCGGGTTGCCCGGATCGATCTCCACCTTCGCGCGGAGCCGCTTGATGTGGACGTCGAGGGTCTTGGTGTCACCGACGTAGTCCGCGCCCCAGACCCGGTCGATGAGCTGCATCCGGGTCAGTACCCGCCCGGCATTGCGCAGCAGCACCTCAAGCAGCTCGAACTCCTTGAGCGGGAGCTGGATCTGGTCGCTGCGCACGGTGACCACGTGCCGGTCCACGTCCATCCGGACCGGACCGGACTCCAGCGTGGCGATCCCCTGTTCGTCAGGCTCGCCGCGACGGCGGAGCACCGCGCGCATCCGGGCGACGAGCTCGCGGGAGGAGAAGGGCTTGGTCACATAGTCGTCGGCGCCCAGTTCCAGGCCGACAACCTTGTCGATCTCACTGTCCTTGGCGGTCAGCATGATCACGGGGACACTGGACCGTTCGCGCAGCGTCCGGCAGACCTCACTGCCGGGTAGCCCGGGCAGCATGAGATCGAGCAGGACGAGATCCGCTCCCTCCCGGTCGAACGTCTCGATCGCGTCAGGACCTGTTGGGCATACCGCGACTTCGAAACCCTCCTTACGGAGCATGTAGGAGAGCGCGTCACTGAACGATTCTTCGTCCTCGACCACGAGTACTCGGGTCACTTCACAGCCTCCCAGGCAGGTTGTGCAGTAGATGGCGGGGCGCCCGGCGCCGCGGTGCGGGCACGGGTCGTCACAGGAAGCCGCAAGGTGAACGTGGACCCCGCGCCTTCCTTGCTCCAGACGTTGATGTCGCCGCCATGAGCGGCGGTCACATGCTTCACGATGGCCAGGCCCAGCCCCGTCCCGCCGGTGGCACGTGACCGCGCCGGGTCTACCCGGTAGAACCGCTCGAAGATCCGCTCCAGATCCCGTTGCGGAATGCCGATCCCCTGATCCGCCACGCTCACTTCGGCGGCGTCGTCGCCGATCCGTCTCGTGCTGACCACCACGCGCGTCCGCTCCGGGCTGTAGGCCACTGCGTTCTCGAGCAGGTTCCGCAACGCGTTGACCAGGAGGTCCTCATCGCCCATCACCACCAGCCCGGGATCTGTCGTGGCCGCGAGCTCGATGCCGTGGGCGCTGGCCTTCATCCGGCACCTGTCCAGCGCCTCGGCGACCACGATGGCCAGTTCGACAGGGATCGGGTCGGGGATGGGCTCGGCCGCCTGTATCCGCGACAGGATGATCAGGTCCTGGGCCAGCTTGGTCAGGCGAGAGGCTTCCTGCCGCATCCGGCCGGCGAACCGGCGGACGGCCTCGGGATCGTCCGCCGCGTCCTCCACCGTCTCGGCGAGCAGCGCGAGGGCGCCGATCGGGGTCTTGAGCTCATGGCTGACGTTGGCCACGAAATCCCGCCGGACCTCCTCCACCCTGCGGCTCTCGGTCTGATCCTCCGCGAGCAGCAGCACCAGCCCGCCGCCGCCCACCCCGGCACCGAGCGGCGCGACCCGCACCGCGAAGTTCGTGGTCCGGCCACCGAGCTTGGTGCCGGAGACCTCGATCTCGCCCTCCCGGATTTCCCCGTCCCTGCGGACCTGACGGGCCAGCGCGAGCAGTTCACCCACCATCAGCCGGTCGCCCTTGACCAGGCCGAACGACCGCGCCGCCGAGCTTGCCCGCAGCACATGGTCCTCGCTGTCGATGACCACGGCAGACGAGGAGAGGACGCCGAGGACGGCCGCGATACCCGCGGGGAGCCGGGCCGGCTGGCGTCGCTCGGCGTAGGGGGACTGCGTCTTGACCGCCGCTTTACGGATCTTCATGCGGTAGCGGCCCCCGTCGCGAGGAGACTGGGGACGCCTACCGGTGCGGCAGTGACGGCCGCTAGCTGCACATGCACACTTTGATGGTAGGCGGCGAGCACCCGGAGCGCGCGAGGGCGGCTACCCATATACGGTGCTATTTCCCAGGTATTCACAAACCGGTTGACACCCGGACATGACTAGTTTGCCCAAGTGAAACCACATACGTCCAGGTCAGACGGGCCCACGGCTAGCTAAACCGGCGCGATCTGCCCCCGGGCGGGGGCCTCAGCGCCCCTGTGACCGGACCGCCTCCGCCGCCGCCATGGCTGCCTGCGGATCAAGGTACCTGCCGCCCGGCACCTCCGGCCGGAAATCCGGGCCGATGTCATAGAGCAGCGGGATTCCAGTCGGGATGTTCAGCTCGGCGATGTCCGCGTCCCCGATGCCGTCCAGGTGCTTGACCAGGGCGCGCAGCGAGTTGCCGTGCGCAACCACGAGCACGGTCCGGCCCGCGGCGAGATCCGGGACAATCGCGTCGTGCCAGTACGGCAGCATCCGTTCCAGGACGTCCTTGAGGCACTCGGTGCGCGGCCTGAGTTCCTCGGGCAGGAGCGCGTACCTGGCGTCATGGGCCGCCGACAGCGGTGCGTCGTCGGCCAGTGGCGGGGGCGGCGTGTCGTAGGAGCGCCGCCACAGCATGAACTGCTCGTCCCCGAACTCCTCCCGGGTCTGGGCCTTGTTCTTGCCCTGCAGCGCGCCGTAGTGGCGCTCGTTGAGCCGCCAGGACCGGCGCACCGGAAGCCAGAGCAGGCCCGCGGACTCAAGCGCGAGGTTGGCTGTCTGGATCGCCCGGGTCAGCACGGAAGTGTGCACGATATCGGGCCGGATGCCCGCCTCACGCAGCAACCCTCCGCCGCTCGTGGCCTCGCTTGCGCCGCGTTCCGACAGGCCCACGTCCACCCAGCCGGTGAAGAGCCCCTCGGCGTTCCACTCACTTTCGCCATGCCGCAGCAGCACCAGCGTTGTCATGGACAAGAGCCTAGTGCGGGCCCACCGACGGGCAAACGGGAACACCCCGCAGTGCGGCGGGGTTGATCAGGCGGAGGTGCATGACCGTGCCCCAACCCTCTCCCCGGCGGATCGCGACCCTGAGCGTCCATACCTCTCCGCTTGAGCAACCAGGCACCGGGGACGCCGGGGGCCTTAACGTCTATGTGGTCGAGGTAGCCAAACGGCTCGCCGCCCGCGGAGTCGAGGTGGAGATTTTCACCCGCGCGGTGTCGCGTGATGCCCCGCCTGTCGCCGAGCTTGTCCCCGGAGTGCTCGTGCGGCATGTGGCCGCGGGCCCGTTCGAGGACCTCGACAAGGCCGATCTTCCGGCCCAGCTCTGCCATTTCACCTTTGAGGTGCTGCGTACCGAGGCGGCCTACGCTCCGGGCCGGTATGACCTCGTGCACGCGCATTACTGGCTGTCCGGCCAGGTGGGCGCCGTGGCCAAGGAGCGGTGGGGGGTTCCGCTCGTCCAGTCCATGCACACGCTGGGACGGGTCAAGAACGCCGCCCTGGCCTGGGGGGACGCGGCCGAGCCCGAGATGAGGATCCGGGGCGAGGCAGAAGTCGTGGCGACCGCGGACCGGCTTGTCGCGAACACCGACGAGGAAGCCCGTCAGCTGATCGGCCTGTACGGGGCCGACCCGGCGAAGCTCTGGACGGTGAACCCCGGGGTCGATCTCTCCGTGTTCAGGCCCGGGTCGGCCGCGGCCGCCCGGCGCGGGCTGGGCCTGCCTGTCGATCAGCCGGTGGTGGTTTTCGCGGGCCGGGTGCAGCCGCTCAAGGCGCCCGACGTGGTGCTGCGAGCCGCCGCCCTGCTGATCCGCGACGATCCCGCGCTGGCCCGCACGCTGACCGTGGCATTCGTCGGCGGGCCGAGCGGGACCGGGCGTGCGGACCCCGATGGCCTGACCGAACTGGCCCGCACCCTGGGGATCGCTGACCTGGTCCGGCTCGAGCCGCCGTGCCCGCAATCGGAACTCGCCGACTGGTACCGGGCCGCAACGGTGGTCATGGTGCCGTCGTACTCCGAGTCGTTCGGCCTGGTGGCGGTGGAGGCCCAGGCATGCGGCACGCCGGTGCTCGCTGCCTCCGTCGGCGGCCTGCGCACGGCGGTCCAGGACGGCGTTTCCGGTGTGCTGGTGGAAGGCCACGACCCGGCGGCCTACGCGCGGGTGCTCCGGGACCTGATCGTTGCCCCGGAACTGCGGGAACGGCTGTCCCGGGGCGCCGTGGCCCACGCCTCCCGGTTCGGCTGGAATGGAACCGTCGACCGGCTGATGGCGGTCTATGCCGGCGCGATGAGCAACGCCGTGGCCGCGGACAGGTTCACCCGGGCCCTGCCTTCCTGACCTGGCTTGGCAGTATGGGAGTTATGGATGACGTGGCCCCCCCGCAGGTGACGCGCACGGACGCCGCCACCGCGATCGAGTCGGCCCTGGCCGATCTCGGGCTGGCCTGGGAGAGTCCGCAGCCGGGAAGTTACCTGGTCCGGCTGGAGGGCAAGCACAAGCTCGCCACCATGACCTGGCTCATCGCCGGGACCCACAGCCTGCACGTCGAGGCGTTCTTCTGCCGGCAGCCCGACGAGAACCACGCCCGGTTCTACCGGTTCCTCCTCGGCCGCAATGGCCGGATGTACGGGGTGCATTTCGCGCTGGACCCGGTGGGGGATGTCTACCTGGTGGGCCGGCTCCCGCTTGGCTCGGCGTCCGCGGACGAGATCGACCGGATCCTGGGCTGCGTGCTCAGCTATTCCGACGAGAATTTCGACGCGGCGCTGGCCCTCGGCTTCGCTTCGTCTATCCGCAAGGAGTGGGCGTGGCGGCTGAAGCGGGGCGAGAGTCTAGCCAACCTGCGCGCCTTTGCCGCTCTCGCGGATCCTGAGCATGGCTCGCCGGGCGGCGGCCCGGACCGGGATCCGGGAAACGGCACCTGACCGGCCAGGTCGCAGCGGTCATGGCTGCGGCGGGGAGATGGAGCCGGGCGGTGGGATGACACCGGGTCCGGACACCGAGCAGGCCAGCGCGCTGGGATCGGAATCGAGCAACGGCCTGGCCAGGAGCGGCGGGTCGGCGAAGGCCGGCCTGCGCAGGTCGAGCATGTCCAGCATGTCGCCCGCGTTGGCGTCCCGGTAAGTCAGGGCGGGGAGATTCCACTTGGTCTCCAGCAGCTTCAGGATGCTCGTGTGGTCGTAGACATGGTGTGAGACGTAGCGGGGGCGCGCCCACGGCGACACCACGGCGCACGGCACGCGGAATCCGTACCGGGCAAACCCGTCGTAGGCCGTTCCCTGCCCGGCCGGCACCTGCGGCGCGATGCTGTCCGGCGGCACGGCGGCCGGCGGGGGGACATGGTCGTAGTAGCCACCATGCTCGTCGAAGGTCCAGATCAGGAGGGTGCGGTCCCAGGCCAGGCCGGCCACCACCGCGTTGATCACCTGGGCGGCGAACGCCTCGCCCTGGGCGATGTTCTGCGGGTTCTCCTCGTCCTGCGTGCCGTACTCGGGTTCGACCAGGCAGACGTCCGGCAGGGTGCCCGCCGCCGCGTCGGCGAAGAACCCCGCGATGGGGACGACCTTCGAGCCGAGGTTCTTCAGGTACAGCGGTGGATACAGCTCGGTGGTGGCGAGATTGGTGTAGTAGTCCTTCCAGGTGATGCCGTTCGCATCAAGCTCATCGAAGATCGTCCCGTTCGGCGGGTAGTCGGTCAGCGCTGGGGTGGTGTCATCGACCTGGCCGATGGAGGTGGCCGCGAGGAGGTAGCGCCGGTTCGGGTAGGTCTGGCCGAGCATCGAGCAGAAGTACCGGTCAGCGATCGGGAACGCCGACGCCAGGGAGTAGTAGAAGGGCAGGTCAGCCTGCTCCCAGTAGCCCATCGCGACCGGACCGCTGCCGGACTCGACGAACCCGTCCAGCTCGCCGCCGTCGTACTGGGTATGGCTGGCCAGCCAGTCCTGGGCGGGATGCCCGGAGAGCTGGCAGGTGGTGGGCATCCGGAAGGCATGCTGGATCCGGCCATCCGGGTAAGGGTTGGACGCCAGCGGCTGGCCGTGGCGGCCAAGCCGGAAACCGTCAGCGTCCCGGCGGCGGAGCATGCCCAGGTGGTTGTCGTAAGAGTGGTTCTCCATCATCAGCACGACGACGTGCTCGATCTGGGGGATGGTGTCGGTTCCCGGCGCCAGCCGCGGGTACGGAAGCGAGCCAGGTGCGCGCAGGTGGGCCTGGCCCGCTGCGCCTGAAGCAGGTCCGGGCACCGCTCGCCATGCCCCGGAGCCAGCCAGCGCTCCCCCGATCAAGCCGGCCTTCAGCAGCGATCGCCTGCTCGGCCCTGCGTTATCCGGTGCTGCCTGCCGGCTGCCCATGATGACCCATCCCGTCCTCGTGACCGCGATCCGGGCGAAAGTGTCCCAGGCGGCGAGTACGGCGAAGTGGCCGCCATGTGACAAATCGTCGACCATCGTCCGTCGCCTCGGGATGGCTGGCAACCCCGTAGTTCACCGGCCGCGACTTCAGGGTGCGGAGAACCTCGGCCTATGACTTGACGAGCCGGGTAATCGCCTCGGCCGCCTCGTGGATCGAATCACGGGCCTCGTCCCCGCCGGCCCGCACGGCCTCCGTCACGCATTTCCCGAGGTGATCCTCCAGCAGGCCGAGGGCAACCGCCTGGAGAGCCCGGGTCACCGCGGAGACCTGAGTGAGCACATCGATGCAGTAGACGTCCTCTTCCACCATCCGTTGCAGGCCGCGAACCTGGCCCTCGATCCTGCGCAGCCGTTTGAGGTAGGCGTCCTTGTCCTGGGTGTAACCGTGCATGAAGCGAGAATACGTGGGCACAGCGGGAGAACCCAGCCCCCGGCCGTGGCCCGGGCCGCAGGTGGAAGGCGGGCTGAACCTTCCGGGCCGGGCGCACGTTGGAAAGATGGCCGTCTGGCGCCCTGTCACCGGTGGGCGACCGCCCGCTGCTGGCCGTTGGCCGTCGGCCAGCAGGTCTTAAGGAAAATAGAAGATCTTGAGGAAGACTGCTGCCGATTCACAGCAGGCATTAGGGTCTGTCTGATCTGCTAATAAATGTTTTGTGCCCGACGCGCCGGCGTCGGCGCATCCACCTGGCACTGCGGGAGGGATGGGCTCATGCGGCGAAATGACGTACGTTTCGCGGTCGCGGCCCGCGAAGACGGGCTGCGCCGGGTCAAGAGCCTGACCACGCGCATTGGCGCGGTCGGCGTGGTGTCATCGGCGGCCATCGCGGTGGCACTCGGCCACCCGGCCGGGGCGGCTGTTCACGCCGCGACCGGGAACGGCACCGCCAGCCCGAACCGGACCGGGCGCAGCGGCAACGGCCCAGGCTCAAGCACCGCACAGGGAAACTCAGCGCCGGGCAGTTCACAGCCGGGCAGTTCCCCGTCCAGTAGCTCAGCGCCCAGCACCCCCCCATCCAGCAGCTCACCGCAGGCCAATTCGCAGCCGAGCAGCCCGCCCCAGGCACCCGTGCGGAACCCGGCACCGACGGCAGCTCCTAGCCAGGCGGTGTCGGGGGGCTCATGACCTCGGCGGTCCTGGCCGGGTCCCTGGCCGGCGTGCTGCACACGGGCCGCACGCCGCGCGGCCTGGCTGTACACGGGACGGTCGCCGGGCACGAGGCGATCGTGGTGACCTCGTCCACGCCGCTCTGGTACGCCACCCGGGCCACCGGCCTGGTGGCGCTCGTGCTGCTGACCTTGAGCATGGCGCTCGGCCTGCTCACCTCCGTGCGTTTCGAGCAGCAACGGTGGCCCCGGTTCATCACGATCGGCCTGCACCGGAGTGTGTCGCTGCTGGCCTGTGCCTTCACCGCGGTGCACATCGTGACCACGGTGCTGGACAGTTTCGTGCCGATCGGGGTCGCGGACGCGTTCGTCCCGTTCATCTCCTCTTACCGGCCGATCTGGGTGGGGCTCGGCGCCATCGCCGCCGACCTGCTGATCGCGCTCACGGTGACCAGCGTGGCGCGGGCGCGGATTTCCTACCGGAACTGGCGGCTGGTGCACTGGGCCGCGTACCTGTGCTGGCCAGTCGCGGTCGTGCACGGCCTGGGCACCGGGACCGACACCATGACGCGGTGGGTGCTGGCGCTGACCCTGGCCTGCGTGGCCGGGGTCGCTGGCCTGGTGGCCTGGCGGCTGGCCCAGGGCTGGCCGGAGCGGGCGGGATTGCGTGTCGCGGCCGCGATCACACTGGTGACCGTCCTGATCGCGGCCGGTGTCTGGCTGATGGCGGGCCCGCTGAAGCCGGGCTGGTCGCACCGCGCCGGGCTGCCGGCTCCGACGCTGACCGTCACGGCGCAGATGGGCGACAGTTCCCAGGTCATCTCGTGAGCCAGCTCCGTGGCCCGGGGCCGGAGCGGCGTATGCCGCCGGCCGGCCAGCTGCCCCGGCTGATCAGCCGGGGCACCCCGCTCGGGTTGCGCGCGCACGTCGAGCGGTACGGCCCCCCGCCAGCTGGTGGCGATGGCCGGGCGGGCGGGACACCGCAGCTGATCGCCAGCGTCGAGCGGGCCGGGCTGACCGGGCGCGGCGGCGCGGGTTTCCCCACCGCACGCAAGATGCGCGCCGTCACCGGCGGCCGTGGGCGCAGCGGGCCCCCGGTGGTCGTGGCCAACGGCGTCGAGTCCGAGCCCGCGAGCGGCAAGGACGCGATCCTGCTCAGCCACTCCCCGCACCTGGTGCTGGACGGCATCGCGGCCGCCGCAGCGGCGGTAGGCGCCAGCGAAGCGTACCTGTGCGTGGACGACAGCCAGCCCCAGCGGGCTGGGCGGCTCTCCGCGGCGATCGCGGACCGCGCGGACGCGGGGATGAACGAGGTGCCCGTTCAGCTGGTGGCCCTCCCCCACAGGTACGTGGCCAGCGAGGAATCGGCGCTGGTGAATTTCCTCAACGGAGGCTCCGCACTGCCTGTGTTCGTACCGCCGCGGCCGTTTGCGCGCGGCGTCGGCGGCCGGCCCACACTGGTGAACAACGTGGAGACACTGGCGCACCTCGCCCTGATCGCCAGGTACGGCCCGGACTGGTTCAGCTCGGTAGGCACGCAGGCCGCGCCGGGCTCCGCGCTGCTCACCATCAGTGGTGCGGTGCGCAGGCCCGGAGTGTACGAAGCCGCGCTGGGCACCCGGCTCGGGGACCTGATCGCGCTGGCGGGCGGGGCGGCGGAGCCACCGCAGGCGATCCTGTCGGGCGGCTATTTCGGCAGCTGGCTGCCGTTGCCCGCCGCCGTGGACGTTCCGGCCAGCCACCCCGGCTTGCGGTCGGCCGGGGGGGCATTCGGCGCCGGCGTCCTGGTCGTGCTCCCAGCATCGGCCTGCGGCATCGCCGAGACCGCGCGGGTCTTCCGCTACCTGGCGGGCCAGAGCGCCGGCCAGTGCGGCCCGTGCCGTTACGGGCTGCCGGACATCTCTCGCGCGCTGGACCATGTCGCCCTCCACGGCGGGGACGAGCGGGCCGACGCCTGGATGCGGGAGCTACTCCCGCTGGTAAAAGGACGCGGGGCATGCCGTTTTCCTGATGGGGCGGTCGGCCTGCTCGCGAGCGCGCTCCAGGTGTTCGGCGCGGATCTGGAGAACCATCTGCGGTACGGGCCGTGCCCGCGGGTCGGCCGGCCACCCGTGCTGCCGGTCCCCGGCGAGGGCCAGCCGAGCCGTCCGGGGTCCCGGTAGCCGTGCGCCGGCTGCTGCGGGTCAACCCGATCGCCTGCGACGCGCACGGAGTCTGCGCCGACCTGCTTCCCGAGCTCATCGCGCTGGACCCCTGGGGGTACCCGGTCATCGCGCCAGGTCCGGTTCCTGATGATCTGCTCCCGCACGCTCGCCGTGCGGTGACCGCGTGCCCCACCCTGGCCCTGCGGCTGGAAAGCGAACGCCGCTCCCGGGCGTAGCCACCCATACCTAACCATGGGCATACCTAACCACGGGCATACCTAACCACGGGGCGGCATCGCTAGGCTTCCCGGAGGCGCGGGACCGACAGGGACACAGGACTTGCTCTAACCGCTGGGCTTACGCGGGCACTGGACTTACTGAGGCACGGACTTACTGAGGCACGGACTTACTGAAGCACGGACTTACTGAAGCACGGGTGGGAGGGTGGATGGGACCACTGGGTGGGCTTCGGGTCATTGAGCTTGCGAGCCTGGCGCCAGCGCCGTTCGGCTGCATGGTTCTTTCTGATCTGGGCGCGGAGGTTCTCCGGGTGGATCGGCCGGAT
>JAWWPY010000477.1:0-2526 GCA_033854735.1 Streptosporangiaceae bacterium | reverse complement strand
GGTGGTCCGGCCGCCAGGTCGTGGACTGTCAGGTTCGGTGATACGGCTGCCGCCCGGTGCGGGGAACACTGTCGGGTAGCCCGTCACCGCCAGGGCCGGAGTGCAGTCACTTCGGCGGTGGCCGCGTACTAAAACTCATCCAGCCGGCCAGCAGGGGATGCTCGCAGCCCGCGTGGCTGGCCGCCTCAACGGGCCACCGTAGGGGGTGCTCTGCGTGCTGCCGTGGAAAATGAGCCGGCTGTCCGCCGGGCCGGACACGGATCCGGTGCGGGCGAACGGATCGAAGGTCGCTGTCATGGAACGTAGTTCCCGCAGCCCGGGCGAGGTGGTCTCGGACGACGGGCAGTTGCGGATCACCCGTCTCGCAGACGAGCCCTGGCTGTTCGTCGCGGGTGAGATCGACGAGTACAGCTACAAGCGCCTGATTGGGACGCTCGCCAGCGTCGCCAGGGATCCCAGAGAGATTCACATCGACCTCGCGGACGTGGAGTACTGCGACGTCGCCGGCTTGAGGGCCTTCGTCGTCCTCGCCGCCGCCCCGTGCCGTGATCATGCCGGCACGCGCGTGGTGCTGCACCATGTGCCGCCGCGCTTGGTCAACGTCCTGCACATCCTGGGCTGGGACACGACAACCGGCCTGACCCTCGCCGAGGGGCCGGCAAATCCACGGACCCGTTAGGCCCCTCGGGCCGGGACGTTTGGGTCTCGGTCCTGCTGTCAATTCGGGTGGGTTGGGCTGGCCGGCCGGAGGAGGGATGGACAGGGTGCCCGGGTGTGGTTCACGCAAAGCCTGTCCGCCACGGCCGCCCGGCCCAGTTCCTGTTCACCCACGCGGACGGCGCCTTTCCCGGAACGCCGTACGCGGCGAACTCCAGCGGGCCGCCGAAGCTGCCGGCCTCGGCCGCACGACCCCGCATCAGCTGCGCCACAACCGCCGTGGTGAACGCTGGAGTCTCGTTGCAGGCACTGATGGCATTGCTCGGTCACGTGTCCGCCGCGAGGAGCCTGCGCTGCGGGCGGCTGTTCGATGCCTCCGTCAGGCAAGAATGCAAACGGCTGGCCGGCGGTTCCGCCTGCGCGCTCCAGCCCAGGGCACCTGCACTTAGTGCCGGTCCTCCCCTGCTGCTTCGGCTCTATCGAGGCCGCCCGCGCGCACCGCCAGGACTTCTTCGGCTCGGCCGTGCCCGTCCTGGCGCGGCCCGATTACCTGGCACCAGGCCCCATCCGGTCCCGGAGCAAAACCTCAGCCTCGCTGTCTGCGGGCGCTTGTTCCCGGAGCTGGTGGGTGATGTAGCCGAGAGCGGCCAGCGCGATCACGGCCAGGATGATGTATCCCGTGATCGTGCCGATGCTGTCCCACGCGGTGTGCAGGGCGACGGCCAGCAGGTACATCCCGATGAAGCGGAGGGTGGCCAGCCGGGACCAGCCGCTGGCCGCCGCGGACCACAGTGCTGCAGCGGTCAGCCCGGTCCAGGTCATGTGCGCGGCCGGGCTGAGCAGTCCGCGGGTCATCAGGACACCATCCACGGCGGACAGATTGCCATGACTGATGATCAGCACCACGAAGCCGTAGCCCATGGTCTCGAGCACGGCGAATCCCGCGCCGCTGGCCACGCCGATGAGCAGACCGTCCGCGGGGCGCCGATACCGGCCCCCAAGCAGGAGCAGCGCGGGAACGATGAGTTTGGCGGTCTCCTCGATCAGCCCGACGGCGATCATGGGCAGCGTGCCCAGATGGCGCAACGTGGCGTACTCCAGCGTCCCGGCAACTATGACGCCGATCACGCCGCCGGTCAGCGCGACGACGGCGAGCACGCCGCCGGGCACGTCGTAGGGCAGCCCCCGGCTGTAGATAAAGGCCACGAATGCCCCTGGAATGGCAACCGAACCGACCAGGATCAGGGACGGCACCAGGTTCGGGTTTTTCGTCGCGATGAGTGCCTGCTGCAGCAGTTCGAACAACCCGGCGCCCACCACCAGGACGCCCAGCCACGTCCCACGGGGCAGCCTGCGGGCTGGGAGGAATTCCGGTTCAGATGGTTCTCGCGCGGCCGCGGCTGGTACGGAGCGCCAGTGTGTCTGTCTCATGACTCGATGCCGTCCATTCCTCGTGCGGGGCTGCCAGGCCAGAAACCATCTCCTGGCGGTAGCGCCCCCGGGCAGGGAATTGGCCACCTAATGTTCAGCGTCGGCGCGGCACCACGCTGGCACTTCCTCAACATCGGTTGTCCTGACCCACACCCCGGGGTGGGGTCTGGCGGCCGGATCCGGCCGGTGTTACCAGGGTGGGGAGTGTGGCTGGGCCGGGAACGTGATGATCTGGCAGCGGAGATCCCTGGGCGGGAAAGGGGAAAGCCAGCATATGGACACCAGCGAGTCGGCGGCTGCGTATGAGGCTGAGCTCCGCGTCGTGGAGGAAGACCTGGCGCGGCTCCGGGAGGAAGCCGCGGATCTGCGGCGGCGTATTGGCGAGCGCGAGGACGAGCCAACCGATCCGGCAGAACGCTCCGCCATGATCGAACAGGC
>JAWWPY010000476.1:0-8779 GCA_033854735.1 Streptosporangiaceae bacterium | reverse complement strand
CACCGACCCTCTCACCGAAGAGGGGAGGACGTTTGACAAGGCTCACCCCAGCCCCGCACACTCCAGGCATGACCGGTCAGACCGCAGACGGTGCACTTGCCTACCCTGCCGTTCCCGGCACGATCGGATCCCGCGCCTTCATGATGCTCACCATCGAAACAGCAATAAACGACGGCATGTGGGCGCCCGGCGACCGGCTCCCGTCGGAACGATCGCTGGTCGAGACCTTCAAACTCAGCCGCCCTCTGGTGCGTGAAGTTCTCCGCGGGCTGGAGGAGCGCGGCCACATCGAAGTTATCCCAGCACGGGGCAGCTTTGTCCGGGGACCGAACGCCAGCGACGCCTCGCGCCCCCTGCATTCGCTGTACCAACGTTCGGGTGTGACTGCCCATCATCTCGTCGTCGCACGGATCATGCTGGAGTGCGAAGCGGCGAGCCTCGCCGCCGCCAGCAGCGACGCCGAGGCCAAAGATCGCATCCGGCAGATCCTCGTCGCGCACGAGTCAGCTGTTGACACGTCAAAACGTGCCGACCTCGACGTCGCGTTTCACGAGGCGATCGTCCGAGCGTCAGGAAATCCCGTCCTGCGGATCATGTTCGGATCGATCCGGCCGCTCGTGCGTGGTCTGATCATCCGCAGTTTGACCGACCGTGAGGTGCGACGGGCAGGCGAGCCGCTGCATCAGGACATCCTTGAGGCAATCCTCGCCGCGGACGCGCAGGCTGCCCGCGACGCGATGCACACGCACGTTTCCCTCGCTCTCCAGTACTACGGTGATGACCTCGACCAGCCGTTGTCCACGGTCCTACGCAACCGGGCCGCAGCGGAAGCGAAGACCGATGACTTGTTGGCTATTCTCCGCCAGTTCGACTCCCTCAGCACTCCATAGTGTCCAGGCGCGGCCGGGGACGGTGCGGCGCAGCACGGCAAACCTCATGCCGCAGCACGAGCAGCTTGATGGCCTTGGACGCCGTTGACCGGCCGAGCAGGCCCAGCCAGCCGCAGATCCGGGCGAACATCAGGTAGAGCGGACGGATGGGCATGGTCGGCCATCATGCTCTGCCCGAGCTGCCAGCGTCGTCCCAGCTCAAAGGCTGCAGACTTCTGGTACCCCACAGCCGCCCAGTCCGACGCCGCCCGGCAGCACCCCGACGAAACCCAGTAGCACCCGGGCAAGAGCGGCGATGATCCACCCTGGCGGGGCCGCTATGTGTACGACCCGCGGACGATCCGCCCGCGGCGTGACAACAACCCGCCCGCACGTTGACGTGTCTGTCCACTGCGCCGACTCGTGGAGCGACCATCCCCTGATCACCTACGAGGCCTGGGCACTGATAGCGGGCCACGAGCACCGATGAGCTCGTCGCGGTGGTATCCGGAGTGGGACGCAAACGCGGCGAGTACAGCGACGACAGTGAGGCGACGGGGGGGCACGCTTGCCATCTCAAGATACTCATGCAAGAGTAATCGCGTGAGTAGTATTCGATTGTTCGTGTTGAGCACCCTGGCCGAGCGCGGCGAGATGCACGGCCACCAGATCCGGCTGCAGGCGGCCGAAGATAGGGCCGAGCAGTGGGCCAGCGTGAAACCGGGCGCGCTTTACGGGGCGCTGGCCCGGCTGGCGCGTGAGAACCTCATCGCGGTCGTGCGTTCCGAACGCGAAGGCAACCGCCCGGAACGCACCGTCTACGCGATCACCGTCGAGGGGCGGCGCGCACTAGCCGTGTTGCACGAGCAGATGCTGCGCAGTGTCGTTGTCCCCACCGACCCTTTCGATCTGGCGCTGGCACATACTGCGGCTACCTCGACCGAGGCCTTGCACGACATCGTCACCGCCAGGCTGCTCGACTACCGGGCCCGCGTCGCCGCGGCTCGCGCCCAGCAAGCATCGGCCGCCCCCTGGCTGACCCCGGCCGAAGAGGCCGTGATCACGCATCAGCTGGCCCGGCTCGAGACCGAAGTTCGCTGGCACGAAGCCTTGCTCGACCTCGTTTCCAAGATCACCACCGTGCGCCTGCCGAGCTGACGATCCGCCCGCCTCATCGCTATTTCTGATCCGTGAAAGGTCCATCCCATGCCTGAGTTCCTCATCACTGGCGCCACCGGCACGGTTGGCAGCGCGCTGACCCGCCTGCTCGCACGCTGCGGTGCCACCATCCGGGCGATGTCGCGCAACCCCAACCCGGACTCCCCTTCCGGTGTCGAGGGATTCGCAGGGGATCTCAGCGACCCGGCCGCGGTCGCGGACGCCGTCGAGGGCGTGCAGCGGGTGTTTCTGCTGACCGGCGGACCCGAAGGGCCGCACCAGGATCGCGTTATGGCCGATGCCGTCACCGCCGCCGGAGTCAACCATCTGGTCAAGCTGTCGGTGCTCGGCCTGACCGAAGGCGCCGAGGACATCCTCACCGGCTGGCATCGCGACGGCGAGGCTGCCATCCGCGCCGCCGGGGTCCCGGCGAACTTCCTGCGACCCGGAGCCTTCATGTCCAACACCGTGAACTGGGCGCCCACCATCGCCTCCGACCGCACCGTCTACGCACCGCTGGGCGATCTTCCGGTGGCCTGCATCGATCCGCTGGACATCGCCACCGTCGCCTGTCACCTGCTCACCGAGCCTGGCCCCGCCGGGCAGGCGTACCCGCTGACCGGCCCCGACGCCATCACCCCGCGAGAACAAGCCGCCACCCTCGCCGAGCTCATCGGCCACCCGATCACGTTCGTGGAGACCAGTCCTGAGCAGGCCCGCAAGACCATGGTCAGCTACGGCATGCCCGACCTGCTCGCCGACGCCGTCATCGCCTCGATGACCGGCCCGCTGCACGGCCACGGGCAGACACCCATGCCCACCGTGGAACAGGTCACCGGCGTTCCCGCCAGGAACTACCGCACCTGGGCCGCGGCCCACCTCGACGCGTTCACCGCACCCGCCGCCTGGTGACACGCCAACCACTAACGGAGTTGCCATGACCGTCACTGCCGCCACCTACACCGACGAAGCCGAGATCCGCACCCTCTACCAGCGGATGCTGGACAGCTGGCAGGATTCCGCTGCCTACGCTGAATGCTTCGCCCCCGACGCCGACTACATCATCGCGAACGGAAAGCTCGAACGCGGCTGGCAGGAGATCGTCGACGGCCACGACATCATCTTCTCCGCCTGGGCCCGCGAGAGCCGCCTCGAAGGTCGCATCGACCGTCTGCGATTCCTCACCGCCGACGTCGCGATCCTCACCGCTTACGGCCACATCGTCTATACCGACCACCGCAGCAGCGACGCCAACAAACGCACCATCTACACCCTCACCGCCCAGAAGATCGACAACACCTGGACCTTCGTCGCTTACCAGAACACCCCGCTTGGCGGTCACTAGTCGCCATTTCCCATTGTCCGGTGCGCTGGCTGCCAAGCGGGGCTATCGCGCGCGCCTTGGCCTGCGCCACCGGAACGCCGCTCGTAAGTGCGGCCGCCAGAATCCGAGGCGCGTGCTGGAGCAAGTCGTACCGTTTCCAGCCATCCCCATCGCCCGGCATGAGACTGTCGAATACGTCGATGGTCAACGTCGGCTCAGCCTCTGCGGCCCGTGCGAGCGACTCGCCGAGCATGCCCTTGGGATTGAAGTCCGGATCGGTGATTGCTAGCCCCGGCTTTTCATCGCGGGTCTGTGGCTGATCGGCGCGTGGACTGCTGAAGGTGCTCCTGGCCTGGGACGATAAGAGTGTCGAAGCCCTTATCCGCACCAGTTCGAGGAGCACCTTCGAAGTGCACGTTACCGGATGGTCGAAGGGCCTGGAAGTAACCGCCGCGGCCCGCAACCCACACCGCACCGGGAAGGATGGGCCAAGAGCGCCGTCCGCGCCATCCTGCGCAACCCCCGCTACACCGGCCGCCAAGTCTGGAACAAGCAGCGCAAGGACGAAATCCTCCTCGACGTCAACGACGTCGCCCGCGGCTACGAGACCCGGCTCCGCTGGAACAACGCCGAGCAGTGGGTCTGGTCCGACACCATCGCCCAGGAGCCCCTCGTCTCCGTCGAGACTTCGAAGCCGCCCGGGTCATAGAGGCCGACGCCGGCCGCGCACGGCAGGCGAGCGACAAGACCCGCGAGCGGGTTACCAGGCCCTACGTCCTGCGCGGCCGGCTGTACTGCGGCTTCTGCGACCGCCGGATGCAAGGCCAGTACAACCACGGCGTCGCCTACTACCGGTGTCGCTACCCGAAGGAATACGCCCTCGCCAGCCACGTACGCCACCCCGGCAACGTCTACCTCCGCGAGCCCGACGTCGTGCCCGCCATCGACCGCTGGCTGTCGGCCATCTTCGCCCCGCACCGCCTCGACCAGACCATCCGCGAGATAGAAGCAGCCCAGCCCCCGCCGCCGGGCCCGCCCAGCCTGACATCCCCGCCCCCGACACCGGGGCCGTCATCGCCGACTGCGACGCAAAGCTCGCCCACCACCAGGCCACCCTCGACGCCGGCGGCGACCCGCAGACCGTCGCCAGATGGACCCGCCAGGTCGAGGCCGACCGCGCCGCCGCCCTCGCCCGCGACGCCACCCAGGCCCGGCACCAGCCCGGCCGGCCGCTCACCGCCGACAACATCCGCGCCCTCATCACCAGCCTCGGAGACCTGCGCGACCTCATCCGCGACGCCACCCCCGCCGAGAAGACAGCCATCTACGACCAGCTCGGGCTCAAGATCACCTTCAAGCCCGGAGACGCAAAAATCCGGGCCGAAGTGACCATCGGCCCGGAGAAATATGCAGAGCATGCGAAGCAATGTGGGGATACGGGTCGTGTCCGAGGGACTTGAACCATTTGCCTACGCGCAAGTCTTGTCGGCCGAGTTCACTATCGAGGGCAGGTCCAGGCCGCGGGTGAAGGCGTGCACGTTCGGCAGGTGCAGGCCCGCGCCGTCTCGGCCCAGTCTTTAAGCCTGGCCTCGTTGGCGGGTCTGGCTTGAGCAGGGCGGCGAAGAAGCGGACGAGGCCGGCGAAGCTGGTCATCTCGGGGCAGGCGGCGGGGAGCCCGCAGTCTGGGACATGGTCGAGTCTGCCAAGCAGGCAGAGTTCCTACTGTCGCCGATTGTCGCTGCCGATCTTTCCGATGCCGAAGTCATCGCGTTGGCGGTCCGCTCATTCGCCGCGGAACTCGGCCTGCCGGAGAGGACGGTCGAGATCTACGGTGACAGTAGCCCGGGTCAGCGGCGGGTGCTGGACCTGCATGCGGCAGCGCTTGTCGCCGTCTTGGCCGATGCCGGCACCGGGCCGGTACGAATCGACATCCGTGCTGTTCTCGGTGAGCGGCTCCGCCACGAGCAGCACTTCTGGCACGACAGCGCACGAGCCCGCGGATTGCCTGACGGCCAGGACGGGACGACCGCGCGAGTGCGGGCGAACATGGCCCTCCCGGGCCCGAGCCCTACCGCGTTTGCCAGCCGCGGCCGGGGTCACGCTGGCCGCCTCGATGTCGCGCGAACTGACGCATTGACGAGCCCGGAAATGGAGCTCATAATGTGGTAAATCTGTCATATACCGGTTTTTCGGGAACATTGTGACATCCTGCCAGGAGTGTGAATGCTGCACGTCAGCGGCTGGGTTTTCGCCGTGAGTGACGGGGGCATCGCAGCGGTGCTGCTTAACGCCGGGGGAGCGAAATTGGTCGCCCCCGGCGCGTTACAGCGGGCGCTGGCCGAGTTGGTGCCGTTGCCGGGCGGCAGCCAGGCCGGGGTGCTGGTTCGTGGCATAGCCGCCGCTGAGCTACTGCTCGCGGCAGCATTCCTGGTACCTGCGGCGCACCTCGTGGCAGCCATCGCGCTCGTTGCGTTCGGTGGCCTGATCGCGGCGGTCGGGCTGCTCGGGTTACTGCGCCGCACCACGGCGCCATGCGGATGTTTCGGCGGCTCCACTTCGCGGCCGCTCGGGCTGGTCAACGTCGCGTTCGGCGCCGCGATGATCATCCTAGGCATCACCGGCATGGCCGCCGGGCCGTCCGCCGCCAGCCCCGGACCCGGCGCCGCGGCGGCCGTGCTGGTCGCCTCGATCGGCACGGTGGTCCTGTGCCTGTGGCTGCACCGCCGTCTGGTTCTCGAGCTGCTGATGCCCGCCCGGCTGGTCCGCTCTGGAGGTGAAACGCCCTGATGCTGGTCATATTCGGGATCGCGTTACTGGTTGTCGCCGCGGCTGTGGTCATGCTGTTCGCGATGCTCGGCGAACTCGCCACCCGGATCCCCGCGCCGGGCCCCCCTCGGCGCGACCCGGTCGTGCGCCCGCTCGAGGAGGCGCGACTGGGGGGCGTCCCCGCGTACTGGCCGCCCGGTTTGAGGCAGGCCGGCGGTGACCGGGACCTGGTGCTGATCGTGCTCAGCACGGTCTGCTCCGCGTGTGCCGATATCGCCTTTCAGCTCACCGAGGATCCCGGGCACAGCGACTGGGACGAGCTAGCCGTCGTGGTCTCCACCGGCAGCGAGAGTGCCGGGCAGAGCTTCGTCACCCAGCACCGGCTCGCGGCGTTCCGCTGGTTCATCGATACGGGCGGCGACTGGATCGCTCAGCAGTTCGGGGTGCGGCTCAGCCCGACCGCGCTTGTTTTCAGCGACGGCCGGCTCAGCTCGGCGTACGGGTTCCACGATGTGGTGGCACTGCGGGCGAAAATCGCCGCGGAACGAAGCGGCAGCATGCAAAAGGAGACAGCATGACAGCGCACGGATCCACAGACGAGCACGGGCAGAAGGACGGCACGGGCCGCCGACGGTTTCTCGCTGGGATTGGCGCTACCGGCCTAGCCGCGGCGGCGACCGTATTCGGCCGGGCCACTCCGGCCTCCGCGCTGGTGACTGCGGGGTGCTGCAACCTCTGCTATTCCTCGTCGTCATCGCACACGATGGCTCAGTGCGAGTCAGGGACCTACTACGTGTGGTACTGCAACTATAGCGGTGGCGTCTATTGCACGTGCTGCGAGCACGGCACCACGGCCGACAGCTGCTCCGGTGTCACGTACTCCAAGTACAGCTGCCAGTACTGAGGATCAGGGCATTGGCGCTTTGGGTTGTCGTCGCCGGCGTGGGTGCTGTCCTCCAGTTGCTCAGCCCATGAGGCCGGTCCATGGCCGGGGTCGCCGGCCCGATGCTGCGCAGCGATCGCCGGGCGGGCGTTCGCTTGCTGGCAGGCCTGCTGGCCGGGCAGGCAGCCGCTGGAGTCTTGCTGGCGGTTCCGGCCTACCTGCTCAGCATGGCTACGCAGGCACTGGTACCGTTCGCGGCCCGGCTGTGGGCCCTCGCGGTCAGCTGTGCGGTGTTCGCCGTGGCTGACCTGATGAACCGGACTCCTCATGTGTGGCGCCAGGTCCCGCAGGCTCTGGTGTACCGGCTGCCGCCGGGGAAGCTCGGCCTGGTGTGGGGCTTCGATCTCGGGCTCCTGTTCACCACCCAGAAGGTGGTCTCGCTGCTCTGGGTGGCGATCGCCGCCGGGATCCTGCTGGCTCCGGCCTCGGCCGCGGGCATCGTCATCGGTGCCGCCCTGCTCGGCGGCGTGGCCGTGATGGCTGCCAGCATCGCCTACCGGCCGGGGGTCCACTGGCGCCCGCTGGGGATGCTGCGTCGGCTCAGGTGGGGGTCCGGAGCGGCCGCTGTCGCTCTCTGCTTCGTCACGGCGGTGCAGGCATGGCGCGCATAACCCCGTTGCTCGACACCTATCCCGCGGGCGGCCAGGTGGTGGTGACCAGGTTCGAGTGCCGCACCCTGTTCGATCTGCTCGCCCTGCGCGTCATGCACGTGCGGCTCAAGATCGATGTCCGGCGGCACGCCAGGGGCTTCGTCGGCATCAAGGTGCTGACTGACTGGCGCAGCCGCACCCTGCTGAGCATCTCGCTGTGGCGAGACCTGGACAGCGTCTACTCCATGGGTGACGTGCCGCGGCATATCTCCGCAGTCCGCGTATCCGGCACGCTGGCAGAGGCGACAGCATGCGGGATCTTCTGCTTCGTTGGCGACTGGCGGCACGTGATGTTCCGCGACCCGGCAGTAGCCAGCTCGCCGCTCTACCCGCTCAAGCACTGAAAGGAAGCCAGCATGGCAATCCCGACCGACCGCGGTTATGCCGTGATCATCCCCAACAAAGACCACACCACGACGGTCATGGTGTGCATCGGCATCGAGAACGCCAAGCCGGTAGGCGTTTTCGCCAAGCATGTGCGGGCTGCCCGGGTGCGGGTCGATCCGGCACTCCGGCTTGAGCAGGCCGGCTCTTACCAGTACACCGCCCAGATCGTTGAGGTCGCTCCGGGCGACGGTGCCGTACAGGTGCGGGCCCCGCGGCAGTAGGGCGGGCCCGCGGCCGGTCTTAGCCGATCGGCGGGACCACCGCCTCGATCAGGTGCGGCCCGGGCTCGGCCAGGGCCCGTGCCAGCTGCCGGGCGAATTCCTCAGCGGTGGTGGCCCTGCTGGCGGGTACGCCCATCCCGGCTGCCAGGGAAGCTGTGCCGCCCGGAAACTCGATCGTGTCGCTGACCTGGCCGTCTGGCCTGCGGGGGTGGTGTGGTGATGGTTGGCTGGCCAGGCGCTACTCTAGATCGTCTGTCTGCTGATGCGCTGGTTATTCAGCCTGGTGTTCTGGTGATCCGCGGGGACCGGGTGAAGAATGCCGAGTTGCTGGTGCTCCGGCACGAGAACGCGGTGCTGCGCCGGAACGCCGGCCGGGTGCGATATGACTCGCGGATCGGGCCGGGTTCGCCGTGCTCACGCGGTTCATCCGCGCAGGCGCGCATCGCCCAGCTTCGCCCTAA
>JAWWPY010000475.1:0-5252 GCA_033854735.1 Streptosporangiaceae bacterium | reverse complement strand
CGAACCCTTCGCCGGTGCCCGCGTAGATCTTCTGCGGGTCAGCTGGATCCATGGCCAGACATGCGCAGGCGAGGTTGCCGAGAAAGTCATCGACCGTCATCCTGGTGGCACCGCCATCTTGTGTGTGCCATACGCCGCCCCCGACGCTGGCGGCCCATATCCGGTCGGGGTCGCCCGGGTCGGCAACTATGCCCCTGATCCGGCCCCCGATGTTTCCTGGGCCCAGCCACTCCCAGGCCGCGACACTGAGACCTGCCTCTGCCGCCGCGCCGCCCGGGGCCGCTCTCGTGGGACCCGTCGGCACTCCTGCCGTCTGGCCGGGCGGGCCGGCTACCGCGGCGACGTACAGCTCGGTGACTGCTGTCTCCGTGGCCTGCTGCGGGGGCGCCCCGGCGCCCCCATCTCCGGTGGCCTGCCGGAACCGGAAGTCTGTCCGCAGGTCCGGGCGATCGGGGTAGGCCAAGCGGTGGAGCGCTTGGCGAAGCACGGCGTCAGGCACCGCCTCGAGGGTCTGGTTGGTCGTGCCCCGGCTGTCCCGCAGCGACCTGATCTGCTGCACGCTGAGGTTCTTCGCCCGGGCCAGGTCCTCATCCGAGACGGCCATGACGCCCACCCCTGCCGCCTGGTAGTGCTGCCACTGGCCCGGGAACCGGGGTCAGGAGCATCCAATGGCGGCGCGCCAGAAGGCCCATCACGATTGCGGCGGCCAGTAGCCCGGCGACCACAATCCATTCCACGCTGCCGTTGCCGTGGTCTGGGTCCCAGCCAGTCAGGGCCTCGATCCAGTCATGCCAGAAGATGGTCAGGAGGCCGAGCCCCCCAGCGCACAGCGCCAGTGCCGTCTCCAGCCACGCGCGTACTCTCCCAAGTTTCAACCTGAGTCCCCCCAGCCTTCCGTGGCGCGCTCGCCATCGTCGCTGAGCGCTGAGCAGTGATCCAGCCAGGCACGCCGCAAGGCCGGAAATTGGATCCCCCACCACGCCGGCGACTGATCGGCGCCGGCTGACCGCTGATTGTCTCTGAGTAATCTCTTGGCTTCGGTTTAGTCAAGCGATAGCAAGGACATAGGTGCCTAACCACCAGCCGCAGGGCCCGGAGTTGCGGCGGCCCCGGGCTCGGGGGGACTGCGGTCAGCCGTGAAGCTAGGCCGGGAACTGCTCCTCCCCCGTCGGCTCGACGTGGTCGACCTGGTTCATGGCCTGGCGGAGCCGAGCGAGCTCCCAGTACATTTGCTTCCGCGCCCGGTTGGAGTTTCCCAGGGGCTTGTGCTCCGGGAGACTGTGCCAGGGGTTGTAGCGCAGGACATCCGCGAACGCGAGTTGCTCGGCGGAGTCGAAGCGCTGGGCCGGCAGCCGCAGGCGCGCCACGGGTACGTACGGGGACCGGTCCTCGGGCCAGTGAACCGTGGCGTCCTCGATCGGCATCAGGAACGGATCGGTCTGTACCTGCACCATGAAATCGAACGTCCACGGCCCCGCCTCCAGGGTCTTGATCATGGCATCCCGGAGGTAGTTCTCGGCCGGGCGGGCAGGGATCCTGGTCCGGGCCCTGGAGCACGGCTTCAGCGAGTACTGCACCGCCTGGCCCTCGCCGAGCAGGAACGGCACGTTGCTGTAGTACTGCACCTCGAGTGGATTCGCGAGCATCGGTGAGTAGAGCAGCTGCATGAACAGGTGCAGCAGATGCGAGTCGAACGGGTTGATGGCATAGGCCAGCGGTGCCTTGGCGCGCACCCAGCGCTGCAGTGTCGCGTTCTCCTTGATGTTGGGGGTCACGAAGCTCGCGGGGCTGACCAGGATCAGGTCCTGGGTGAAGCGCTCGTCCTCCATCAGCTTGGGCCCCGGGACGCCCATCACCTTGACCCCGACGGAGCACTGGCCGTAGTCCTCAATGTCCGGCGGCGCGTACGGGCCCGGCCCGGAAAAGCGGACCCAGGCGGGATAGGTCCGGGGCTCGGCGAACAGGCCGTGCCGAAGTCCCTCCGGAATGCCCGGCAGCACGCTGAACTCAGCGCGCAGCACGCCGAAGGTCTTGGTGTTGCCGAACCGCTGCGCGCCGCCGGGCAGCCAGTTTTCCCGGGTGAACGTGGCCAGCTCGTCGATGATGTCCCGGGTGTACTGCTCCTCCCCCGGCAGCAGCCGCTCCTCGGCGAGCGCCAGATGCTCGTCCGTGCGCCGCGTGTTCTGCAGCGACTGCGCCCAGGCGAACAGCGGCGGCCGCGCCCATTTGTCGAACAGCGGCCGGTAAAGGAACTCCACCCGCCGTTCCAGCCGCCATACCCACAGGAACAGATCGCTCAGCGGCCGCAGGAAGATAAAGGTGACAAGCCCTTGCGGCGACAGGAGCATGCGCCTGCGGCGGGCGGCCGGGGCTGTCGGCATCACGGTTCCTCCGGTGTCCCGTTAGTCCGCGCGGGTGAAGTCCAGGGCGAAGTCCAGGACGTGGCGCCGGCCCCAGAAGACGAGGCCGAGGTAGACACCGGGAGCGATCTCCCGGATCTCGTCCCGAACCATGTGGGCGACGAGCGAGGTCTTGGAGTAGTCGAGCACGATGCACGGCTTCCCGTCATACCAGCTGTCCTGCTGGTAGACAGCGGCGGCGACCGCCGGGACGGAGAATGCGGAGATGAGGTTCTTCAGCCGGCCCTTCCGCGCGTTCACCACCTTGCCCCGCCAGAGCAGGGCATAGGACACCAGGGCAGCCAGCCGGGGCAGCGGGCCGCCGGTGCCCAGCAGCACCGTGCCCCGGCTGCGGCCATCGGGAATGCTTCCAGCACGGCCGGCCCGGAACAGCGCGCCGAGCTGGCCCGTGGTGGCGCCAATCAGGGTGGCCGGATCGCTGGTGTCGATCCGCCCGGCAGCCTGGGCTGACGCGGTAGCGGCCGGCCTGGCCGATCCAGGCACCGCGCGGGCCCAGGGCTGGAACGCGTTCGGCAGGGCGCCGATCGCGGGCCGCAGCTGCGGGTAGTGGCGCAGCAGGACGGTGGCCATGCTGTTGTCGTTGATCCAGTCCATCCCGGCCTGCGTGTAGATCGCGGGGGTGTAGTCGGTGGTGAAGAATCTGTCGCTGTTGAGCCGGCGTGACGCCATCAGGATGAAGATCCGGAAGGCAGTGTCGCTGAACGCGAACCCGGCTGGCCGGCGTTCCGCGAACGCCCCGACCGTCAGGTCCACCTGCTCGATGTCACCGCGGTAGACCTGCTCGATCTCCCGCGCCCATTCCGGGTTGTCGGTGAGGTCGCCGAAGTCCTTGGCCGGGGCCAGGTGCAGCAGCCGCCGGAACTCGTTGTACCGCGGCACCCCAAGTTCCCGGGAGCGCAGGATGTCGGTGGCGGCGAGATCCTGGAGGTTGCCGTCGGGGCGGTGGAACTCCTGCAGGTATCTCGGGAAGTTGTGCAGGGTGACCAGGCCCGGGTGCTGGGTGCCGAATGAGTACAGCAGGTCCGCGACGCCGATCTTCCGCGCCACGTCGAGGGCGTTCGCCCCGGCCAGGTCGCGCACTGTCGCCTGCATCATCTCCTGGTCGCTGGCGCTGGAGCGCAGGCTGTAGTCGTCGGGCACCAGCGGATGCATCCGGTAGACCGCCACGAACTCCTCGGTGAGCGAGAACGGCACCCCGTACTGCTCGGTCGCCGAGCCGGGGATGCCGCTGATGATCTCGCTGCCGCTGATCCGGCCGAGCAGCTTGTGCACCCGTTCGCCGGCCAGCCCGAACCAGTTCGCCCGCATCGCGATCTTCGTCGCCGGATGGGCGATGACCGCGGGCGTCCACTCGACCGTGTGAATCTTCGCGACCAGCGCGGCGTTGACCAGGCGCGCCCGCTGGAAGATCTCCTCATCTGACCACTCCGGGTACTCGGCGCGCAGCCGCTCGCAGATGGCGTTGTGCTCCAGGGTGAACACGGTCTGCATCATCAGGAGCCCGGTCCAGAACCCCGGCACCAGCCGCGGGTCGGCCGCCGGGTCATCGGGCAGCGGCGGCAGCCCGTCCGGGTCGACCCGCAGCTTGCCGTCCGTGCCGGTCCGCACGAACTGCTGGGCCTGCGCGGACGTCCCGTAGATCTGGGACAGGTCCCACCAGTGGGTGCTGGTGCTGGCGTGGGTCGGCCGGCGATGCTCCCCGGGCGGGGCGGTCGGGTCAGGCCGGCTCCGCATGATCCGCATTGGCCGGTCGGGCCACGGGTCGTCGTCGGTGAGCGGAATGTCCCAGGGATGATCCGTCGGGCTCGTCCCGTGACTGAACCAGTCCTTGATCATGAACTGCAGCCAGGTGGCGACCAGCGCGTTCGCTGAGGTCGCCGGGATGAGCTGGTCCCGGGTGAGCAGGGCGCGGCTCACCTCGCGCGGGCTGGGCTGCATGAACTCCGACGGCGGATCGGCGTAGGTGCTGTCGATCGGCACGTTCCGGCCGAACCGGAATCCGGCCATCCCCATCCTGGGCTCGTCCAGGTCGTTGTAGCTGCCGTCGACGGTCCGGGTGGTGCGTACCTCCGGGACGGCAGGCGCCACCGGGGGCAGGTTCACGGCTGGCTCGTCGCTGGTGTCGTAGAGGTTCCGCTTCCTGAGCACATCGCGGAGGCCGACGAGGACCACCAGCCCGACCGGCACCGGCAAGCGATGCCAGCCGATCTTGTGGTCAAGGAACTCGGCGGCGCTGTCGTAGAGCCGCCAGAGAGTGGACTGGTGGTGGGCCGGTGGCCGGCGCGTGGCCATGCGATCACCCCGTTCTGGGTGCGGGAGGAATGGATCCCGGCAGCTGCTGCAGGTAGCGCAGCGCGGAGATGCCGGGCAGGAAGAAGTAGGCGCCGCCGCGGGTCCACGCGAACTGCGGCAGGCCGCGGTAGCGGCGGCGCACCGGGCGGGCTGGCACGGTGAAGGTCCGGCCGCGGGACTGACGGCTCCCGGTCAGCGGGTCTGCGTCGTCGTACAGGCCGTTGAAGGTCGGGTCGTTGAGCCAGGTGTGCTGGACGAACTCGAACTGCCTGGCCAGGCTGGCGGCGAGGCAGATGAAGTACAGCCCTGTCGCCTGATCCGGTCCGCGGGTTCCGCTGGCCCCACCTGGGCCCTGGCCGCCGGCCGCCGCGCGGCCGGCTGCCGCGCTGCCGGCCGCCGCCCCGCCGGCCGCCGCGCCGCCGACCGGGCCGTAGCTTCGCCCGCGGCGCAGCAGCCGGTGCAGCGAGTTCACCTGCAAGGATGCGTCGGTGCCGGGCGCCGGGTCGAGCGAGTCGCGTGGGTTCGCCCGGCGGATGTGCG
>JAWWPY010000474.1:0-5756 GCA_033854735.1 Streptosporangiaceae bacterium | reverse complement strand
TGGTCGGCGATGAGCTCGTCGACCAGCCGGGTGGTCCGGCTCCCTGACAGGTAAGCGCGGTTGGCCAGCTCGGTTATCCGGAGTGCCCGGCCGGGAGCCTCGGACAGGTGCAGGAGAATACTGTAGGCACTGAGCGAGATGTGGGCGCCGCGCTGCAGGTCCTCATCCAGAAGCCGCGGCGCGGCAACAAAGAAACGGGCGAGGGCACGCCAGGTGGGTTCCTCGATGGCGTCCAGGGGTGTCAGTTCCTCCGGCATCGGACTAGCTTAGTTGCTCGCGCAGCAAAGTACGGGCGCTGCCTCTCGGGCCCGCGGTCTGATCGCGCGGTCTCATGGCTGTGCTCACTATGGCCCTGCCGCCAGTACCCGGGCCGGGCACCGGGGCGGCAGGGCGGGTCAGGCGTGCCGGACGGTTTCCTGGCAAACCAGGCGGTCGCTGAAGGGTGGAGTCCAGCGGCGCGGCGGTCCGGGGGCCTAGGGATGGATGCCGAACGGACCAAGGTGCCCGTAGTCGATGCGCAGTGACTCGACGAGCTGGTATGCGTTGGCCTGGGTGTAGACGTCGGCGCCGCCGAGCTTGTCGATCCAGCGAGGGACGACCGCGCCGGTGGCCTGGGCGGTGACGCCGTCGAGGTAGGCGCGGAAGACGGCCCACGGGTTGGTGTCGTCAACGGACCCGTAGACGGTGTCGATGTTGAAGGTGTCGATCGCGTTCGCTGCCGCGGCCTTCAGCTCGGCGACGTACTGCTGCTGGATGGTGACGTCGTCGCGGGTGCCGAGGCGGGTGAGGTGGCCGCCGATGAACGTGCGGAAGGGATAGCCGAGCGCCTGGGCGGGCGCTTCGAGCCAGCCGGGGATGTTCTGCGACTCGGCGAGGTACGCGAACGGCACCCAGCCGGGGAATACGACGTCCACGAGCATGAGTACCCGCTGGGCGGGCAGGTAGGTGAAGATGTTGCCGGGGGAGTGGTTGGGGCCATGGTAGGCAAGCTCGACGCGGTCCCCGCCTGCCGTGATGGTCAGCCGGTCGGTGAACGTGACGTCCGGCAGCGGGCGGTTGGGGTCACGGGCCTGCTGCAGCAGGCCGGTGACCTCGCGCTGGGCGTACAAGCGGGCACCGTCGTAGAGGACCATGGCGCCGGTGTGGTCGGCGTGATGGTGGCTGTAGATGGCATGGGTGACGCGGGCCTTGGTCACGCTCGCGATCGCGCGCAGGATGTTGTTCCCGATAGTGGGCGGCGCGTCCACGACGACGACCCCCTCGGCGGTGACAAGGAAGATCATCTGATAGAGGCCGTCGGTCAGCCAGTAGGTCCGCTCGGCGATCTCCTCGACGAGGTAGCCGGACGTGGGGATGGCCGGGCCCTTCGCCGGCGGCGGGACCGGCGCGGTCGTCGCCGGCGGGCATCCGGTCACCATCGCGGCCGCTGTGGCCGGCTGGCCGAGCAGTGCCGCCGCCGGGACGGCCGCCGCCGCCAGGCCCGCTGAGGCCATCAGGGTCCGGCGGGTCAGCGGCCGCTGGACGTGGCCGCTGCCTCGCTCCGGGGTGGGTGAGGTCATTCGCGTTGCCTTTCCTGTGATGACGGGCTGATGTGCTGCCGGGCCTGCTAGGACCTGGCAGCGCGTGCGCACGGCACTATCCTAGATTTATTTAGCTGCGCAGGCAAATAAACTTGAACTTCCAGTGGAAGGCTTTGGCGGAGCGGCCGCCGGTGTGCAGGGCGGTGAGGAACTCGGTGCAGGCCACGTGCACGTAACGCAGCTTGCCGTCAGCGCGGGCCGGGGTCTCGTCGGCATACAGGACCTGGGCCTGGCGCAGCAGCGCCCGGACCCGGTCCATGAACGGGTCCAGCTGCGATGGCGCCTTCCCGCGTACCCCGGCCACGAACCCGGCCGAGACGTTCACCGCGGTGAGGGCGGCTATCAGCCTCGCGGCGCGGGCCACTGGCAGGCAGTTCGCGCAGACCGCGAGCGCCGCCATCGCTGCACCCCGGGCCCGTACTGGACCAGGCTGGTGGGACCGGCCGGGCGCTGCGCCGGTGGCCGTCTCGCCGTTGCCCGCCTCCAGCTCCGCGACCCGGGCACGCAGCCACGGCACCTCCTCAGATGGCGGGACACGCTGCGCACCGGGCACGATGCACTCACGATCAGGATGTTCAGTCCGTGATCAAGCCGGCACGCCGGAACTTCCCGGCCATGGCCGGTCCACGCACCAGCTATATCGAGGACGGAACTGAGTGAGATCGCGCCCTCACGACTAGCGGCCAAGAGCGGGACGTGCTGCTGGGTGGGAGTGGCTCACCCGGCGGGATTCCCGAAATTTGTTCGTTCCTGGTGTCGATGGAGCGGTTCTCTAACCGTCTCCTAGGTGTCTGAACCACCGAACGAAGGGAAGGGCTAGCGTGAAGTACATGCTGCTGATCATGGGTTTCCGTAAAGGCGAGGGCATGCCCCAGCCGCCGAGCAGCGGAGCACCCTCGGCGGAGGAGTTCATGGCCTACCAGCAGGAGCTCGGGCAGGCCGGTGTGCACGTTGACTCCGGGTTGCTCCACTCTTTTGAGGACGCCACCCAGGTGCAGGTCAGCGATGCTGGCGAGCGACTGGTGACCAACGGGCCGTTCGCAGAGTCCCGCGAGTACCTGGGCGGCTATCAGATCATCGACGTCCCCGACCTCGACGCAGCGCTTGACTGGGCGGCCAGGTGTCCGGGCGCGAAGTACGGGCGCGTCGAGGTGCGTCCGCTCGCCGAGTTCTGAGGACCAAGGCGATGGGGCCGGCAGGCGAACCGATCGAGGCAGTGTTCCGAGAGGAGCGCGGCCGTCTGCTGGCCCTGCTCGCGGCCCGATTCGGCGACCTCGATCTCGCCGAGGAGGTTACCGCTGAGGCCCTGCTGGCAGCGGTAGAGACCTGGCCACGCTCCGGGGTCCCCCGCGAGCCGCTGGCATGGCTGGCGACCACGGCCCGGCGCAAGGCCCTCGACCGGATCCGGCGGGACGCCACGTTGGCCACGAAGCTCGCCACTCTGCACGCCGATGCCGATCCGGCGCGCCGCACAGAGCCGGTCCCAGAGCACGAGCACATCCCCGACGACCGGTTGCAGCTCATGTTCGCGTGCTGTCACCCTGCTCTCGACCTGGACACGCAGACCGGACTCACCCTGCGCTACATAGCGGGCCTCAGCACCGCTGAGATCGCACAGGCCTTCCTCGTCCCGCGGGCGACCATGGCCCAGCGCCTCACCCGCGGCAAGCGCAAGATCCAGCAGAGCCGCATCCCCTTCCGCGTGCCCGGCCCGGACGAGCTCGAGGGCCGTCTGGGCCTGGTTCTGCACGTCGTCTACCTCATCTTCACTGAGGGCTACGCGGCCACCGGGCACCACGATCTGGTCCGATGCGATCTGGTGGACGAGGCCATCCGGCTCGCCCGTATCCTCCACCGGCTGATGCCCGCCGAGCCCCGGGTCACTGGCCTGCTCGCGCTCATGCTGCTCACTGACGCCAGACGTCAGGCCAGGGTCGACGGCCATGGCATCGCCGTCTCGCTGGAAGACCAGGACCGCGGCCTCTGGGATACCTCGATGATCGACGAGGGAGCCAGGCTGACAACACAGGCCCTACGCCACCACCCACCCAACAGCTGGTCCGTCCAGGCCGCAATCGCCGCGCTGCACGACGAAGCGCCGTCTGCTCAGGAGACCGACTGGCGCCAGGTGCGCCTGCTCTACGACGAGCTGTTCGCATTGACCCCGACCCCCGTCGTCGCCCTCAACCGAGCCATCACGATCTCCTGGCATGAGGGCCCACAGGCCGGCCTCGACCACCTCGAAGCCCTCGCCGGCGAACCCGGCCTGGCCCGCCAGCACCATTGGCACGCCGCCCGCGGCCACACACTCGCGAGACTCGGACGTCACACCGCCGCCGCAAAGGCCTACCGGCGGGCCAGCGAACTCGCCCAGACACCCGCCGAGATCGCCTACCTCTCCTCACGCGCCGAGGTGTACACCACGCCCGGCTGAACAGCTACCCGAGCCGAAAGCCCGGCGAGCCCAGGTCGCGGCTGGCCGACGCGATCATCGTCGCCCCGGCCACGTACAACACGATCAACAAATGGGCGCAGGGCATCAGCGACACCTACGCCCTCGGCATCCTCGCCGAGGCCACCGGCCTCGCCGTGCCGATCGTCGTCCTCCCCTTCGTCAACTCCGCCCTAGCCGCCCGCACCCCGTTCCGCCGCAGCGTCGAGGAACTACGGCGCGAAGGCGTCCGTATCCTGCTCGGCCCTGGCGGCGTCGAGCCACACGAACCCCACACCGGTGGGGATCTTATCGACGCCTACCCCCGGCACCTAGCCCTAGACGAAGCCGAACGCCTCATCCACGCAACACGCTCCCAGTGACCAGCAGCACCGGGACAGGAAATCGGTCTTTCTGGTTCTGGATCTCCGGTTCTGGTCTCTGGTTCGCGTGCCGTATTCCTCGTCCCAGTTGTCGGGCTCGCGACCGCCGTGTCAATGGCGACCCTCGGGCCGTCGCATCCGATCGGCTACGCCGACCATTTGACACGGCGGCCACTTACCAGGTTGCGGTGGCTACGAGGAATACGAGAGAACTGCAGGCCGGATTTAGGGATGACTACCGGAGGGTGTCGGGAGGCGGATGGTGCGCGTAGCCTCTAACGACATGGCAGGTATGACCTTCTCTGTGCCGGACGCCCTCACGACGGCGGCAGCCGCTGTGGCCATAGCCGGAAGCGCCGCCGGTGTATACAGCTGGTGCCGCAAACTCTACCGGCGGTCCATCGGCAGCAGGAAAGACCATGCAAAGCGTTTCAACGAACTCGCTACAGGTGTAACTAGCCGCTATATCGAGGATCGGTTCGGTGCTCCGGCTTTCGTTCGCGACTTTGACGTCCGCGGCGTGATGAAGCTGACCGAGCGGCTGTATCAAACTCGTCACGCATGGCTGCAAATCCTCGCGAACGAGAACGATGCCGTCGTCCGATTCTCGATCACCGTGACAGACCCACGATTCCGCTTCCAGATCCTGCATCTAACCGTCGGCCAGCTAGAAGCCAAGATCGGTCACAGCCGCTTTTCCGAGATCAGATCGTTTGCGCGTAAACCGAAAGGCAGGAGCTTCAAAGCAATCGTGCGACGGCTAGGATACTCGGAGTCCTACTGGTTGGGGAGCCCCGGTTACTACCAGAGCGTAGTGCTCAGTTATAACGACGCCGGAACGGGCAGGTTCGGTTGCTCGATCGACCAAGCATTGCAACGGAACATCCTGGCTTTTGAGGAAGGAAATCTGATCCGCGATCCGCCACCCGGCGGGTGGCCAGAGTGCGACCCAGGCAGTCACTGCGCGCAGCAGTTCAGGGCCCAGACCGTTGTCAACACCCTCACCATTCTTGGCGCTGGGTTCACGGTTCCGCGGATGGCCGAGCTGGATCCTGAAGGCTTTAAACGTGCAAGGGCCACGCTCCTGGGGGACTCACTGGGACCGGACGCAGAATATGTCGGCACGCTCGTGCCTGCGCCATTCCGACAGCGAGGTAAGCCGCTCCCGCGGCCACCTCGGCAGTAAACAACCTGCACTTTCACTCTCAGCGTCCAGACCGTACCCCACGACTCATGGGGAACCGGTAGATCCGGTCCCCGCATCCGACTGACAGCAACGGTGACAGAAGCAGCAACGCGGGGGTCTTGCTCCGGTGCTGCCCTTACCGCAGGCCGCACGGAGACTGTCCTGGGGTTCGCCAG
>JAWWPY010000473.1:0-4307 GCA_033854735.1 Streptosporangiaceae bacterium | reverse complement strand
CGTGCACGTCCAGCAGCGGGGGCAGTTCCGCTCCGGTGGTCACCGCCTGCAGGACGGCGGCATGACGGGCCACGCAGGTCTCGCCACGGAAGCGGGCTGCCGATTCCGCGGCCAGCTGGGCCCGGTCACACAGATAGGCGTGGCGTCCGGCGACCAGCTTCTCCAGTGCGGTTACCAGCTCATCCTGGTTGGGCTGCGGGCGGTAGCGGGCTATTCTCATCGATTCCCAATTCACCCGCAGCGGATCGCCGAGGGGATTGGCTACGAGATACCCCCGGGCCGGATCGTCGCCCACCTGCTCGCGGGCGCCGCCCATGTCGCTGAGCACCACGGGCAGGCCGGCATGCAGCGCTTCCATGGAGGCCAGAGGCCATCCCTCAAAGAACGAATCGAGGACGAAGCCGTCAGCCGCGGCGAGCAGCCGGGCCGGGTCCGCCAGGTGGTCCCGCAGGTGAATGCGGTCGCGGCAGGGCAGGCTCTCCCGGAGTCGCAGGACCCGGCGGCCGTAACGCGCATCGCTCAGCTTCCCGGCTACCACCAGGTGGACCTCTGGACGGTGCCGGGCCATCTCGCCGAAGGCAGCGAGCAGGCCGTAGGTGTTCTTCTGCAGGCAGTGCCGGGACAGCGAGACGAATACGTACTCATCGCGCAGCCCCAGCCGGTGGCGGGCCGTTGCCCGGTCCACGCCACGGCGTCGCTCTTCGTCCACCCCGTTCGGGATGGTGACGATCCGCGCCGGGGGGAAGCCCGGGTTTCCGGCCAGGTACTGCTGCCGGACTAGTTCGCTGACCGAGATGATCGCGGAGACTCTGGCCGCGCGGGACGCCTCGGCCCGCCAGTCGGCGTCGAACAGGTCGTGCATGCCATGCAGGGTTTCCACGTAGGGGACGTCGAGGAGGTTGGCCGTGGCCAGGACGGAACCGGGCAGCGCGCCGTGGGCGGCCAGCACATCGGGACACCAGCGCTCGATCCAGCCCGGTGCGCCCGCCTCATCCGTCTCGTGAACCTCCGTGCCGCCCGAGCGGAGCACCTGCCCCAGATACCCGCTGGGCCGCCCGTCCCCGGATGGGTCCGGCCGTACATCCAGTACGGCTGTGCGCAACCCGAACTCAGGGAGGCGGCGGGCCAGGACCGCCGCGACCTCCTGCAGTCCGCCCGTATTCAGCATGCTGGTGACGATCAGGCACCGCGGCCCGGGCAGATCACGATCGCCACGCGGGCCTGGCCCGATGGCGGTCGCAGGCCCGGCCGGTCCAGGGTCAGCGGGCGGAAATGGGCTGTCGAGGGCAGCGCGCGCCCCAGACGAGCCGGATCCGGTACCGGTCAGAGGTGCGGACCAGGCGTCGACCTGTGCCGCCGAACGCAGCTTGTCCTGCCACGAGACCAGTCCGTGGAGCCGGGCGCGTAGCAGGCCCGCAACGGGGCGACCGGTGGTGCGGACGAGTCCCGCCCCCCGGGCCACTGCCCGCGGGATGGCCTGCAAGAGCGCAAGCCGTGAATCGGCCTTGCGGTGTGACACCAGGTCCTCCGAGAATCAACAGAACGCCGAAGCCGTTCTGTACAGCCGACAGATTTAGCGCGGCACCGCGGAGACACCGTAGCCAATTCGAAAGTGGCTTGATCGCTAATTCTTGAAGCGCTCGGAAGATTAATTCATTACATAAATAGGCGCAGCGTCCAGGCTGGAATCAGGAGTTATTAAAGCCGCTATATGCTGCTATGAGCCCTGATTAGCGCTCAGCCGGGCGGAGAACGCCGCCGCCTGTGTGCGCCGTTGCATGCCCAGCTTGGTGAGAAGGGATGACACGTAATTCTTTACGGTCTTTTCGGCCAGGAACATGCGCTCTGCGATCTGCCGGTTGGTGAGCCCTTCCCCGATGAGTTCAAGGACTCTCTTCTCCTGGTCAGACAGGACCGACAACGGGTCCGCCGCGGGCTGCTCGCGCAGGCTCCCGATCACCCGCTGAACCATGCCGGCGTCCAGCATGGACCCTCCGGAGGCCACCGTGCGGACTGCGCTGACCAGATCAGAGCCGGCCGTCTGCTTCAGCACGTAGCCCGCTGCGCCTGCCATGATCGCACCAAAGAGTGCCTGGTCATCGCCGTATGACGTGAGCATCAGGCAGGCGGTCCCGGGGAGAGAGGAATGGATCTCCCGGCACACCGACACCCCGTCACCGTCGGGCAGTCGGACGTCGAGCACGGCCACCTTCGGGCGCAGGGCCGGCATCCGTGCCAGTGCCGAGGCCACCGTCCCGGCCTCGCCGACCACGTCGATGTCCGGTTCCCCGGCCAGCAGATCCCGCAGGCCCCGCCGGACCACCTCGTGGTCGTCCAGGAGGAACACCGTGATCCCCGGCTGGTCCATGCCGTCCTGCCGCGGGCTGGTGTCGTTCATCCTGTGGCTCCCTTCCAGGCACCGCTCGTGATGGGTAAGGGCCAAGGTCGGCGCATCCAGGACCGCCTGCCAGTAATGTTACTTTCAGCTACTATAATGCTACTATTAGTAGTGAAGGTGCGGGGTACGCGGTCCTCCCAGCGGGCGGTCGGCAAGACCTGACAGGGTGGCGGGAATCAGGTGACCAAACGAGCTCTGGTCGTCGACGACGTGGCCGAGATGAGGACCCTGATCCGGCGAGTGCTCTCTGCCGACGGATACCAGGTCGATGTCGCCGCCACGCTCGCGGAAGCACGCAGCCTGGACCCAGGCGGATACTCCGCGGTCCTGGTGGACGCCCATCTGGGGGCGGAGCATGGCATCGACCTGATCGAAGAGTTGCGGTCGGCCGACCCGGCGGCGGCCCGCCGGTGCCTGGTGATCACCGGCGGCCCGGCCGACGCTGGTCCCGCTGGCCTCGCCTTCCTGGCTAAGCCGTTCCGGGCCGCTGACCTGCTCGACGCCGTACATACCCTGCCCCAGCCAGCCCCGCCCCAGCCAGCCCCGCCCCAGCCATCCTCACCACAGCCATCAATGTCCGCATGACCGGCGAGCCCACCGTTCCCGTTGTGACCCAGCCGGTGCGGACCCTGCCAGTGTTGGCCGAACGCGACGGCGCCGTCGGCGTCATCCGGCTGAACCGACCGGACAAGTTCAACTGCCTCTCCCTCGAAGTCATGCAGCACATTGCGACGGCACTGGACGGATTCGAGGCGGACCCGGCAATCCGCGCGGTGCTGATCGCCAGCGAGGGCAAGCACTTCTGCACCGGCGCCGATTTGGATGAGGTGCAGGCACTGCGGGCCGATCGGGCGATGTTGTCGCGGTTTATCGCCACCGGCCACGCCACGCTGTGCCGGTTGGAAGCAAGCAAGCTGCCGGTCGTGGCCGCGGTGCAGGGCCTGTGCCTGGCTGGCGGCATGGAGCTGATGCTTGCCTGCGATGTGGTATTCGCCACCTCAACCGCCCGCTTTGGCGACCAGCATGCACAATTTGGCCTGATCCCAGGCTGGGGCGGCAGCCAGCGGCTGACCCGCACGATCGGCATGCGTCGCGCGATGGACCTGTTCCTCAGCGCCGGCTGGATCGACGCGCCGGCCGCGAGGGAATGTGGTCTGATCAACCGTGTCACCAAGGACACAGCGCTACGGTCGGATGCGATGGATTATTGCCGAACCCTGGCTGAGCGTAGCCGAACCGGGCTGGCGATGATGAAACGCCTGGCGCGCCACGGCGCCGACAGCACTTTCGCCGAGGCGCTGGGGCTGGAGCAGAGCCTCGCCGTCGAAGCCCTGTTGTCGGCCGACGTAACGGAGGGCCTTGCAGCCTTCAAGGCGCGGCGCAAACCAATTTTCGGCTGAACGGATCGACCGGCATGACGACACACCGGATTATGGCTGGAGAATCCCCCTGTGACTGAAGCACCGGAATTGGCCGACGGACCTGCGTTCGGCTTCTCGGATGACGAACTGGCCACCTGCCCTACGCCGTTCCGCGACGGTTTGTTCGCTGGTCGGCGTGTGCTGGTGACCGGCGGCGGCAGCGGCCTTGGCAAGGCAATCGCCACCCTGTTCGCGCGGCTCGGCGCCGAGGTGGCCCTCGCCGGCAGGAAACGTGAGCGCCTCGAAGCGACCGCGACGTTTCTGCGCGGCTTTGGCGGCCGTGTGGTGGTGCAGCCGATGACCATCCGCGACCCTGCCGATGTCGCCGCCTGTTTCGACGCCCTCGGCATGGCAATGGGCGGCATCGATATCCTGGTCAACAACGCCGGCGGCCAGTTTCCGCAACCGGCGATCGATTTTTCGGTGAAGGGTTGGAACGCCGTCATCGACACCAACCTCAACGGCACCTGGTACATGATGCAGGCCGC
>JAWWPY010000472.1:0-3390 GCA_033854735.1 Streptosporangiaceae bacterium | reverse complement strand
AGCACACTGGCCCGCGCCGCGGTATGACCTGCCTCCACCCGTTCCAGTTCGCGCAAGCACTGCGCCTGCTCGTCCGGGCTCATCGAGCCCGCATCCGCCGTGTTCAGGTAGGCCAGGCCCGCCCGGATCGCCGCCAGGGCCGCGCCGGAAGTCGAGAGGCCCACCGCAGGCACCGCTTGGCCGGAAGGCGCCACACCGGACAGAAGGGACGGCGACTGGCCGGAATCACACATTCCCGTCCACCTCCTTCCGCGCGGTTCATGCCGGGCTGGCTCGCTCTGTTTCGAAGACTAGTTCGATCCTATCGGCACCCTCTGACATTCCGGGGCAACCCGCGGCCTCGGAGAAAGATTTTTCCGCGGTGCCCGCAGGCGGATCGCTCAGACGGAGAGGCCAGGCATGGCCTGCAGCCGCCCGTCGGCCCGGACCGTAGAGATCCAGAACATTTCGGCCGTCTCGAGCACCCGGCGAGTCTCATCCCACCCGGCCATCCGGGATTTCGCACCGCCGCCAGGAACTTCATGGCAGGATTCCCCGGAGGCCGCTCTGGTAGGTCTTGGCCCAGAAACGACGGCTTTGCCATCATTCGTTCGGCCTACTTCATAGGAACGTTGTTGCTAATGTTCTGAACATGCCTGTGAAGACCTTCAGCATCAGCATGGGTGAGCGAGCTTTCCGGCAGGCCAAGGCCGAGGCCGACCGGGCGGGCCTGTCCATGTCGGCCTGGATGACGCGGGCGGCCCGCGAAAAGATCCAGCGCGACGCGGCCACCGCCATCGCGGCGGCTGACCGTGAGACCGGGCATGCCTGGGCCGAGTGGACTGAGGCCAACGCAGGGGACTTCCCACCCGGCGCCGGTAAGGGCGCCGCGTGAACCGTGGAGATGTCTACGCCTACAAAGGACTTGGCCGGGCTGGCTATGTCGCCATCATCAGCAATAACGGATTCAACGCGATCACGGGGCACCCGCTCGTGGTCAAGGTCAGCGACCGGCCGGACCTGACCGAAACGCCCTATGTTGTCGCTCTCAGCCCGGACGATCCCATCGCCGGACACCTGGAGTCCTACTCCGCGGTGCGGGTGCGCAGCGACCGGCTGTCCGGCGACAGCATTGGCCAGCTAGCCGACAAGACAATGCGCAAGCTGGCTGATGCCCTTGCTCTGATCTTCGACTATGAGGTCTAGCGCGGCTCTCCGGCAGGGAATCAGCCGAAGGTCCGCGGTCCTACCCACGGGCCGACCAGGTGCAGGGTGAGCAGGGCGATGACCAGGCCGCCGACGATGGACGCGGCCAGCAGGAGCCACCGCGCGGGGCGCCCGGCCAGGACTTTCCGGGTCCGGTCGTGGGCCGCCAGGAGCGGCACGTCGGACCCGATGAGCCGAGGGAGCCGGCCGACGTAGGCCAGCACGTGAATAGCCATGACGCCGAACCACACCACGAACGTGGCCTTGTGCAGGAAGAGCCACGGCCCGGCGTGCGGCCCGGTGAAGGCCAGCACGACCCCCGTGCCGAGCACACTGAGCGATGTGGCCAGCACCAAAGGCCCAAGCAAGCGCAGCAACGGCGCGGGCGGCCCCTTCCTGCGGTAATCAGGCGCACCGGTGTAGTAACGAACGAACCGATAGCAGGTCGAGGAGGCCTTGAGCGCGACCGGTCCGAGGAGCAGCATCCCGATGAAGAAGTGCAACGTGAGCAGCCGATGGATGCGCAGGATGGTGACGCCCTCGGCGGCCAGGAGCACCAGCAGTAGAGCACCCGTGGCCGCGGTGAGCCGCTCGTTTCCATCCGCGCCCCCTCCCGCCTGAGCCGCATGCTTACGAGGCACGGCGCAACGCTCCTTTGATCGCGATACCCGGCTTTATCCCGGTACCCGGCTTCCCCGGTGGCCCGGCAGAGACCCGCCGGCCCCTCCAGCCTGCGCTAGGTGCCTCTGAGAACCGTCTGGGAAACGTTCAGAATTGGCAAAGAAGTTGGGTGCAGGCCCGTTGACCAGGTCAGCGAGTGCTGCGCGCAGTGGCCGCGTCCTCAGGACGCCCCAACGCAGACACCCTCTGTCCGGCCTCCAGGTTCAGCGGCAGGTGGCGCCCGCACCGTCCGGGGAAGCGCGCTTTGGACCTTGCGGCCCGAAGTAAGAATTTCCCATAAGTACGTCCAGATATTGCGGACTGATGTCAGTGATGTTACGTTCCCCCTGAATCCGTCCCCCGCCACCCCAGCGTCCCGACCGGCTCGCGAACCACCTCGCCGCTCCTCCGCCCACGGAGCCGGCGAGGCGTTCCACCGCGCCCTGCGGCGCGGCAAGCCGTGTGCCCTCGGTCCTCCTCCCACCTGACTGCGGTGCCGCCGGTGAAGGTCCGGCATTCCGCCCCGAAAGGAGCAACGGTGTTAACGACCATCGGAAACCTAAGGCGACTCATCGCCTTGGCAGGCAGCACCGCGTTGCTCGCGGCCGGCGGCGTCCTCGCTCTGGCGGCTGCGCCGGCGTCGGCCGCAGCCACCGGCGGCAGCGGCGCAAGCCTGCCGTACGCCGAAGTGCAGGCGGAGAACTCCGCCACCAGCGGGACCGTCATCGGCCCGAGCTACACCCAGGGCCAGCTGGCCGACGAGGCGTCGTATCGCAAGGCCGTGACATTGCAGGGCGCTGGCCAGTACGTCACGTTCACCACGCCAGTGGCGACCAACTCGATCGACTTCCGGTACAGCATCCCGGACACCTCGAGCGGATCGGTCTACACCGCGCCGCTGTCGCTGTACATCAACGGCACCAAGCAGACCGACTTCACCCTGACCAACGCGTACAGCTGGTTCTACGGCAGCTACCCGTTCACCAACTCGCCGGGCAGCAACCCGCACCACTTCTTCGATGAGGTGCACCGCCTGCTCCCCACGACGTATCAGGCGGGCACGACCTTCAAGCTGCAGATCGACTCCGAGGACACCGCGCCGGACTACACGATCGACTTCGCCGACTTCGAGCAGGTCGGCGCCGCGCTGACCCAGCCCGCGGGTTCGGTGTCAGTGACCAGCCAGGGCGCCGACGCGAGCGGCGTGAACGACTCGACCAGCGCGTTCAACGCCGCGATCAGCGCGGCCGGCGCCGGCGGCACGGTGTGGATCCCGCCGGGCACGTACAACATCCCGGGCCACATCAGCGTCAACAACGTGACGATCGCCGGGGCCGGAATGTGGTACTCGACCGTCACCGGCTCGGCACCCGGCTTCTACGGCAACTCCGCGCCGTCAGCGAGCACCAACGTCCACCTGCAGAACTTCGCGATCTTCGGCAACGTCCAGGATCGTAACGACAGCGCCCAGGTCAACGGCATCGGCGGCGCGCTCAGCAGCTCGACCGTGTCGAACATCTGGATCGACCACATGAAGGTCGGCGC
>JAWWPY010000471.1:0-43802 GCA_033854735.1 Streptosporangiaceae bacterium | reverse complement strand
GGGGGTCCGGGGGGTCGTCCCCCCCGGGAAAGTACTGCGAGCCATGGCGAAGCTGATCAAAGATCAGCGAAGTGAGGGCGACGCCGGGTGGCTACGGGGGCAAACCACCCGGCGTCGCATTCATCGGCGTTCCGACGGGGGCCCGGAACGCCGGCAGGTGCTCCGACGGGGGACCAGAGCACCGTTATGCATGTTACACCGAAACCCCCCCTTGTGCGTCAAGACCGGATGACGAGTCGGTCGCGTCGCACATGCAAGTTCTCACTGTCGATCAACCGTTTCCTGGCCGCCTTTTGGGCGGTGATTACTATCAGTAAAGGATCCGGGCTCTGGCCGACCACTATCAGTAAAGGGCCCCGGCTCTGGCCGGCCACTGGCAGTAAAGGGTCCCGGCTCTGGCGGGGCGCCGGCCGATCCGCTAGCATCCGGCTCGAAGCCCCGCTCCCTGGGGACATGCGGTACTGGCAGCCGCGGCTCATAGGCGCGAAAACCGGTCGTGCTGGTGGGCTCGCGGCCGCCGTTGGCGAAGACGACCGCGAAATAGGGGATGACGATCGCGCCCACCGCCGGAATCGCCCAGAAGAAGCCCGGGACGTACACGAACAGGGCCACTGCCACGGCGAAGCAAACACCCCGGATTGCCATCATGATCAAGTACCGGCGCTGCCGGTAGGCAATATCTTCCGACAGCGGCCGCTGGGCCTCGGTGACGAGATGCGCGCGAGCACGACGGGCCGGGATGATGGCTCTCACGACTCCACGTTATGCCGGGGGTGAGCGTCCGGCAACGACGGTACCGCCCGGGACCCGGAACCGGCGGGGAATGCGGGCTCGGCCAGCCCCGCGAGGTCGGCCAGGCAGGCGGCTCCGGCCAGCGCCATCACATGCGCCAGGTCGTCGGTAAGCCCGTCCAGCAGCGCCTGGACGCCGTCGGCGCCGCCGCATGCCAGGGCCCACAGCACGGGCCTGCCGAGGAAGACAAACCGCGCGCCCAGGGCGAGCGCGGCCAGCGCATCCTCGGCGCTGCGCACCCCACCATCCACCGACACAGCACCACCAACGGGCACAGCACCATCAAAAGGCACAGCACCATCAACGGACTCACGGCCGGCCCATGCCCCCCTCACCGTGGCGGCCACACCCGGCAGCGCCCACGCCGTCGGCACCGCCCCATCCAGCTGGCGGCCGCCGTGATTGGACACGATGACGCCAGCCGCGCCGTGCGCCAGGCAAGCTTCCGCGTCATCGGGCCGGAGCACGCCCTTGGCCACTACGGGCAGACCACCGCTGATCTCGGTCAGCCAGTTAATGTCGGTGAAGCTGACGTCGCTGGCCAGCTCGGCCGCATTCAGGTCAGCCAGCTGGCCGAGGTTGACCAGGAAATCGGCCTCGCTCATTAGGTCGTCGCCCTTGCTGCGCCCCTTGCTGCGGCCCTTACGGCCGACCACGGGAGTGTCTGCGGTCAGCACCAGCGCCTGGGCGCCCGCAGCCGCCGCGCGCCGGACCAGGCCAGCGGTGAGTTCCCGGTCGCGCATCAGGTAGACCTGGAACCACCAGGTGCCCCCCGCGCCGGCGGACGCCCCGGCAACGTCCTCGATCCGGCAGGAGCTCCGGGTGGACATCACATACAGCGCTCCGGCGCGTGCCGCGCCGATGGCCGTAGCGATCTCTCCGTCAGGGTGAGCCAGCCGGTGGAAGGCCGTGGGCGCGACGGCCAGCGGGGTGCGCAGGCGGCCGCCCGCCCAGCCGGCCATATCAACGCTGGTGTCGACGGCCGACACATCCCGAAAAATCCTGGGCCGCAGCCGGACTCGCCGCCAGGCTTTCTCGTTGGCGCGGAGTGTGGCCTCGCGCCCCGAGCCGCCCGCGTAGTAGTCATAGACATCGGGGCGCAGCAGCGCCCGAGCCTGCCGGTGCAGTTCGGCAGCGTCAGGGGTCACGGAGGACAGCCTGCCCGAACGCCGACCAGCGCGCCAATAGCGGCCAGCGGCCCAGTTCCGGGCGCGCATCGAAGGGCCCGTACGAAGACACGGCACGAAGGACACCGTATGAATGGGAACGGAGACGGCATGCCAGACCGCATCTACCGGGTGACCGAGATCGTCGGCACCTCACCCGACGGCATCGAGCCGGCGATCCGCAACGCTCTGCAGCGGGCCGCGCAGACCCTGCGCCACCTGGACTGGTTCGAGGTCACCCAGATCCGCGGCCAGATCGAGGACGACCGCGTGGCCCACTTCCAGATTGGCCTGAAGGTGGGTTTCCGCCTGGAGGACAGCTAGCGAGAACAGCTAGCCAGCCTGGAGAGGCTGGCTAGCTGGCCTGGCTGACCGAGGACATGTTGAAGCCCTCGACGCGCGCCGGAGGCATGGCCGTGCGGGTGAAGTAGTCGCCCCACTCGCGCGGCAGCGTCGGCACAGTGGCGCCTACCTCGGCGAGCCGGCCCAGCATCGCTACCGGGCTCTCGTTGAACCTGAAGTTGTTCACCGCACCGGCTACCTCGCCGTTCTCCACCAGGTACACCCCGTCCCGGGTCAGCCCGGTGAGCAGCAGCGTCTGCGGGTCCACCTCACGGATGTACCAGAGGCAGGTGAGCAGCAAGCCACGCCCGGTGCTGGCGATCATGTCATCCAGAGATGCGCTGTAGCCAGGACCCCCAGGCCCGGCGGAGGGACCTTCCAGGACCAGGTTCCCGATGGCGGGGGTGACCGGGAGGCCGGTCAGGTCAGCGGTGTACCGCGTCTGGGTGAGCGCGGCCAGGTCGCCATCACGGATCCAGGCGGTCGGGCGCAGCGCCAGCCCGTTGTCGAAAAGCGAGGACTGCCGGCTCGATGCGTGCGCGACCACAAACGGCTGGCACTCCAGGCCCGGAGCGGCCGGGTCGCTGCGGAGCGTTACCGGCAGGCTCGCCAGCCGCTCACCGACCCGGGTGCCGCCACCCGGCTTGCTGAAGACCGTCCGGCCGTCCAGCGCGTCTTTCGCCCCTGACGACCAGTACAGGTAGATGAGCAGGTCGGCCAGCGCAGCCGGAGGCAAGATCGTCTCGTACCGGCCGGCTGGAAGCTCCACCCGCCGGGCCGCCCAGTCCAGCCGCCGCGCGAGGTCAGCGTCGAGCGCGCCGACGTCGATATCGCTGAAGTCGCGCGTGCCCTGGCCGGCCCAGGCCGAGCGGGCCATGTCGGCGGATTTGGCGTTGAGTTCTACTTTCCCGGTCGGCTGGTCGTGCCGGAGCCGCAGCCCGGTGGACGTGCCGGTGAACGTGTTGACGACCGAGTGCTCGGCGAACCCGTACAGCTTCCGCCCAGCCGGGCCAGCGGCGTCGAACGCCTGGCCGAGCGCACCCGCGAACTCGCGGAAGATCCCGATCTCCGTGCCGGTGACCGGGTCATCCCAGCCCGGGCCCCGGTTACCGGCGGCGGAACCGCGACCGGCCATGGCGTCGTTACCAGCCGAGGCGTCCATCCGGAATACGTCACTGTCGCCGGGCCCGAGCAAAGGCCGCGTATCCTCCGCGGGCGAACCCTCCGAGGCCGCCTTCTCGGCGGCCCGGACGACCTCCTCGATCTGATCGTCGTGCACGCCGGCCCGGGAGACCACGCCGACGGAGGCCTCTTCGCCGCTCCGGCTGATGGCAATAACGGTCAGCTGGCGTGACCGGGACACTCCGTTGGTGGTGAGCGTGTTGCCCGCCCAGCGCAGGTTCGCCGATGAGGTCTCGTCGGCGATCACCACGCAGTCGTCACACTCGGCCACCGCGAGTGCCCGCTCGATCGTGTCCTGCGGGCTCACGCGCCCTCCTCGGTGGTGTTGAGGATCCGCACGGCCCGCATGAGCACCGCGGGGCAGCCATGGCTGACCGGGGCGACCTGCCCGGGCTGGCCCTTGCCGCAGTTGAACGCGCCGCCGAGCACGTACGTCTGGGGGCCGCCGACGGCCTCCATGGAGTTCCAGAAGTCCGTGGTGGTCGCCTGGTAGGCCACATCGCTCAGCTGGCCGGCCAGCCTGCCATTCTCGATCTTGTAAAACCGCTGGCCGGTGAACTGGAAGTTGTACCGCTGCATGTCGATGGACCAGCTCTTGTCGCCCAGGACATAGATGCCGCGCTCGACCCCCGCGATCAGCTCCTCGGTAGACGGGCCGCCCGCGGCGGGCTGCAGCGAGACGTTGGCCATCCGCTGGATCGGCATGTGCATCGGCGAGTCGGCGAAGGCGCAGCCGTTGGACCGGCCGAGCCCGGTCAGCCTCGCCATCCGGCGATCGAGCTGGTAGGCGGTGAGCACACCGCCCGAGATCAGGTCCCAGGACTGGGTAGCGACCCCCTCGTCGTCGTACCCGATCGTGGCCAGCCCGTGCTCGACCGTCCGGTCGCCCGTGACATGCATGACCGGCGAGCCGTACTGCAGGCTGCCCAGCTTGTCCAGGGTGGCGAACGAGGTGCCGGCGTAAGCGGCTTCGTAGCCGAGCGCGCGGTCAAGCTCGGTCGCGTGGCCGATCGACTCGTGGATGGTCAGCCACAGGTTGGACGGGTCGATGACCAGGTCGTAATGGCCGGCCTGGACGCTCGGGGCGGCTAGCTTCTCGGCGAGCTGGCCCGGCAGCTCGGCCAGTTCTGCGGGGATGCGGCCGTTGGTCAGGTATTCGTAGCCACGCCCGACAGGTGGCGCCAGTGTCCGCATGGTCTCGAACCGGCCACCCTCCTCCAGGGCCACCGCGGTCACCTGCGGGTGCAGCCGGACCCGCTGCTGGGTGGCCGTGGTCACGCCATCGGAGTAGAACTTGCACTCCTTGACCTGGTACAGGGAGGCGTCCACATGATCGATCCGGTCGTGGGCGAGCAGCCCAGCGCTCCATTCGGCCAGCAGCGCCACCTTTTCGGCAACATTGACGCTGAAGGGATCTATGTCGTAGCTCGAGACCCAGCTGACGTCGCCGTACCCGGGCTCATCGGCGAGCTCGATGCGCTCCGTATTGATCGCCGCGGCCACCCGGGCAACATCGATGGCCTCCTCGGTGGCGCGCGCCGCCGCCTCTTTGGTGAGGTCCACCGCGGCCGAGAAACCCCAGGTGCCGTCGACCACGACGCGGACCGCCAAGCCGACCTCGTCGGCGTCGAACTGGGTCTCCAGGTTGCCGTCGGAAAGCCCGATCTGCTGGCTCATGACGCGCTCAGCGCGGAAGTCCGCGTGCTGCGCGCCCAGATCCGCGGCCCGCTGCAGGGCGACGTCGGCCAGTTCGCTCAGCGGGTACGCGGTGAACTCAGGATCGATGCGGGCCGTCCCGCCGCGGTGTGCGCTCTCATCCACGAATGGCAACCTATCCCACCTGTATTTTCTCCCGAGCCTGACGGCCGGCGCGTTTCTTCTGCTGAGTCTGACGCCGGGCGGTATCTTCTGCGGAGCCTGACGGCTGGCCGGTGTTTTCTGCCGAGCCTGACGGCCGGCCGGGTCTTCTCCGCCTGGCCTGACGTGCGGCCAGGTACGCTCGCGGGGATTGCCCGCGCCCGCCGGCCGTGCTCAGGAGGTATCCCGTACCGATGACTCGATCCACCCTCGTCACCGGCGGAAACAGGGGCATCGGCCTGGCGATCGCCCAGCGGCTCGCCGCTGGCGGCGACCGAGTCACTGTGACCTCTCGCTCAGGGAAAGCTGTTGCGGGACTGGCTACGGTCGCGTGCGACGTCCGGGACACAGCCGCTGTCGACAAAGCCTTCACCGAGGTAGAGGCCGCGCAGGGGCCGGTCGAGGTCCTGGTGGCCAACGCCGGGATCACCCATGATCAGTTGCTGGCCCTGATGAGCGAGGACGACTTCACCTCGGTGATCGACACCAACCTGACCGGGGCCTACCGGGTAGCCAAGCGGGCGGTGCGCGGCATGATGCGGATGCGGCGAGGGCGGCTCGTGTTCATCTCCTCGGTGGTCGGGCTCCTCGGCTCCGGCGGCCAGGCCAACTACGCAGCGTCCAAGGCGGGCCTGGTCGGCTTGGCCCGCTCGCTGGCCAGGGAACTCGGCTCGCGTAACATCACCGCGAATGTGGTCGCGCCCGGTTTCGTGGACACTGACATGACGGCCGCACTGCCGGACGAGCGGAAGGCAGCGATCCTGGCGGGAGTGCCACTCGGCCGCCTCGCATCGGCCGAGGAGGTGGCGGGAGTTGTGGCGTTCATTGCCGGAGACGACGCCGGCTACATCACCGGCGCGGTCATCCCGGTCGACGGCGGCCTCGGCATGGGCCACTAGCCATACTGCGCCGGCCGCACGTCGGCAAAGAGGCGGCGGCGGGCACCACTAGGTGCTCGCTGGCCGGTCTTACACCCCAATCACACATCAACAACGAGAAGGGATCGGGATGGGAATCCTGGATGGGAAGCGGATTCTGGTGACGGGAGTGCTCACCGACTCCTCGATCGCGTTCCACGTGGCCAGGGTGGCGCAGCAGGAGGGCGCGACGGTCGTGCTCACCGGATTTGGCCGGATGAGCCTGGTGGAGCGGGTCGCGAAACGGCTCCCAACCACGCCCCCGGTCGTTGAGCTTGATGTGACCGATGCCGGCCATCTCGGCTCCCTGGCGGAGCGTGTGTCCGCTCATGTCGATGGCCTGGACGGTGTGCTGCATGGCGTTGCGTTCGCGCCGCAGGCGGCGCTCGGCGGCAAATTCCTGGAGACCGAGTGGCCGGATGTGGCGACCGCGGTGCAAGTGTCGACTTATTCCCTTAAGGCGCTGGCCATGGCCGTGCTGCCGCTGATGGCCGGCGGAGGCTCGATTGTCGGCTTGGACTTCGACGCCTCGCTGGCCTGGCCCGCCTACGACTGGATGGGCGTGGCCAAGGCCGGCCTGGAGTCGTGCGCCCGCTACCTGGCCCGTTACCTCGGCCCGCAGGGGATCCGGGTCAACCTGGTCGCCGCGGGCCCGCTGCGCACCATCGCGGCGAACAGCATCCCAGGGTTCGGCGACTTCGAGGCACTGTGGACCGAGCGGGCGCCGCTGGGCTGGGACATGACGAACCCCGAGGCCCCCGCCCGGGCCTGCGTGGCGCTGCTCTCCGACTGGTTCCCCGCCACCTCCGGGGAGATCGTGCATTCCGACGGCGGCGCGCACGCGATGGGCGGCTGACGGCGCCATGCCCAAAGGGTCAGCCACGCCGGCCGGGGAGTTCGTGCTCACCCTGTCCTGCCCCGACCGGCCCGGCATCGTGCACGCCGTCGCGGCCTACCTGTACGAGGCGGGCGGCAACATCCTGGACAGCCAGCAGTACGCCGACCAGATCGCGGACCGGTTCTTCATGCGCGTTCATGTGGAGGTCCTGGCCACCGCGGGCGGGAGCGCCCCCACTGCGTTTGACGGCCCGGCCCTGCGCGGCGGATTCGGTCCCATCGCGAGCCAGTTCGGCATGGAGTGGGATCTGCACGATCTGGCGGTCCGCCCCCGCGTGCTGATCATGGTGTCCAGGGAGGGGCACTGCCTCAACGACCTGCTCTACCGGCGAGGCGCAGAATCACTGGGCATCGATATCCCGCTGGTGGTCGGTAACCACCCCGACCTGGGCCCGCTGGCGACCGCGCATGGGGTGCCATTCGAGCATGTGCCCGCCGGGTCAGACGCCCTGTCCAGGGAGCAGGCGGAGGGGCGGTTGCTCGACCTGATCGACTCCCATCGGATCGATTTCGTGGTGCTGGCCAGGTACATGCGGATCCTCTCGCCCGCCATCTGCGCCAAGCTGGCCGGGCGGGTCATCAATATTCACCACTCCTTCCTGCCCAGCTTCCGTGGCGCGCGGCCGCACCACCAGGCGCACGAGCACGGGGTGAAGGTGATCGGCGCGACGGCGCACTATGTGACGGCTGAGCTGGACGAAGGCCCGATCATCGAACAAGAGGTGGCCAGGGTCGACCACCGTTCCTCGCCGGCCGAACTGGCGGCGATCGGGCGCGATGCGGAGCGCATCGCCCTCGCCCGCGCGGTCCGCTGGCACGCCGAGCACCGCATCCTGCTGCACGGCCGCCGCACCGTCATCTTCAGGTGAGCGCGCTTACCTGAGGGGCCTCCAGCCGGCGCCGGCGGCCAGCGCCCGCATGAACCGCCCGCCGATCAGTCGGAGTCGTCCAGCAGGCCGCCGAGCCTGGTGACACGGGGCCGCTCGCCGATCGTCGCCACGGCACGGGCCAGTGCCGGCCCTGCTCCGTGCACAACGGACAGGTGCCGCTGAGCGCGGGTCAGTGCCGTGTAGACGAGCGGCCTGGACAGCATCCCGGTCGCCTCCGCCGGGAACACGGCGACCACCGCCGGCCATTCTGAGCCCTGCGCCCGGTGTACGGTCAGCGCCCAGCCATGCCGCAGGTCGCCGAGGATCTTGTCCGGCACAGACACCGGCCCCGCTGGGAAAGCCACGAGCAAGCCGTCGTCTCCCGGCCCCACGACGGTGCCTACCTCACCGTTGGTGAACCCTTCGTCAACGTGGTTGGCGATGGACACCACCCGGTCGCCCGGGTCGAACCCGGACCGCGCGCCTGGCCCGGGATTCAGCCGCTGCTTGAGCGCGCGGTTCAGCTCTATCGTCCCGGCCGCGCCCTTGTGGACCGGCGTTATCACCTGGATGTCGGCCGCCGGGATGCCCAGCGCCCGCGGGATCGAGTCGGTGACAAGCTGCACCACCCGGCGGGCGGCATCGGCGCTGCCGCGTACCGGCACCACGACCACCTCGCGTTCTGGCGAGTCCACAGCCGGCAGCGTGCCGCCACGCACGGCAGTGGCAAGGCGCGCGATGACCCCGCCGTCGCGCTGACGGTAAAGCTTGGTGAGCTCGGTGACCGGGACGGCGCCCGAGTCGATGATGTCGGCCAGCACCCGCCCGGGGCCGATCGAGGGCAGCTGGGCCGGGTCGCCGACCAGCAGCAGCCTGGTGCCGTCCGCGCACGCCTCGACAAGCGCAGCCGCCAGTTCGGCGTCGAGCATGGACACCTCGTCCACCACGACGAGGTCCGCGTCGAGTGGCCACTCCTCATTGCGGGTGAAGATCCATGCTGCGTCGCCGGTAGCCGGCGCACCGCCGAAACCAGCCATGCTGTCCTGGCTGCCCGCGCTGCTCTGGCTGCCCGCGCTGTCCTGGCTGCCCGCGCTGTCCTGGCTGGCTGTCCCTGCGCCGACAGTGCCGACGCTGATCATGCCATTGCCCGCCGGGCCGGTGCTGGCCCCGGCTGATCCGCCCCGGCCGGCCCGGAACCGGCTCTGGGCGCCGAGCAGCCGGTGCAGCGTGGTCGCCGGTGCGCCGGCCAGCTCCTCCAGTCGCTTCGCCGCACGCCCGGTCGGCGCGGCGAGCGCTACCCGCAGCCCGCGCCCCGCGGCGAGCGACACGACGGCCGCCACGGTACGGCTCTTACCGGTCCCGGGCCCGCCGCTGAGAACGCACACGCCGTGCTCGGCTACCGCGCGGACCGCCTCGAGCTGGGTCTCATCGAGCTGGTCATGATCCGCGGGTGGCGGCTCGGCTGGTTCTCCGGCCTGGTCGGCCGGCAGCGGTTCCGCCAGAGCCGCGAGCCGTTGCAGGCCTTCGGCCACCGCCTCTTCCGCCATCGCATACCGGGCGAGGGCCAGTAGCACGCTCGCGCCGTCAGAGGGGCCGGGGTCAGCAGCCGCGCCTTCTGCGTCAGCGGGCTGGACGGCCGGGTCCTGGTCTGCGGCGCCGCCCTGGCCGGACTCGCTGAACGGCAGCACCGTTCCTTCGTCAATGGCGGCCTCGATGGCAGCTGCCGGGTCGCTGATCCGGAACCTGCCCAGCGACCGGGCCACCGCTTCGGCTGGTATCGCCGTGTGCCCATCCCTGGCCCCGCGGGCCAGCAGGTGTGTCACCAAGGCCCGGCCGCGCCGCGGATCCTGGGGATCGGCGGCATCGCCAAGCATCTGCCGCGCGAACCAGTCGGCCTGATCGGGCTTTAGCTGCGGCACTGACAGCAGCCGCCACGGGTCTTCCCGTAGCTGGCGAGCCGCCGAGGCGCCGAGGCGCGCGACGGCAGGTCCCGCGTAACGGGCGGGTACCCGGCTGGCCACGAGGAGCTCTGCCACCTCGTAACTGGGGCGGGCGTCCTCGAAGGCCGCGGCGAGACGCAGCGCGCGCTTACTGCCGACCCCTTCGACCAACTCCAGGCGGGCGGCGGTGACCAGGCCGGGCGCGGTGATGCCGGCGGCCGCCAGCCTCGCCGCCAGGCTCGTGCCGAGCCCGGGCCAGAGGCCGGCGGCGCAGAATTCAGCAAACACGTCCAGGGGCACGCCATTCGCCCCGGTGCTCTCTTGCTCCATTGCGGTAGACATCGAATGCCAGCCTAGAGGCCAGGATTGCGTGCCGCTGGTAGCAACGGAGTTGGCGCGCCTTGTGCCATCTCCAGTCCGCGCCGATAATCGAGATCATGGCAGGGAACCCGGGCGGTGCCGCGCCCACGGGAGGCCCCTACACCCCGGCACGGCAGGAGCCCGACCAGAACGGCCTGCGCGTTTCGGACGCCGAACGAGACCAGGCGATCGGCCAGCTGGGAGAGCGTTTCGCCGAGGGGCGGCTCAGCCATGACACGTTCATTTTCCGGATAGAGGCGGCGCTGAAGGCCCGCGACCGCCGTGATCTCGCACAGCTTCTGGCCGACCTGCCGTCGCCACGCCGGCTGGGCGGCACGCTGCGGGCCTATGGCCGGCGCGGCTGGGACGCGGTGACCAGCGCGATGCCCCGTGCCGTTCCGGCCGCCTCCCCGCCCGTGCTCGTGTTCCCGTCAAGTGACCGGCGCCGGTTCACCATCGGCCGCGACGCGGCGTGTGATCTGGTGCTCCCCAACCTGTCCGTGTCCCGCTGGCACGCCGGGCTCAAACGGTGCGCCAGCGGCTGGCTGCTCGACGACCTGGGCTCGACCAACGGCACCCGGCTGAACGGCTGGCGGGTCACCGAACCAGTCCCGGTCCGTCCCGGGGACTGGGTCAGCTTTGGGCCGTTGACCTTCGTTCTCGCGGCCCCGGGCACCGTCCCGGCCCCGACCGGCGGCTGGTGAATCCGCCGGGCCGCCGCGCCTACGAGACTGGGCGGCGCCAGACCGAGCGGCGCCGAAACCGTCCGGGGCTGGTGATAGAGCGAGTATGACGCCGCACCCTTTAGAGTCGAGGCGTGACGTTGGTTCTCCTGGTCCGCCACGGGCTGACCGCTGGGACCGGGACGGTGCTCACCGGCCGGACGCCGGGGGTCTGGCTCGATGAGCGCGGCCGTGAGCAGGCGGCGGCCCTGGCCACGCGGCTTGCTGGCGTGCCATTGGATGCCATCGTCACGAGCCCCCTTGACCGGTGCCGGCAGACAGCGGACGCGATCGCGGCCGCCCGTGACGGCAGCCAGGTAGCTGTCACGGAGGATGTGGAACTAGCGGAGGTCAAGTACGGGGACTGGACCGGCAAGCCGCTCAAGCGGCTGGCCAAGGAACCGCTGTGGAGGGTGGTGCAGGCGCACCCGAGTGCGGTGCGGTTCCCTGGCGAGGACGGGGAGTCCATGGCGGACATGCAGCACCGTGCGGTGGCCGCGGTGCGGAAGTGGAACGCCACGCTCGGGAACCACGCTGTGTACCTGATCTGCTCACACGGGGATGTCATCAAGGCGGTGATCGCGGACAGCCTCGGCATGCACCTGGATATGTGCCAGCGGATCCAGGTTGACCCCTGCTCGCTGAGCGTGATCCGGTACACGCCGCTGCGCCCGTTCCTGCTGCGGATGAACGACATTGGTGGAACAGTGGCCGGGCTGGCCCGGCCGGTACCCGCCGTGGTGAGCCAGCATGACGGGGTGCCCGGCGGGGCCTCAGGGAATGGTGCCCGGCCTGCGCGTGCCACCGGCCCGGGCACTGGGTCCCGCCCCCGGCGGGGCGAGGGTGACGCCGCTATCGGCGGCGGAGCGGGAGGATAGGGTTCATGCCGGTCTATTCCTACGACCCGCCGGAGCGATTCGTCGCCGGCACCGTCGGGCAACCTGGGGAACGCACCTTCTACCTGCAGGCGAGCGCCAGCGGCCGGGTGACAAGCGTCGCCCTGGAGAAGTTCCAGGTGAGCCTGCTCGCCGAACGTCTTGATGAGCTACTCGACGAAGTGGTGCGCCGTACCGGTGAAGTCGCCCCGCCGCCGCCGCCCGCCGCGCCAGGCGAGGTTTCCGATGACGGGCCGCTCGACCTGCCCCTGATGGAGGACTTCAGGGTCGGGGCGATCGCGCTGGCCTGGGACGGCGAGGACGAGCGGGTGGTCATCGAGGCCCAGGAGGAGACGGAGACACCTGTCGAACCGCTCGCGGAGGAGGTTCCCGAGAACGGTCCTGGCGTGCTCAGGGTCAGGATCACGACGGCTACCGCCCGGGCTTTCACCCAGCGGGCGCTGCAGATCGTCGGCCAGGGCCGGCCGCCCTGCCCGCTCTGCGGCCTGCCACTCGACGCGGAAGGGCACATCTGCCCACGGCAGAACGGTCACCGAGTCAGCAATGCCTGATGCATCCCCCGGTAAGCGCGCACAGCGCCCGCTGAGATCGCCCAGGGCACAGAAAGGGCCGCAGGCCACCCGGTCGGCCGGGCAGGTACCGCAGCCCGACGACAACACGGCGGCCCTTGAGTTGCTCACGCTGGGCGATCTGGAGGTGGAGGGCAGGCTGGTCGTTGCGTCCAACGCCACGATGTACTGCACCGTGCGCCAAGGCGGCCAGGAGGCCGCGTGCGTCTACAAGCCGGTGGCCGGCGAGCGCCCTCTGTGGGATTTCGCCTCCGGCTCGCTGGCTGGCCGCGAAGTGGCCGCCTACGCGGTATCCCGGACTGCTGGCTGGAACATCGTCCCGCCGACCGTGTTCCGCGACGGCCCGTTCGGGCCGGGCATGTGCCAGCTGTGGATCGACGCCGACACCAGCGTGGATCTCGTGGCCCTGGCCCGGAGTGCCGATAATCGTGCGCTTCGTGACATGGCCGTGTTCGACGCGGTGGTTAACAACGCGGATCGCAAGATCGGCCATCTGCTGCCGGTCAGCGATGGCCGCCTGTTCGGCTGCGACCATGGCGTCTGCTTCAGCGAGGAGTACAAGCTCCGCACCGTGCTGTGGCAATGGCGGGGCCGGGGCCTGCCGAAACGGGCCATTGAGGCGCTGACCAGGCTCCAGCAGGCACTCGCTCAGGAGGAACTCGCCGCGGAACTCTCGGGGCTGCTCACTCCGGACGAGGTGACCGCCACCATCCAGCGCGTTGAACTACTGCTGGACCACCGGGTGCACCCCTTTCCGCCCGAGGACTGGCCCGCCGTCCCCTGGCCACCGATCTAGCCAGAGGCACGGGACGGCGACACGGCCCCGGCGCCGAGAGGGGTCAGCGGCTGCCGGACTCGCCGGGGTGACCGCGGCGGCGCAGGTAGCGCTCGAACTCGCGGGCGATCGCGTCACCGCTCGCCTCCGGCAGGTCGGTCGCGTCCTTGGCTTCCTCAAGCGTGCGCACGTACTCCGCGACCTCGGTGTCCTGTTCGGCCAGCTCGTCCACGCCGCGTTCCCACGCCCTGGCCTCCTGGGGCAGGTCGGCCAGCGGCACGGAAATGTCCAGCACGTCCTCCACGCCCCTGATGAGCGCCAAGGTCGCTTTCGGGCTGGGCGGCTGCGCGACATAGTGCGGAACGGAGGCCCACAGCGAGACCGCCGCGATTCCCGCATCCGCGCACGCGTGCTGCAGCACCCCCAGGATCCCGGTCGGCCCTTTATAGTCCGCTGGCTCCGCGTGCAGTTCAGCAGCAAGCGCGGGATCAGAGGCCGCCGCCGTCACCGGGACGGGGCGGGTATGCGGGGAATCCGCCAGCAGCGCGCCGAGAAGCACGACCATCTCGACGCCCATCTCGGTAAAGGAGCTGATCAGCTCCTCGCTGAAGGCCCGCCAGCGCATGTTGGGCTCGATTCCGTGCACCAGCACCACATCGCGGCCCAGCCCGTCCGGTTTGGCCAGCGAGAGGCGCGTGGTCGGCCAGACAAGCCGCTCGGCCCGACCTTCGGTCATCTCCATTACCGGCCGGGTCACCTGGAAATCGTAATAATCCTCCGGGTCGATGGCGCCGACCGGGGCCGCCTGCCACGCGGTAACCAGGTGGTCGATCACCCCGCTGGCGGCCTCACCCGCGTCGTTCCAGCCCTCGAAGGCGGCGATGAGAGCTGGCGAGGTGAGCTTGCGAATGCCGTTGAGCTCGATCTCCCACCACCTCCTTGCCGGCCGCCTCCGGCCCGCCGATGACACCAGGTTACGTGGTGGGCCATGATCACTGCGTCGCACTGCCGGCCACTCCCGTGGCGGCCAGTGGCGTCCCTGCAGCGGCCCTTAGAATAGAGCTCCTATGACGAGAACCGGTCGCCCGCCCCGCACTGGCTCATTGAGCAGAGCGCTGCGCGAGCGAGTCGTCGTAGCGGACGGTGCCATGGGGACCATGCTCCAGGCTAGCGCCGCCACTCTCGATGATTTCGGCGGCCACGAGGGATGCAACGAGATTCTCAACGTCACCCGCCCGGACATCGTCAGTTCCGTGCATGAGGCTTATCTCGAGGCCGGCGTGGACTGCGTGACCACCAATACATTTGGCGCAAACCTGAGCAACCTGGGCGAATACGGGATTGCGGATCGTATCGACGAGCTTTCTGAGGCAGGCGCCAGGATCGCCGCCGCGGCGGCCGACCGCTGGTCCGCTCCCCAGCACCCGCGCTGGGTTCTGGGCTCCGTGGGCCCGGGTACCAAGCTGCCCACCCTGGGCCATGTGACGTTCGCCGAGCTTCGCGACGCATATCAGCGCAACGCGGCGGGCCTGCTTCGCGGGGGCGTGGACGCGATCGTCGTGGAGACCTGCCAGGATCTGCTCCAGGCCAAGGCCGCCATTATCGGCATCCGCCGGGCCTTCACCGCAGCGGGAACCCAGATTCCGCTGATCGCCCAGGTGACCATCGAAACGACCGGCTCCATGCTGCTGGGCAGCGAGATCGGCGCAGCGCTCACCGCACTCGAGCCCCTCGGTATAACCCTCATCGGCCTGAATTGCGCGACAGGTCCCGGGGAGATGAGCGAGCATCTGCGGTACCTGGCGGGCCATTCCCGGATACCGCTGTCCTGCATGCCCAATGCCGGCCTGCCCATGCTCACCTCCGACGGTGCCCGTTACCCGCTGACGCCGGATCAGCTCGCGGACGCGCACGAGATGTTCACCGCGGAGTTCGGCCTGGCCCTGGCCGGGGGGTGCTGCGGAACCACCCCTGAGCACCTGGCGGCGGTGGTGGAACGCGTGCGCGGCCGTCGGCTGGCCGAGCGCAGGCCGCGGCCCGAGCCCGGTGTGGCCTCCCTCTACCAGCACGTGCCGTTCCGCCAGGACACCTCGTTCCTGGCCATCGGCGAGCGGACCAACGCGAACGGATCGAAGGCGTTCCGTGATGCGCTCATCGCTGGTCGCTACGACGACTGCGTCGAGATCGCGCGGGCCCAGACCCGCGATGGCGCGCACCTTCTCGACCTGTGTGTGGACTACGTGGGCCGCAGCGGCACGGCCGATATGACCGAGGTGGCCAGGAGACTGGCCACCGCGGCCACTCTGCCCCTCGTGATCGACTCGACCGAGCCCGAGGTGATCCAGGCCGGCCTGGAACTGCTCGCCGGGCGGGCGGTCGTGAACTCGGTGAACTACGAGGACGGTGACGGGCCAACGTCCCGGATGGCCAAGGTCATGCCGCTGATCGTCGAGCATGGCGCGGCCGTGATCGCGCTCACCATCGACGAGCAGGGCCAGGCGCGCACCGCTGAATGGAAGCTCGCCGTGGCCACCCGGCTGATCGAGGACCTCACCCGTAACTGGGGCATGCGCACGTCCGACATCATCGTGGACTGCCTGACTTTCCCGATCGCGACTGGCCAGGAGGAGACGAGGCGGGACGCCATCGAGACCATCGAGGCGATCCGCCAGGTCAAGCAGCGTTATCCGGAGGTCCAGACGACGCTGGGGGTATCCAACGTCTCGTTCGGCCTGAATCCGGCCGCGCGTTCGGTGCTCAACTCCGTGTTCCTTGATGAATGCGTGCGGGCCGGCCTTGACTCGGCGATCGTGCACGCTTCGAGGATCATGCCCATCGCCCGGATCCCCGACGGTCAGTTGCAGACCGCGCTCGACCTCATCTATGACCGCCGCCGCGAGGGGTACGACCCGCTGTCGCGGCTGCTTGAGCTGTTCGACGGCGTGGACGCGGCCGCGGTGAAGGCCAGCCGGGCTGCTGAACTCGCGGGCCTGCCGCTGTGGGAACGGCTGAAGCGGCGGATCATCGATGGCGAGCGGGTCGGCCTTGAGGCAGATCTGGACGAGGCGCTCAGCCAGCGGCCCGCCCTGGAGATCGTCAACGATGTCCTGCTGGACGGGATGAAGACGGTAGGTGAGCTTTTCGGCGCCGGCCAGATGCAGCTCCCGTTCGTCCTGCAGTCCGCCGAAGTGATGAAAACCGCGGTCGGCTATCTGGAGCCGCACATGGAGCGGTCCGCGGATGGCGGCAAGGGCCGGATCGTGCTGGCGACCGTCAGGGGAGACGTGCACGACATCGGCAAGAATCTGGTCGACATCATCCTGACCAACAACGGCTACGAGGTCATCAACACCGGCATCAAGCAGCCTGTCTCCGCCATCGTGGATGCCGCGAGCGAGCACGACGCGGACGTGATCGGCATGTCGGGGCTGCTGGTGAAGTCCACCGTGGTGATGCGGGACAATCTCGCGGAACTGAACGCGCGCGGGCTGGCCGGCCGCTGGCCGGTGCTGCTCGGTGGTGCCGCCCTGACCCGCGCCTACGTGGAACAGGATCTCGCCGCCCTGTTCGATGGTCAGGTCCGCTACGCCAGGGACGCCTTCGAGGGGCTTCGCCTTATGGACGCCTTCATGGCCGTGAAGCGGGGCGAGGCTGGCGCGCAGCTGCCGGCTATCCGCGAGCGCCGGGTCAAGACCGGGGCCCGGCTCACGGTCACCGAGCCGGCCGCGATGCCCCAGCGCTCGGATGTGGCCACCGACAACCCGGTTCCCACCCCTCCGTTCCTCGGTGACCGGGTCGTGAAGGGGATTCCCCTGGCCGACTACGCCGCCTTCCTCGACGAGCGGGCCACCTTCATGGGCCAGTGGGGACTCAAGCCGTCCCGCGGCTCCAATGGCCCCTCCTACGAGGAACTGGTCGAGACGGAAGGCCGGCCGCGGCTGCGGATGTGGCTGGACCGCACGGCGACCGAGGGCCTGCTGGAGGCGGGCGTCGTCTATGGCTACTTCCCGGCCGTCAGCGAGGGCGATGATCTCGTCGTCCTGGACTCCGGCGGCGGCGAGCGGGAGCGGTTCACCTTCCCGCGGCAGCGCCACGACCGGCACCTGTGCCTGGCTGACTTCTTCCGCCCGCGCGAATCCGGCGAGATCGACGTCGTGGGGTTCCAGCTCGCCACCGTCGGGTCGAAGATCAGCAAGGCGACCGCTGAGCTCTTCGCCAAGAACGCCTACCGTGAATACCTTGAGCTGCACGGGCTGTCCGTGCAGCTGACCGAGGCCCTGGCCGAGTACTGGCACGGCCGGGTGCGCGCGGAGACCGGGCTGGCCGGATTCGATCCGCCTGACCTGGACGGCATCCTCAAGGTTGACTACCGGGGCTGCCGCTACTCATTTGGTTATCCCGCCTGCCCTGACCTCGAGGACCGCGCGAAGGTGGTGCGGCTGCTGGCACCGGAGCGGCTGGGAGTCACGCTCTCCGAGGAATTCCAGCTCGCCCCCGAGCAATCCACAGACGCGCTCATCACGTTCCATCCCGAGGCAAGGTACTTCAGCACGTGAGCGAGCCGAAGGGGCGCGGCGGTCTGCGCGCTGTCCTGTTCGACATGGACGGGCTCCTGGTCGATTCTGAGCCGCTCTGGTTCGAGGTGGAGACCCAGATCATGGCGCGGATGGGTGGCGCCTGGACTCACGCTGACCAGCAGCAACTGGTTGGCGGGCCGCCGAGCCACAGCATGCGCTACATGCTGGACCGGGCCGCCCGGCCGGTGCCGGAAGAGACCGTGACGCGATGGATGGCGGAGGGCATCACCGGCCTGGTGCGCCGGCACGGCGTGCCGATGATGCCCGGAGCCCGCGAGCTGGTGGCCGAGGTGAGCACGGCCGGGGTGCCATGCGCGCTGGTCACGGCTGCGCATCGGGACTTGATGGAGGCGGTGCTCGAGACCATCGGCGTGGCCTTCGGCGCGACCGTGTGCGCCGACGACGTCCGGAACGGGAAGCCCCATCCAGAGCCTTACCTGCTGGCCACGGCACGGCTCGGTGTGGATCCCGGCGGCTGTGTGGCGCTGGAGGACTCGCCGAACGGTATCGCCTCCGCCGAGGCGGCCGGCTGCGTGGTCATCGCGGTCCCGAACGTCGCACCGGTGCCGCCCCGGCCCGGACAGGTCATCGCCACCTCGCTCTGTGAGGTGGACCTGGGCCGGCTCCGGCAACTCGCAGCCAGCGGTGGTCACCCTGCTGTGACGAACGAATCGTGATTCGGTCACAATCCAGGCACGACCCGGGCTGTGGGGTATCGCTGACCAGGCATCCCGGTAGATTCTCCCGTTAGATACCTGCGTATCCTGCCTGGGCACCGCGTAGGCCGCGACTGCCGGGCATTTTTCCCGTAAGCACCCGTGCAGGGGAGCGGCGCCTGATGGCAGCACCACTCGACGTGTTTCCGCCCTCGGCGGAGGCCACGCCGGATGCGCTGCTCGCCGGAATCAGTGGCAAGGCCATCGAAGGCCGGTCCCTCGGGCAGATCGCGTGGATGCGGCTCCGGCGGGACAAGGTGGCGATGGGCGGCGGCGTGGTCGTCGTGCTCCTGATCCTGGTCGCGATCATCGGCCCGCACCTCGTGCAGAACCCGGATGTCTACAATGCCAGCCTGATCGACCCCACGTTCCTGCGCCCCAAGGGCGCGTTCGGCGGGATCAGCCTGGCTCACCCGCTCGGCGTCGAGCCGCAGACAGGCCGCGACCTGCTCGCCCGGATTGTCGTCGGCGCCCAGTACTCGCTGCTCATCGCGTTCCTCGCCGCCGTGCTCGCGGTCGGCATCGGCACCTTCTTCGGCGTCGTGGCCGGCTATGTCGGCGGCTGGCTGGACTCGCTGATCGCCCGGGCCATGGACGTGTTCCTCGCCTTCCCGCTGCTCGTGTTCGCGCTGGCCCTGGCCGGGGTCATTCCCAGCAGCGCGTTCGGCCTGTCCGGGAACTCGCTGCGGATCGCCGTCCTGATCTTCGTCATCGGGTTCTTCAACTGGCCGTACATGGGCCGGATCATCCGCGGCCAGGCGCTCTCCCTGCGCGAGCGCGAGTTCGTCGACGCGGCCCGGAGCCTCGGCGCGCGCGGGCCCTACATCCTGTTCCGCGAGCTGCTGCCGAACCTGATCGCGCCGATCCTGGTGTACGCGACGCTGCTGATCCCGACCAACATCCTGTTCGAGGCGGCGCTTGAGTACCTTGGCGTCGGCCTCTACGTGCCCACACCCACGTGGGGCCAGATGCTCTCAAATGCGGTCCTGAACGGTTACTACTCCATCGATCCCGAGTACATGCTCGTGCCCGGGCTGGCGATTTTCATCACGGTAATGGCATTCAACCTATTCGGCGACGGGCTGCGCGACGCGCTGGATCCGAGAACCCGGTAACCAGCGGCACGCGGCCCGACGTAAACCAGTAACAGGAGGCGTTTCACCGCATGAAGAGACGCAGCATCTTCGCGGCGACGATGGTCAGCGCGGTATTCGTGATCAGTGCGTGCAGCAGTGGCGGAAGCAGCAGCCCGGCGTCGACGGCCGGGTCGGGGAAGTTCAACGCCGGCACGACCGGCGTGGTCAACCCTTCCAGCGCCAAGGGCGGGACGCTGACCCTCGGCCTTAGCAGCACGCCGGACTCGTTCGACCCCGGCAACACCTACTACGCGTGGGTGCTGGACTTTGACAATCTGTTCTCCATGCCGATGTTCACGTACAAGTCCTGCCCGGGAACCTGCGGCGCGCAGGTCGTGCCGGACCTGGCGACGGACATGGGCACGGTCAGCGACAACGGGCTGACCTGGACGTTTCACATCCAGCCGAACGTCAAGTACGAGGACGGCACGGTCGTCACCACCCAGGATGTGAAGTACGCGATCGAGCGGACCTACGACCGGTCGGTGATGGCCAATGGGCCGACCTACTACCAGGTGCTGCTCGCGGACCCGAAGTACCCGGGCCCGTACAAGGACCGGGCCAAGAACCTGATGGGCCTGACCTCGGTCCAGACCCCGAACGCGACCACGATCGTGTTCCACCTGCTGGCGCCGTTCCCCGACCTGCCCTACGTGCTCGCGTTCCCGAACAGCGCCCCGGTCCCGGCGGCCAAGGACACCGGCACCAACTACCAGCTCCACCCGATGTCCACCGGGCCGTTCAAGTTCCAGAGTTATCAGCTGAACAAGCAGCTCACGCTGGTGCCGAACACGCAATGGAGCCCGGCGACGGATCCGAACGCCAAGCAGCTGCCCAGCAAGATCGTCGTTAACCTGAACATGAACCAGGCCGACCTCGACAACCGGCTGCTGGCCGGAGACATCGCCGTGGACGCGCAGGGAACCGGCGTGGCGGCGGCGGCCCAGGCCAGGATCCTGGCCAGCCCGACCCTCAAGGCCAACGCCGACAGCGCGTTCACCGGCCGCGCGTGGTTCGCCTACCTGAACACCAAGGTGGCGCCGATGAACAACCCGCACTGCCGCGAGGCGGTGGAGTACGCGGTGAACAAGGTGAACGTGCAGACGGCGTGGGGCGGTCCCGTCGCGGGCGGGGCGATCGCGAGCACCTTGATGGTGCCCATCATCGCCGGCTACAAGTCGTTCGACCTGTACAACGCGCTGTCCAAGCCGACCGGCGACATCACTTCGGCCAAGCAGCAGCTCACGCTCTGCGGCCAGCCAAAGGGCTTCAGCACCAACCTGTCCTACCGCAGCGACCGGCCGAAGGAGACCGCGGCCGCCACCGCGATACAGGCCTCCCTGGCCCAGGTGGGGATCAAGGTGACGCTGAAGGGGTTCCCGTCGGGCAGTTACTACACCAACTTCGCGGGTGCGCCGGCCTACGTGCACTCGCACGACCTCGGCATCGCGATGGGCGGCTGGTCCGCCGACTGGCCGAACGGGTTCGGCTTCCTCGACGAGCTCGTCGCCGGGAACACCATCGTGTCGACCGGCAACACCAACATCGCCGAACTCAACGATCCGGTGATCAACAACCTGTTCACCAAGTCGAACACGCTCACCGGCGCGGCCAGGACGGCGACCTGGTCCCAGGTTGACAGGCAGACCATGAAGGACGCCGCCGTGCTGCCCATGGTGTACGCCAAGTCGCTGGACTACCGGTCGCCGCACCTCACCAACGCCTACATATGGGACCAGTTCGGCATGTACAACTACGCCGTGCTCGGCGTGAAGTCCTGACCTGAAGGCACAGTAGCCAGTTCCAAAAGCAGAGAGCAGGTGAAGGCGCCGCTGCCGGGCGGGGAACACCAAGTCCCGTCCGGCGGCGGCGTCGTGTGCGATGATCTTCTACATCATCCGGCGTCTCATCTTGACGGTGTTCCTGCTGCTGCTGGTCAGCATGATCACGTTCGCGATCTTCTTCCTCGTGCCGCGGCTGGCCGGGCAGACCGCCTACCAGCTCGCCGCGCAGTACGTGGGCCGTAACCCCATCCCGTCGGAGATCAGGGCGGTCGAGGAGAAGCTCGGCCTGAACGCCCCCCTGTACCTGCAGTACGGCCGTTACGTTAAGGGCATCGTCTTTGGTGTCCACTACAGTGCGGGCACCGATGTCAGCTATTGCCCGTTCCCGTGCTTCGGCTACTCGTTTCGCAACCAGCAGCCGGTCTGGCCGCAGCTGATGAGCGACGCCCCGGTCACGCTCTCACTGGCCATCGGGGCGTCGGTGCTCTGGCTGGTGGGCGGGGTGTCCATTGGCGTGCTGTCCGCATTGCGCCGCGGCAGCATCTTCGACCGGTTCTCGATGGGCGTCGCGCTGGCCGGGGTGTCGCTGCCGGTGTTCTTCACCGGGCTGATCGCACTGGAGCTGTTCAGCTACAAGTGGTCGATCTTCCCCAATGTGCATTACGTCAGCATTACTTCTAATCCGCTGCTGTGGGCGCGTAATCTCGTCTTGCCCTGGGTGACCCTCGCCTTCCTTTACGCGGCGCTTTATGCGCGGCTGACCAGGGCGGGGATGCTGGAGACCATGGGGGAGGACTACATCAGGACAGCTCGGGCCAAGGGCCTGGTGGAACGGAAGGTGGTGGTTAAGCACGGGCTGCGGGCCGCGCTGACGCCCATCGTCACGATCTTCGGCCTGGACCTCGGCCTGCTGCTCGGCGGCGCGATTCTCACCGAGACGACATTCTCCCTGCCCGGTCTCGGCCAGTTCACCATTCTGGCCATCCAGAACCAGGACCTGCCCGAGATCCTGGGCGTGGTCATGCTCGCCTCGTTCTTCATCGTCATCGCCAACATGGTCGTGGACATCCTGTACGCGGTCGTCGACCCGAGGGTGCGGTTCTGATGGCAGGCTTCATGCTCGACGTCCGCGATCTGCGGATCCACTTCCAGACCGACGACGGCCTGGTCAGGGCGGTGGACGGGGTCTCCTTCACCCTCGATCGCGGCCGGACGCTGGGCATCGTGGGCGAGTCGGGCTCGGGCAAGAGCGTCACCAGCTTGGGCATCATGGGGCTGCACCACGGAACCAAGGCTGACATCACCGGCCAGATCCTGCTGGACGGCGAGGATCTGGTCACCGCGAGCCCGGCCCGCGTGCGGGAGCTGCGCGGCCTCAAGATGGCGATGATCTTCCAGGACCCGCTGTCAGCGCTGCACCCGTACTACACGGTCGGGCACCAGATCACCGAGGCGTACCTGGTCCACAACAAGGTGAGCAAGAAGGCCGCCATCAGCCACGCCATCGACCTGCTCAACCGGGTCGGGATCCCGCAGGCGGCCAGCCGGGTGAACGACTACCCGTACCAGTTCTCCGGCGGGATGCGCCAGCGCGTGATGATCGCCATGGCGTTGTCCTGCGACCCGGAGCTGCTGATCGCCGACGAGCCCACCACGGCGCTCGATGTCACGGTGCAAGCGCAGATCCTCGACCTCATCTCGGATCTGCAGCAGGAATTCGGCTCCGCGGTCATCATCATCACGCACGATCTCGGGGTGGTGGCGGAGCTCTCCGACGACATCCTGGTCATGTACGCAGGCCGGTGCGCCGAGTACGGAAGTGCGGAGGAGATCTTCGGCAGTCCCGGCCATCCATACACCTGGGGCCTGCTCGGCTCCATGCCACGACTTGACGCGCAGCGATCCGAACGGCTGCTGCCGATCAAGGGCACGCCGCCGAGCCTCATCAATGTCCCGTCCGGCTGCCCGTTCCACCCACGATGCGGCTATGCGGAACTGACCGGCGGCAGAGCCGCCACGGAGGTGCCACCGCTGCGCGAGGTGGCCCCAGGCCACCTGGTGGCCTGCCACCTGACGGCGCACCAGGAGCGCGAGCTCTGGGCGCGGCAGGCCAAAGGAGAGCCGCTGACCGCTGAACCACTGACCGCTGAACCACTGACCGGTGAGCCACTGGCCGAACCACTGGCCGAACCGCTGGCCGGGGAGGAATCGTGAGCACGTCGCTGAGCGAGGCTCAGGCCGGCGGGGACACATCCGCCGGCAGCTTGCTGTCGGTGACCGGGCTGACCAAGCACTTCCCGATCACCCGCGGCATCGTGCTGCGGCACCACGTCGGCGCGGTACGCGCGGTGGACGGCCTCGACTTCTCCGTGGCCCCCCGGGAGACCCTGGGCCTGGTGGGTGAGTCCGGCTGCGGCAAGACGACCACCGGCCGCCTGCTCATCCGGCTGCTCAGGCCGACCGCGGGTCGCATCACGTTCGACGGCCACGACATCACGAACCTGCGGCAAGGGCAGATGCGTCCGTTGCGGCGCGATATTCAGATGATCTTCCAGGATCCTTATTCGTCGCTGAATCCGCGGCACACGGTTGGCACCATCGTCGGCGCGCCGTTCCGGCTCCAGAAGGTACGCACCGAGCTGGGAATCAAGCGTTCTGTCCAGGACCTGCTCGAACTGGTCGGGCTGAGCCCGGAGCATTACAACCGGTACCCGCACGAGTTCTCCGGCGGGCAGCGGCAGCGTATCGGGATCGCCCGCACACTCGCGCTGCGGCCCAAGCTGATCGTCGCCGACGAGCCGGTATCGGCGCTGGACGTGTCGATCCAGGCGCAGGTGGTCAACCTGCTGGAGGACCTGCAGAGCGAGTTCGGGCTGACCTACGTGGTCATCGCGCACGACCTGTCGGTGGTGCGGCACATCAGTGACCGGGTCGCGGTGATGTACCTCGGCAAGATCGTTGAGCTGGCGGAACGGGACCAGCTGTACGCGCGGCCCAGGCACCCGTACACGGTCGCGCTGCTCTCCGCGGTCCCGGTGCCGGAGCCGCTGCGCAGCGAGGACGGGGTCAGGCAGCGCCGGGAGCGGATCCGGCTGGTCGGCGACGTGCCGAGCCCGATCAATCCGCCACCCGCGTGCCGGTTCCACACCCGATGCTGGAAGGCACAGGACGTGTGCCGGATCGAGGAACCACCGCTCGTGGAGCTCATTCCCGGGCATCAGGTCGCCTGCCACTTCCCGGAGAACACTCCCGCCAGCTGACGGCACGGTTGACCGCACGGGGCACTGCCCGAGATGTGCGACGATGGGGGGGAGCGAACGCTGCCGAGGGGAGGCGGCTATGTCGACATATAGCCAGATCGCTTGGTTCCCGCTGTGCGGGGGCCTGACTGTCATCGGGCTCGTCGCGAGCTGGTTCGCGTGGCGCCGACGGGGCGCCGCCGCCGGGCTGCGCGGCGTGGCCTGGTCCCTGCTCCCGGTCGCCGCCTACCTCACCGGTGCGATCGAGATGCTGTGGAAGATGGGCACGGCGGTGAGCAGCTTCGCGGCCTCGTTCATCTTCTCGCCCAAGGTCTGGTCCGGTGTCATCGTGGCCGGCGCATCGGCCCTGCTTTTCGTGGTCTCCGGTGCGCTGCGCCGCCGCCGGGCCGGCCAAGCGTCGAAGGTCGCGCCGTCCGGCGCGGCTGGGCTGCCCGCGGCCAAGCCGGGCCAGTCGCTCACCCCGGCCAAGGGGAGTGCGGTCAAGGCCAGGGTCGGCAAGGGCAAGGGCGACGACGATGACGAGTTCGGCGACGTGGCGCAGATCCTGCGCAAGCACGGCATCAGCTGAGCATCGCCGTCAGGCGTTCTCCCGGACGAAGACCCGCCCGGCCAGCCACAGGCAGACCACGGCCAGGCCGATGGACACGCCGATGCCCTCGACCATCAGGTTGTTGAAGTAGTGACCGGTGTAGGCCTGGCGCATCGCGTTGATGATGTAGCCGAACGGGGTGGCCCGGGAGACATCGCGCAGCCAGCTCGGCCCCAGGGCCATCGGCAGCATGATCCCGGACAGCAGCATGAGCGGCACCACCACCATGTTGATCATCGGCGCCAGCACGTCCTCGCTCTTGGTCAGCAGGCCCACCGTGTACGAGATCGCCGACAGGCTCACCGCGACGACGGCGATGAAAGCCAGCCCGATGAGCACCCCGGCGACCGGTGCGCGCAGCCCGAACGCCACCCCCGCCAGCACCAGCACCACCGCCTGGACGAGCAGCGTGACGACATCGCGCAGCACCCGGCCGGACAGGATCGCGAGCCTGCTGACCGGTGTCACCCGGAGCCGCTCGATCACGCCGAAGCGCCAGTCCGAGATGATGCTGAAACCCACGAAGGACGCGCCGAACAGGCCAAGCTGGATCAGCAGGCCGGGCACGAAGAAGCCGTAAGCGTTGGCCGACGACGGCAGGCCACCCGCGCCCTGGCTGAAGACCTTGCTCAGCAGCGGGCCGAAGAACGCGAGGTAGAGGACCGGCTGGATCAGGCCGATAATCACCCACGCCGGGTTGCGCAGCGACAGGCGCATCTGGCGGCGGAAGATCAGCAACGTGTCGCGGGCGAAGGACATGACAGGCTCCCAGTGGTTATGGGCCAGTGTTCGGGCATGAGGCCGTGTTCGCAGGTCACAGCGGCGAGCCGGCCGCCGCGGGTTCGGGCGGCTGCGCGGCGGCGGCTCCGGCCGGTGAATCGTCGCGCAGCGAGCGCCCGGTGACGGTGAGGAACACGTCATCCAGCGTCGGCCTGGCGAGCTGGATGGACTCCATCGAGATTCCGGCCGCGTCCAGCGTCCGCAGCAGCCCGGGCAGCGCCTCCTCGCCCTGCTCCACGGCGAGCCGCAGCGAGCGGCCGTCCAGCGTGATCTGGCGGACGCCTGGATGCTGCACAAGCAGATCCTTGGCCGCCGCCGGCTCGCCGCTCACGGTGAGGGTGACGACGTCGCCGGAGATGCGCCGCTTCAGTTCCTCGGGAGTGCCTGACGCGACGATCCGGCCGTAGTCGATGACGAGTATCCGGTCGCACAGCGCGTCCGCCTCGTCCAGGTAGTGCGTGGTCAGGAATACTGTGCTGCCCAGTTCGCCGCGCAGCCCGCGGATGTGCTCCCACAGGTTGCTGCGGCTCTGCGGGTCCAGTCCGGTGGTCGGCTCATCCAGGAAGACCAGCCGTGGCGAATGGACCAGGCCGAGCGCGATGTCCAGGCGCCGGCGCTGGCCGCCGGAGAGGGTCTTGACCAGCCGGCCCTCCAGGCCCGCCAGCTCCATCTGGCGGGCCAGCACCGCGCCGCGCTGCGCGGCCTGCGCCCTCGGCACCCGGTACAGCTGCCCTTGCAGGGCGATCTCCTCGCCGACGGTGGCGTTCGGGTCAGACCCGCCGCCGGTCGCCCCGATGGCCTGCGGCACGTAGCCGATCCTGCGCCGCACGCCGACGGGGTCGCCGAGCAGGTCCGCGCCGGCCACCGTCGCGCGGCCGGCGGTCGGCCGGAGCAACGTGGTGAGCATGCGGAGCGTCGTGGTCTTCCCTGCGCCGTTGGGGCCGAGGAAGCCGACGATCTCACCCTCGGCGACATCCAGGTCGACGCCCCGTACCGCCTCGACCACGGCCTTGCGGCTCTTGAACGTGCGCGCCAGCCCGCGCGCCTCGATGATGGCCATCCGATGTGCCTCTCCCGTGTGCCAGTCAGCCGCTGCCGGGCGCCACGACGGCCCGCCGTACGGCCAATTTAAGTACTATCGCGAGTTGAGTCAAGTAATATCTTGAGGCTCGCCGGGCGGGTCGTCCGCAGGCAGCTCCGCGAGGGTCTTGGCCAGGTCGTCGTGCCAGCGCACCTCGGTTTCCGCGTGCAGCCGAGCCCGGTGCATGACCTGTGCAACTAGTGGGCCCAGATGGCCCTTGGCCACCAGTCGTGCGCATTCGGCGCCGATCTGCTCGGCGGTGATGGCGAGCACGTCGCGCCTGGCCCGCAGCCAGCTGGCGAGTTCCTCCCGGTCCTGGCCCGGCGCGGCGAAAGTGATGGCCACCGCCAGCGGGTCCGGCCCGTAGTGCACGGTCCTGATGGCCCTTTCCCGCAGCATGGCCAGTTCCAGCCGGCCCTCATTGGTGATCGCGTAGACGGTCCGGTGCGGGCGGCGGCCCACCTGCTCGGTCCGGACGGCGTCGACCAGCGCCTCCGCCTCCATGATGCGGAGTTCCCGGTAGAGGGCGCCGACGCTCACCCCGCCCCACTCGCCCACGTTGGTTACTTCGGCGATCCGCCGGATCTCGTGGCCATGTTTCGGGCCATGGCGGGCCAGGGTGCCGAGCACCATCAGCCGCGTAAGGTTCACGCGATTAGTATCAGGAGACTAATCTCCTGTTGTCAACTCGCGGCTACAGACCCTGCGGCAGGAGCAGCCGTGACAGGAGCAGCTGTGACAGGAGTAGCTGTGACAGGAGTAGCTGTGACAGGAGTAGCTGTGACAGGAGTAGCTCCGGCCCGGTCGGCGTCACCGCCCGGCGCGGCCAGGTCAGGCTCGGGGAGGGGCGGGGGAGTGCCACCGAAGGCCGGGCAGATGGCCTTATGGGCGCACCAGTCGCAGATCCGGCCTGGGCGGGGGCGCCAGTCACCGGACTCCCGGGCGCGCTCGATGGCCTGCCACAGTGCCTCGATCTTGCGCTCGGTGGCGAGCAGATCGGATTCGTCCGGCTCGTAGCGCACGATCTCGCCGCTGCCCAGGTACATGAGCTGCAGCAGCCGGGGAACGCGTCCCTCGGCCCGCCAGAGCACGAGCGCGTAGAACTTCATCTGGAACAGCGCCCGCGCCTCGAACGCCTCCGGCGGGGCGGTGCCAGTCTTGTAGTCAACGATCCGTATGTCACCACTGGGTGCGACGTCGAGGCGGTCTATGTACCCGCGCAACTGCAGGCCTGATGCCAGCACGGTCCGCACGGACAGTTCGCGGTGCGCGGGCTCCAGGCGCCTGGGGTCCTCCAGCCTGAAATAGCTGTCGAGCATGCCGGCCGCCCCGTCGAGCCAGGTGGCCCGCTCCGCGTCGGACTCGAAGAGGCCGGCCAGTTCCGGCTCCTGCGCGGCGAGGCGATCCCACTCCGGTGCGAGCAGCGATCGCGCGACCTCGGGGGTCCGGCCCGCGGCCGGCTCGTCGAACAGGTGCTCAAGCACGGCGTGCACCAGCGTGCCGCGTGCGGCCGCCGGGCTCGGCGGTTCGGGCAGGCGGTCGATCACCCGGAACCTGTAGAGCAGTGGGCAGGTGAGGAAGTCACCGGCCCGGGAAGGCGAGAGCGAGCGCCCGGTCCCGGGCTCAGCCCCTGCCGCCGCGCCCGCCGCGCCCGCCGCGTCTGTCTCGGCCGTCTCGGCCGTCTCGGCCGTCTCGGGGGTCCTGTCGGGCACGCTCGCCGCAGCTGGCCCTGGCGCCGGTGCATCGTGCGCCAGCACAGTACGGCCCGCCGGAATCTCCTCACCCATGCCACGGAGGGTAGGGGACAGGTACGACAGTCGCCGGGCTTTGCGCGTCCCCGGCGCGTTGCCGCCACTGGCACCGCGTCAGGAGGGCCCGTGGACCAGAGCGGCCGGGCTCGCGCTCGCAGCACGTAGCATCAAGCGTGTGGCAGGCAAGACGCCCGACCGGCCTCCCCCGCAGGCACCAAGCCCCGGGCTGAGGATCGCGCGGCCCTTCGGGATACCGGTCTATATTTCGCCGTACTGGTTCGCTATCGCTGGCCTGTTCGTCGTCCTGTACGCGAACAACGCCTCAGTTACCGGGACCGGCAACCTGCGCTACGTGGTGGCAGTCGCCATCGTCGTGCTGCTCTACGGCTCCGTCCTGGTCCACGAGCTCAGTCATTCGGTCGTGGCCAGGGGATTCGGCCTTCCGGTACGCAGGATCCTGCTTTACCCGCTCGGCGGTTTCTCCGAGATCGAGCAGGAGCCACCGACTCCTGGCCAGGAATTCCTGGTGTCCGCGGCCGGCCCAGCGATGTCCCTGGTGTTGGCGGCGGCCGGATACGGACTGCTCGTCGCCATCCATCCCAGCGGCCTCACTGACCTGCTGATCCAGCGGCTGGTCTGGGTCAATCTGCTGGTCGGCCTGTTCAACCTCGTGCCCGGCCTGCCGCTGGATGGCGGCCGGATGCTCCGGGCCGGAGTATGGAAGGTCACGGGCAGGCCTGGAACCGGCACGGTGTTCGCCGCCTGGGCCGGGCGGGTGCTCGCGATCGCAGTGCTGGTCGTCCCGCTGGCCATGCTGGCCAGAGCCGGGGACCAGGCGCAGATCTTCGATGCGGCCTGGCTGGCCGTCATCGCCGCGTTCATGTGGGTGGGCGCCGGGCAGGCGCTGCGCGCCACCCGGGTCCGGGAGCGGCTGCCTGGCCTCCAGGCCAGGACCCTCGCCAGGCGGGCCATCCCCATCCCGGCCAGCCTCCCGCTGGCCGAGGCGATCAGGCGCGCCGACGCCGCGCAGGCCCGTGCGCTGGTGATCGTCGACCACGAGGACAAGCCGATAGCCATCGTCAACGAGACCGCGGTGATGGCGACCCCCCCGCAGCGCCGGCCATGGATCGACGCCGGATCGGTGGCCCGGAGCATTGATCCTGGGCTCGTGCTGCCCGCCGACCTGTCCGGGATGGCGCTGATCGAGGCGGTCCGCCGGGCTCCTGCCACCGAGTACCTGCTCGTCGAGCCCTCCGGCCAGGTGTACGGAGTTCTAGCGACCAGCGACCTGGACCACGCCTTCGCCGGCGCCTGAGCGCCATAGGGGCGCGGCGCCGCCTGGACTGCCGCGCCGAAGGGGCGCGGCGCCTAAAAGCGCCCCGGAGGCGCATAGCAGCACAGCACCGCTACCCTGGCGGGCGTGACCCGACAGCGCCGCGGACCGTTCGCCACTGGCGACCAAGTGCAGCTCACCGATCCCAAGGGGCGCAAGCACCTGCTTGTCCTCGGTGAGGGACGCACGTTCCATACCCATCGTGGCTCGCTGGCCCACGACGACCTCATCGGCAGCCCCGACGGCACCGTGCTGAATTCCTCGGGCGGCACCCCGTACGTGGCCCTTCGCCCGCTGCTCGCCGATTTCACCCTGTCCATGTCGCGGGGCGCGGCCGTTGTGTACCCGAAGGATGCCGCACAGATAGTCGCCATGGCCGACATCTTCCCCGGGGCGAGGGTGCTGGAGGCCGGGGCTGGCTCGGGCGCCCTGTCCTGCTGGCTGCTGCGCGCGGTCGGCGCGGACGGGCTGCTGGTGTCCTACGAGCGGAGACCAGACTTCGCCGAGATCGCCCGGGCCAACGTGGAGCGCTTCTTCGGCGGCCCGCATCCGGCCTGGCAGCTCAGGGTGGGCGATCTCACCGAGATCGCGGAGATCGCCAGCAATACGGCGGATGCAGGGTCCGCCGGGAGTTTCGATCGGGTGGTACTGGACATGCTGGCGCCATGGGAGTTCACGCGTGTTGCGGCGGAGGCGCTCATCCCGGGCGGGGTGCTGTGCAGCTACGTCGCTACCGTCACGCAACTCTCGAGGATCGTCGAGGCCGCCAGGGAGCAGGGCAGCTTCGACGAGCCGGCCGCCTGGGAGTCGCTGGTCCGCGGCTGGCACGTGGATGGGCTCGCGGTGCGCCCGGAGCACCGCATGATCGGTCACACGGGTTTCCTGGTGACCGCCCGTCGGCTCGCCGACGGCACCGTCCCGCCGCCGCGGCGGCGCAGGCCCGCGAAGGGCGCTCGCGAGGAGCCCACCGAGGGGTCCGCCCAAGGGCTCGCCGAGGAGCCCGCGCGGTGAGAATGTTGCGCGCGTACGCGGCATCGGGCTACCCGACAGCTTGGGAAAGGTTACGCCCGGGCTTGGGATAGGTAGGGTCTAGGTGAAGTCTTGCTCTCGGAAGGGGGTGGGGGCGTGGCCACTCACGACGAAGGCTCGCGCACCGCGCGGCACGATGACCAGGTTCAGGGCCTCACCACTCAGGTTTCCTTCCTCGAGGAGGAGGTAGCGGTCCTGCGCCGCAGGCTGGCTGATTCGCCGAGGCACTCCCGGCTGCTCGAAGAGCGGCTGCGCGAGACCGAGGCCAGCCTGACCACTGTGACCGGCCAGAACCAGAGGCTTGCCGACACTCTCCGGGAAGCGCGCGACCAGATCGTCGCGCTCAAGGAGGAAGTGGACCGGCTGGCCCAGCCGCCGTCAGGATTCGGGGTCTTCCTCGGGGCATGCGAAGACGGCACGGTGGACGTGTTCACCGGCGGCCGCAAGATGCGGGTCAGCGTGAGCCCGGCGGTCGATCTCGACACCCTCCGGCCCGGCCAGGAGGTCGTGCTGAACGAGGCACTCAACGTCGTGATCGCCCAGGGGTTCGAGACGATCGGCGAGGTCGTCATGCTCAAGGAGATTCTTGAGGGTGGCGACCGGGCGCTGGTGATCTCGCACGCCGACGAGGAGCGGGTGGCCCGGCTGGCCGAGCCACTGCGTAACGCCACCCTGCGCGGCGGCGATTCGCTGCTGCTCGAGCCGCGGTCGGGGTACGTGTACGAGCGGATACCCAAGGCCGAAGTCGAGGAGCTGATCCTCGAAGAGGTCCCGGACATCACCTACTCCGACATAGGTGGCCTCGGGCCCCAGATCGAGCAGATCCGCGATGCCATCGAACTGCCCTACCTGCACGCCGATCTGTTCAAGGAGCACCAGTTGCGCCCGCCCAAGGGTGTGCTGCTCTACGGGCCGCCCGGGTGTGGCAAGACGCTCATCGCCAAGGCAGTAGCCAACTCGCTGGCCAAGCAGGTCGCGGCCCGGACCGCGGCGCAGGCGGGCGAGGCTGGCGCGACGGGCGTGTCCGGAGCGGCCGGGGCCAAGGAGGGCAAGAGCTTCTTCCTGAACATCAAGGGCCCCGAACTGCTGAACAAGTATGTCGGCGAGACGGAGCGGCACATCCGGCTGGTCTTCCAGCGGGCCCGGGAGAAGGCCAGCGAAGGCATGCCGGTCATTGTCTTCTTCGACGAGATGGACTCGATTTTCCGCACCCGCGGGTCCGGGGTGTCCAGCGACGTCGAGAACACGATCGTGCCGCAGCTGCTGAGTGAGATCGACGGCGTTGAGGGCCTGGAGAACGTGATCGTCATCGGTGCCTCGAACCGAGAGGACATGATCGATCCGGCGATCCTGCGGCCCGGACGGCTCGACGTCAAGATCAAGATCGAGCGGCCGGATGCGGAGGCGGCCAGGGACATCTTCTCCAAGTACGTGCTGACGGCCCTGCCGCTGCACCCCGACGACCTCACCGAGAATGGCGATTCGCGGGGCGCGACAGTCGTGGCCATGATCCAGCGGGTCGTGGAGCGCATGTACAGCGAGACCGAGGAGAATCGGTTCCTCGAGGTGACGTACGCCAACGGGGACAAGGAAGTCCTCTACTTCAAGGACTTCAACTCGGGCGCGATGATCGAGAACATCGTGGCTCGGGCCAAGAAGATGGCGATCAAGGAATTCCTGGACACCGGGCAGAAAGGCCTCCGTATCGCGCACCTGCTGACCGCGTGCGTGGACGAGTTCAGTGAGAACGAGGACCTGCCGAACACCACCAACCCGGATGACTGGGCACGCATCTCAGGCAAGAAGGGCGAGCGGATCGTTTACATCAGGACCCTGGTTTCCGGCAAGCAGGGCACAGAGGCCGGACGCTCCATCGACACGGTGGCCAACACCGGGCAGTACCTGTAGCGCGGTGAGGGTCGTCACAGTCTCGCCAGCCCGGCACTAGGCTTTCAGACATGAGTGTGCGCCGGGTCATGGGAACCGAGACCGAATACGGCATCTCGGTGCCTGGCCAACCGGGAGCCAACGCGATGGTGACCTCGTCGCAGGTCGTCAACGCGTACCAGGCGGCAACCTCGGCACGGGCCCGCCGTGCGAGATGGGACTTCGAGGAGGAGAACCCGCTGCGGGACGCCCGCGGGTTCGACCTGACCAGGGACGCAGCCGACGCGACCCAGCTGACCGACGAAGACCTCGGGCTGGCCAATGTCATCCTCACCAACGGGGCGCGGCTCTATGTGGACCACGCCCACCCGGAGTATTCCGCCCCTGAGTGCACCAACCCACTCTCCGGTGTGACCTGGGACAAAGCTGGCGAGCGGGTGATGGCCGAGGCGGCCGCGCGGGCAGCGACCCTTCCCGGTGCGCCGGGCATTCAGCTGTACAAGAACAACACCGACAACAAAGGCGCCTCGTACGGCTGCCATGAGAATTACCTGATGCGCCGGGCCACGCCGTTCGCCGATATCGTCAGGCACCTGACCCCGTTCTTCGTTTCCAGGCAGGTCATCTGCGGCGCGGGGCGGGTGGGCCTGGGCGCGGACGGCCGGGACGAGGGTTTCCAGATCAGCCAGCGGGCCGACTTCTTCGAGGTGGAGGTGGGCCTCGAGACCACCTTGAAGAGACCAATCATCAACACCAGGGACGAGCCGCACGCAGACCCCGAGAAATACCGGCGGCTGCATGTGATCATCGGCGACGCGAATATGAGCGAGGTCAGCACCTACCTGAAGCTCGGCACGACCGCCCTGGTCCTGGCCATGATCGAGGACAAGTTCCTGGAAACCGATCTCTCGATCGAGGCGCCGGTCGCCGAATTGCGCGCTATCTCCCACGATCCGTCGCTGCGGCATCTGGTCACACTGCGGGACGGCCGGAAGATGACGGCCATCCAGCTTCAGATGGAGTACCTGGAGCTGGCGCGGAAGTACACCGAGGACCGGTACGGGTCCGATGTCGATGACATGACCGCGGATGTCCTCACCCGCTGGGAGTCACTGCTGACCAGGCTGGCCGAGGATCCCATGCTGGCCTCCAGGGAACTGGACTGGGTGGCGAAGCTGGAGCTGATAGAGGGCTACCGGGCCCGTGACGGGCTCGGCTGGGGGCACCCGCGGCTCCAGCTGGTCGACCTGCAGTACTCGGACGTCCGCGCCGAGCGCGGCCTGTACAACCGGCTGGCGGCGCGCGGCCGGATGGTCCGGCTGGTCGACGAGCAGGATGTGACCAGGGCCATCGATAATCCGCCCGAGGACACCCGGGCCTATTTCCGTGGCCGCTGCCTGCAGCAGTACCCCGAGGCCGTGGCGGCGGCATCATGGGACTCGGTGATCTTCGACATTCCCGGTCATGAGTCCCTGCAGCGGGTGCCGACCCTTGAGCCATTGCGCGGGACCCGCGCGCACGTCGGCGGCCTGCTAGATCGCTGCCGGACGGCGGCTGAACTCGTCGCCGCCCTCACCGGGCAGGGCTGATCGCCGGCGGGATCAATAGTGATGTCCAAATCCAGGGTTGGACGGGCAGCTAGCAGGCGAGGATACGGTTGAAGCTGCGGGGATGCCCCGGGATCACGGAGGTTTTGGCATGGCGACAAAGGACACCGGTGGTCAGCGGCAGACTTCCAGGCGCAGCGAGGAGGCCGAGGAGGCTGCGCCGCAAGCGAATGAGGACGTCAAGGAACGCCAGGACAAGCTCGCCGATGACGTGGACGCGATCCTCGACGAGATCGACGAGGTACTCGAGGAGAACGCCGAGGAGTTCGTCCGGTCCTACGTTCAAAAGGGCGGCGAGTAACCCCGGCCCAGGCGGGTTCGCCGAGGGCTGACAGCACCGGGCAGGCCCGCGTGCCCGGTGGGGGCTGTCCCGGCAGTAGGGTCGGGACAGGTATCGAAAGCGCATTATCGGAAGGATTCGCGTGGGCTCTGACTTCTTCGGCGGCCGGTTTTCCGCGGCGTACATGAACGCCGGCACCTCGTCCTTCGCGGACTTCCTGGCTTCGTTCGCGCCTGAGCTCCTGCCTGGCGCCAGCGCGCGGACGGCTGCTGGCTCGGCGGCCGCCGCTGCTGACCTGCCGCACGGCACGACGATCGTCGCGCTTGCCTTCGACGACGGCGTGATCATGGCCGGCGACCGCAGGTCCACGGCTGGCAGCATGATCGCGCAGCGGGATATCGAGAAGGTTTTCCGTAGCGATGAATTCTCCTGCGTCGGGATCGCTGGCGTCGCCGGGATCGGCCTCGAGCTCGTACGCCTGTTCCAGCTGGAACTTGAGCACTACGAGAAGCTGGAAGGGCGCACGCTGTCCCTGGAGGGCAAGGCGAACAGGCTGGCCACCTTCGTCCGGGGCAACCTGGGCGGCGCCATGCAGGGGCTGGTCGTCGTGCCGCTGTTCGCCGGCTTTGACGAGGACTCCGCCCTGGGCCGGATCTTCAGCTATGACGTGGCCGGGGGGCGCTACGAAGAACGCCGGTTCCACGCCATCGGATCTGGCTCGGTGTTCGCCAAGGGCTCGCTGAAGAAGCTCTACCGCGACGACCTGACGGTCCGGGATGCGGTACTGACGTGCATGCACGCTCTCTACGACGCGGCCGACGACGATTCCGCCACCGGCGGCCCCGACATGACCAGGCGCATCTATCCCGTCGTGACCACCGTCACTGCTGACGGCTTCCGGCGGCTGCCTGACGCCGAGGCCGGCGAGTACGCCCGTGCGGTCGTCGACGAGCGGATGCGCGTTCCTGGAGGCCCCATCGCGCCGCTCCACCCGAGCAGTTAGCCAGCCGGCTAGCCGCCACGCCAGCAGCCCAGCAGCCCGACCAGACGAGTAGGGGTCCCAGCGGTGACGATGCCGTTCTACGTGTCGCCTGAACAGCAGATGAAGGACAAGGCCGACTACGCGCGCAAAGGCATCGCGCGGGGCCGCAACAGCGTCGTGATCCAGTACGACGCGGGGATCCTGTTCGTCGCGCCGAACCCGTCCCTGGCGCTGCACAAGGTCAGCGAGATCTACGACCGGATCGCCTTCGCCGCGGTCGGCCGGTACAACGAGTACGAGAATCTGCGCATCGCCGGAGTCCGCTATGCGGACATGCGGGGCTATCAGTACGACCGGATCGACGTCACCGCCCGCGGCCTGGCCAACTGGTACGCCCAGCTTCTCGGCACGATCTTCACCGAGAGCCCCAAGCCCTGGGAGGTCGAGATCGTGGTCGCCGAGGTCGGCGCGGCACCGGAGTCAGACCAGATATACCGGATCACGTTCGACGGGTCGGTCGCGGACGAGCATGGGTTCGTCGCCATGGGCGGCCAGGCTGACCAGGTGGCGACCGTGCTCAAGGAGCGCTACGCGGAAGGCCTCCCGCTCGCCGAGGCCCTCGGTGTCGCCATCGCCGCCCTCTCGGGTCATGAGGGCAACGGCGAGCGTTCGGAGATCAGCGCCACCCAGCTGGAGGTGGCGGTACTGGCCCGTGACCGGGTGCACCGCACCTTCCGGCGGCTGTCCGGGCCGCGCCTGGCGGACCTGCTCGCCGAGGCACAGCCGGGCCAGCCGCAGCCGGCCGTCGAACCGCCTGCCGCCGAGCCAGGCACGCCGACGGGCCCCGACGGCGGCAACCTGCCCTAGCGTCCGGGCTTCCCGGGGCTGGACTGCGGCCGGGCCAGGGCATCAGGCCCGGCCGGGCTGGGCGTGTACCACCACCCAGATGGCGTGCACGTCATCGGCCGAGGCGTTCCAGTACTCGTGCGGGATCGAGGAATCGAACGCGATCGAGTCGCCCGGCCCGAGCTGATAGCTCTCGAACCCCACACTGGCGTTGAGCGTTCCGCTGGTGATGAGGCCGTACTCCTGGCCGTCGTGGCGCAGCGGGCGCCTGGCGTCCGTGGAGTGCCCGCTGGGCTCGTAGATGACCTCAAGGAAGTCCACCCGGTCATCTGGGCCGGGCGTGAGCCGTTCCCAGCGCACCCCGCTGGCCAGATCGATCGTGCGCCGTTGTCCCGCGGGCTGGACAACGCCCGGCGCGGGAACGCCGTGCCCACCGGAGCCCCAGAAGCCCGCCCCGGGGCCATCCGGGCCGACGGCGCCGTGACCATCCGGCTGCCCGGCGCTGGGGGCACCGTCAGCGCCGGACCGGGCATGCCCGTCGCCGTGCGCGGTCATCAAGACGGCGTCACCCGGCAGTGCGACCCCGAACAGGAAGTCGAGCGACGTCCTCAGCTCACTGGCCAGTGCATACAGCATGCCCACGGACGGGGCTGAGACGCCCCGCTCGATCTGTGAAATCAGGCTCGGCGAGCAGCTGATGCGGCGGGCCAGCTCGCGCGCAGACAGGCCCCGATTCTCCCGGACACGGCGAAGCCGTGGTCCGAGCTCCACACCCGGGTCGAACGAACCGGCCACCTCAGCCGCTCTCCTGGCCACCTCACGTGGCCGGACATGTCATGATGGGGCTCTTGACAGCCACACTGTACATACGTTGAATCGTGCTGTACACAGTGCCGACGGCTGAACCGCAGTGCCAACGATTGCAGGCCTTCGACGTCAGGAGACCCCATGGCCACTCCGTCCCTTCCGACAGCGCCTGCTCCGGGCCGGATGAACGTGGACTTTGAGGAGCGGGTGGATTTTCCCCGGCTCCGGTCCTACCGGCTGCGCCGGGCCATGGGGGCGATGGAAGCCAGTGGACTCGGCGCCCTGCTGATGTTCGACAACAACAACATCCGCTACCTCACCGGGGTGTCGATCGGCGAGTGGACCCGTGACAAGCTCTGCCGGTACGCGCTGTACACGCGCACTGGGGAACTGTTCCTCTGGGACTTCGGGTCGGCGGCGGTCCACCACCGGATGTACTGCCCGTGGCTGAAGCCGGAGCACTGCATTGCCTCCTTCACCACGATGCGCGGAGCAGCGCCCCCCGAGTCCGGCCTGGTCCAGCGCGCGGTCACCGAGATCAAGGGCTACCTCGCCGATACCGGGGTGGTGGGCGAGCCGGTCGGCGTGGACTTCGCTGAGATACCCATGTTCTTCGAGTTGCAGCGGCAGGGCTTCGACGTCCGTGACGGCCAGCAGGTGATGCTGGACGCGCGGCAGGCGAAGTCCCGCGACGAGATCACCCTGCTGGCCACGGCCGCCTCCATGGTGGACGGCGTCTACCAGGACATCACCGACGCCCTCAAGCCTGGAGTGCGGGAGAACGAGATCGTCGCCCTGGCCAACAAGCGGCTGTATGAGATGGGCTCCGACGATGTGGAGTCGATCAACGCGGTGTCCGGTGAGCGATGCAACCCGCATCCGCACAACTTCTCCGACCGCATGATCAGGCCAGGTGATCAGGCATTCTTCGACATCATGCACTCCTACAACGGCTACCGGACCTGCTATTACCGCACTTTCAGCGTCGGCAGCTCGACCCCGGCCCAGCGCGACGCGTACGCGCGGGCCAGGGAGTGGATGGAGAGCGCTCTCGCGGCGATCAAGCCCGGCGTGTCGACCGACCAGGTCGCCCGGCTCTGGCCGACCGCCGGGGAGATCGGCCTGGCCGACGAGAAGACCGCCTTCGGCCTCCAGTTCGGCCACGGGCTGGGCCTCGCGCTGCACGAGCGGCCGATCATCAGCAGGCTGACCTCGCTCGATGCGCCGATGGAGATCCAGGAAGGCATGGTCTTCGCACTGGAGACCTACTGCCCGGCCACCGACGGCATCTCCGCCGCCCGGCTCGAGGAAGAGGTCGTAGTGACCCGGGACGGCGTGGAGATCATCACGAAGTTTCCGTCCAAGGAATTGTTCGTCACCAACCCCTACTGACCACCCACTACTGAGCTGCGAGGCGCCATGGATGAGGTAACCGCACTCGACATGTACCGGAAGATGACCGAGATCCGGCTGTTCGAGAAGCGCGCTTATGACCTTTTCCTGCAGAACCTGGTCAAGGGGACCACGCATCTGGGAACTGGGCAGGAGGCGATCGCGGCGGGCGTGGCCCAGGCGATGCGCCCCGACGACTACACGTTCGTCACCTACCGCGGGCACGCCCACGTGCTGGCCCGCGGCACCCCGATGACCCCGGTCATGGCGGAACTGCTGGGCCGGGAGAACGGCCTGATGCACGGCAAGGGCGGCTCGATGCACCTGCTCGATGTGTCCCGGGGGGTGCTCGGCTCGTACGCGATCATCGGGGCGCAGCTCGTGATCGCGAACGGCAGCGCCTGGTCAGCCCAGTACCGGGGGAGCGGCCAGGTCACTGTCTGCTTCTTCGGCGATGGCACCACGAACATCGGTGCCTTCCATGAGGCCCTCAACCTGGCCGCCGTGTGGGCCCTGCCGGTGGTCTTCGTCTGCGAGAACAATGGCTACATGGAGTACACGCCGATCGAGTCGGTGACCGCGGTGAAGCGCCCCGCGGCGGACCGGGCTTCGGCCTACGGGCTCAGCGCGCTGGTGGTGGACGGCAACGATGTCGAGGCGGTCTACGACATGGCCGCCACCGCGATCGACCGGGCCCGCCAGGGCGGCGGGCCCTCCCTGATCGAAGCGCTCACCTACCGGCACGGCGGCCATTCCCGCGCCGACCCGGGCAAATACCGGCCCGCCGACGAGGTACGCGAGTGGCTGGCCCGGGACCCAATTCCGGCCTACCGCAAGGTTCTGTTGCGGCGGGGCGTGGACGAGGCGGTCCTCGACGGCATCGACGGGCGCGCCAAGGACGCCGTCGACCTGGCCACCGAGGAGGCGAAGGCCGGCGCCGAGCCCGGGCTCGAACTGGCCTCGACCAACGTGTGGAGCGACGGCAGCAGCGGGTGGAGGAACTAAGCAGTGCTGGCCCGGGGGACAACCCCCGGACCCCCCGGCATAGGCGCAATAGGCGGGAGTGTAGCGATGAGTACTGACGTGGTGATGCCGAGGATGGGCGAGACGGTGGACGAGGGCACCGTCAACGTCTGGCACAAGGCCGCAGGTGACCAGGTGACCGAGGGGGAGCCGCTGCTGGAGATCGGCACGGACAAGGTCGACACCGACATCCCCGCGCCGGTCAGCGGGATCCTGGCGGAAATCAAGGTCGCCGAGGGCGAGACCGTCCCGGTGGCGACAGTACTGGCGGTCATCCATTGACCGTCAGCGCCAGCCCGGGGGACACAGTTCATACCCCAGGGATACCCCGGACCCATGGCCGGTCCCCCGGCCAAACCCACCAGGCAATGGAGCTGCGATGAGCGTCATCACCTATCGCGAAGCGGTGGCCCGCGCGATAGCGCAGGAGATGCGCCGGGACGACCGGGTCGTGTTCCTCGGCGAGGACGTGGGGGCGGCAGGCGGTGTGTTCAAGGCGACCGTCGGCCTGTTCGACGAGTTCGGGCCGCTGCGGGTGCGCGATACGCCGATCAGCGAGCAGGCCATCCTCGGCGCGGCCATGGGTGCCGCCATGACCGGCCTGCGTCCCATCGCTGAGATCATGTTCAGTGACTTCTTCGCCGTCTGCTGGGACCTGATTGCCAACGAGATCGCCAAGAGCCGGTACATGTCGGACGGCCAGGTCGCGTTCCCGCTGGTCATCCGCTGCGCCAACGGCGCGGGGGTCCGGTTCGGCGCGCAGCACTCGCAGTCCGTGGAGAACTGGGCGATGGCCATCCCGGGCCTCAAGGTCGTCGCGCCGTCCAACCCGCGGGACGTCGTCGGGCTGCTCGCCGCGGCGATCCGTGACCCGGACCCGGTCGTGTTCTTCGAGCAGAAGTCGCTGTACGCGACCAAGGGCGAGATCGGCGATGACGCGGAAATCGTCGAGCCGCTCGGCCGGGCCACCGTGGTGACCGAGGGCACCGACGCGACGATCGTCGCCCTGGCTGCGATGGTGCCGCGGGCAGTAGAGGCCGCCGGTCGGCTGGCGGCCGATCACAGTATCCGCTGTAGTGTCGTTGATGTGCGCAGTCTGGTACCGCTCGACACCCAGACCATCCTCGCGGAGGTGGCGAAGACGGGGAGGCTGTTCACGGTCGAGGAGAACCCCCGGCTCTGCGGATGGGGAGCTGAGATCGTCTCCATCGTCACGGAGGAGTGCTTCGGCGCCCTGCGCGGGCCGACGGTGCGGATCACCACGCCGCACATCCCGTTGCCCGCGGCGGACGCGCTCGAGGACCACGCGCTGCCATCGGTGGCGCGGATCGTACAGACAGTGCGCACAACGCTGGAGGACTAAGTGAGCACCACGGCCGACCTGACTGCCATGACCGGAATCGAGGTGCCGACCGGGCTGCTCATCGGCGGCCAGTGGGGCCCGGGCCGCGACGGCCGGGTGCTGTCTGTCGTCGATCCCGCCACCGAGGATTCGGTGGCGGACGTGGCTGACGCCTCGGTAGAGGACGCCCTCGACGCGGTCGGCGCGGCCTACCAGGCGCTGCCCGGCTGGGCGGCTACCCCGCCCAGGGAGCGCGCCGAGTGCCTGCGGCGGGCCCATGGCCTGATGATGGAGAACGCCGAGGCGCTGGCCCGGCTGATGGTCCTGGAAAACGGGAAGGCGCTGCGGGACGCGCGGGGCGAGGTCACCTACGCCGCGGAGTTCTTCCGCTGGTACTCCGAAGAGGCGGTCAGGATCGACGGCGCCGTCTCCCTGGCACCGTCCGGCGCGAACCGCATCCTGGTCCAGCGGCAGCCAGTCGGGGTCAGCGTGCTCATCACGCCATGGAACTTCCCCGCCGCGATGGCCACCCGGAAGATCGGCCCGGCGCTCGCCGCCGGCTGCACCGTCGTGCTCAAGCCGGCCCGCGAGACCCCGCTGAGCGCGCTGGCCATCGCCGCCCTGCTCCGTGCCGCGGGCGTGCCCGACGGCGTGGTCAACGTGGTGACCACCTCATCGTCGGGCCGCCTGGTGTCGGCGATGCTGGCCGACCCCCGGGTGCGCAAGCTCTCGTTCACCGGGTCTACTGAGGTCGGCAGGCTGCTCCTGCACAACGCGGCCGACACGGTCACCAACTGCTCGATGGAACTGGGCGGCAACGCGCCGTTCCTGGTCTTCGGCGACGCCGACCTGAACGCGGCGGTCGAGGGCGCGCTCCTGGCCAAGATGCGCAACGGTGGCGAGGCGTGCACCGCCGCCAACCGGTTCTACGTCCATGAATCGGTCGCCGACGACTTCACCGCGGCCTTCGCGGCCAGGCTGAGCAGCCTCGCCGTCGGGCCTGGCCTCGACGACGGGACCGACCTGGGCCCACTGGTCAACGAGGACACCAGGTCGAAGGTCGCCACCCTTGTCGACAAAGCGACATCCGATGGTGGGCGGGTGGTCACCGGCGGGCGGGCTCCGGACCGGCGTGGTTACTTCTACCTGCCGACGGTCCTGGACACGCTGTCGCCGGACGCAGCCATCCTGAAGACCGAGATCTTCGGCCCGGTTGCGCCCATCGTCCGTTTCTCCACTGACGCCGAGGCGATCGGCTGGGCCAACGACACGGAGTACGGCCTGGTGTCCTACGTCTACACCAGAGACCTGCGCCGGGGACTGCAGGTGGCCGAGGCCCTGGATGCGGGCATGGTCGGCATCAACCGGGGCCTAGTGTCCGATCCTGCGGCCCCGTTCGGCGGTGTCAAGCAGTCAGGTCTCGGCCGCGAAGGCGGGCATGACGGGCTGCTGGAGTTCACCGAGACCAAGTATGTCGCCGTCGAGTGGTGACCAGGCTCCGCGCGTGCCGTAGGGTCTGTTGAGCGCCATGGACAGACGAATCTTCGGTCTCGAGAACGAGTACGGGGTCACCTGCACGTTCCGCGGTAGCCGGCGGCTATCGCCCGACGAGGTGGCCAGGTACCTGTTTCGCCGGGTGGTCTCGTGGGGCAGGAGCAGCAACGTCTTCCTGCGCAACGGCGCACGGCTGTACCTGGACGTCGGCAGCCATCCGGAGTACGCCACACCAGAGTGCGACAACATCGTGGACCTGGTGGTCCACGACAAGGCGGGGGAGCGCATCCTGGAAGGGCTCCTCGTGGACGCCGACCGCCGGCTCCGCGAAGAGGGCATCGCCGGGGACATCTACCTGTTCAAGAACAACACCGACTCGGCGGGCAACTCCTACGGCTGCCACGAGAACTACCTGGTCGGGCGGCACGGTGAGTTCGGCCGGCTGGCCGACATCCTGATCCCGTTCCTGGTCACCCGGCAGGTCATCTGCGGCGCCGGCAAGGTGCTGCAGACACCGCGCGGCGCGGTGTACTGCGTCAGCCAGCGGGCCGAGCACATCTGGGAAGGCGTGTCGTCGGCGACCACCAGGTCCAGGCCGATCATCAATACCAGGGACGAGCCGCACGCCGACGCGGAGCGGTTCCGGCGGCTGCACGTGATCGTCGGGGACTCGAACATGAGCGAGACGACCATGCTGCTCAAGGTCGGCGCCACCGACCTGGTGCTGCGGATGGTCGAGGCGGGCACGGTCATGCGGGACCTGACCCTGGAGAACCCGATCCGGGCCATCCGGGACGTCAGCCACGACATGACCGGCCGCCG
>JAWWPY010000470.1:0-3051 GCA_033854735.1 Streptosporangiaceae bacterium | reverse complement strand
TAGAGTGGGTGGGGGCCCGAATTGTGAGGGGCCCACCCAGCCTCACCGTTTACAGCGCCGACAGGATCCGGTGGCGCAGTTCGGATGACGTCTGGCCGACGTCGAGAACCTGTCCGTTCAGCTTCAGGATGGGCGCGTTGTTCACACCGCTGTTGATGATCTGATCGCTCAGCGGAGGATCCTGTGCGGCGTACTTCTGCGATCGGACGCACTGCGCGAAAGCATGGCTGGTGATGCCGACATCCTTGCCCAGTTGAACGAGCGCGCTGGCTGGGAAGCCCGCTGAAGTGGTCTCAGCCGGCTGGTTCGCGTAAAGCGCATTGTGGTACCTGGCCCACCGGTTCGCTGGGACGCACCTCGCCGCCGCCCACGCCCGAATCGAACTGGCCTGTGATTGGCCGCTGACGGCGGTGAACGGGTAGTAGATCACCTTGACTTGACCATGGTCGGCGAGCCGCTGGATCATGCTGCCGACGGCATTCTCGAACGCGGCACACGCCGGGCACCTGAAGTCCTCGTACACGTCGAGGACAGGCTTGGTCACGCCGGGCCGGGCCATCGTGACGCTGTTGTCCACATTCAGGGTGACCGGCGCGAATGGCCCGCCGTATCCGGTTTTGACCTTGGCCGTGCCAACCCTGGCGTGCAGGACGATGACGCTCGTCGCGACGGCCGCCGCGATGAGCACGATCACGCCGACGCTGCCCGCCGCCACCCGGATCCGCCGCCGCCTCGCCCGGCGCGCTCGCTCTGTGCGTATCCGCTCCCGAGCCGATACCCCCGGCGAGGCGGCGGCCCGGACGGGTCGGCGCACAGGAGCTACGCCGGTCGGCACCTCGGGTGCCGGCACCTCGGGTGCCGGCTGGGCGGGTGCCTCCTGGGCGGGTGCCTCCTGGGCGGGTGCCTCCTGGGCGGGTGCCGGCCACAGGGCGGCGTCGAGGTCTGCTTCTGGGGGCGGTGGCTGGTTGCGGCTGTGCCGCTGGTCGGGTGGCGCCTCGTCAGTCACGGTGGGGTTGCTTCACTGCCACCGCCTGACCGGGTGGTCCCGGCGGGCGCTGCCCGGCCGGGTTTCCATGTGGTGATGCCAAGGAGGTCGGACATCATGGCGACCCGGTTCTCGGCGGTGATCGATCCCGTCCCGCCGTCGCCCTTGTCCCGGTAGCGCATCCCGTGCTGGCGGAACGCGGTGCCCAGGTTGGTGCCATCGCGGATGACCTGTTCCCACGTCGCGGCGGGTGCGATGACGGTCCAGCGAGCGTCCTCGTCGCAGGTCCCGCTGCCCGTCACGGCCTTCCGGGCGGTGAGATCAACCAGCCACCAGGTGTCATCATCGGTGCTCGCGGGGGCCACAGCGACCATCAGGAAGGGCCCGTCGGAGTGGGGCGTCCACTCGCGGGTGAACTCGTCGTCGAGGCGGCGCAGCCCGGTTTGCAGTCGCTCGCTGACCAGCAGGGAACCGGGCGGAACCGGCCCGGCGGCACCGCGCGCCGCCTGCGGGTCCGCCGGTTCCTGGCCGTTGGTGAAGACCCGCAGATCGCGAGGCCTGCGAGCGGAGCCCCAGTTCTCATCGATGCGGATGTACCCCAGCTGGCCCGCCAGTTCGTTCATCGTCGCGGTCAGCTGCGCCGGGATCATGTTCGCCGGTACTGGCCATCCCTGGCCCACCGAGTCACTGGAGATCTGTGAGGTATTCCAGATCTTGAAATCCCCTGGCCCGAACCTCTCCCGCTCGCGGGAGAAGCATGAGGCCGAGATCCCGGCTACCGGGGGCACCCCGAGGAATCCGAAGACCTGCCCGGCGACCGCATCCGGGTCGGCGACCAGGTCCTCATACCTGACCCGGTAGCACTGCTCAGGGAACCGGGCCTCGACGCCCATGATCGCGGCCGTATGATCAGCCCAGTACCTGGCCAGCGCGAACACCGAGTTCCCCGGGGCAGCGGCCACATACGCCTCGAAACCGTAATTACTCAGCCCCCACGGGCAGGCTTCGATCCCGGAGGCGATCACATCCATCGGGTGCCGGTGCAGGCAGATGAACTTCGCCTCCGGGTACACGCTGAGCAGCATGTCCGCGTAATACTCAGTGCCCAGGTTCTTATCGCAGAACCGCTTCTTGCCCCGGCGGGCCAGGTAAGGGCCAACCATCAGATCCACGGTGTGCCTGATCCCAGCCACCGCCGCCGCGGGGACCCCGATCGCTACATTTCCGCCGCCGTCCGATAGCGGGAGTGACTCGATCGTCGCCCACAGGGTGGCCAGCCGGCCGAAGACCTCCGGCAGTTTCATCTCCGGCGGGCAGGCCAGATCTGGATGGGCATCCAGTAGGAACCGCAGCAACGTCGACCCCGACCGGCCCGTGCACAGCACGAACACCGGATCCGCGGAAGCTCCTGCGTACGCCGCGCAGCCGGGCACGTCATTCCCCGCCCCAGGACCCGCGACGTCAGCCACTACTTGAAATCCCGCCACCCGAGCCGCTTGTGTCGCCGGCCAAGACGCTGCCGCTGCCCAGGCCGGTGTCCAGACCGGTGCCCAGGCCGGTGTCCAGGCCGTTGCCCAGCGAGCTGGTGGCGGTAGCTATCGAGTTGGTGACCGGCGCGGGCATAGGGATGACCGGCGTGGTGGTGACCGGCGAAGGCGTGGAGATGATCGGCGGGGGCGTGGTGATGGTCGGTATGCTGATGCCGCCCGTCGGGGGGGCGATGACCGGCGGGGGCGTGGTAATGATCGGTGTGGTGGTGCCGCCCGTCGAGGGGGTGAAGGCGGCCGGCGTGACCGTGGGGATCGAGGAAGTGGTCGCGACCGGCACTGTGGTGTCTACGGCGGGGGGCGGGGTGGTGGTGGTGCTCCCCGAAGAGTTGGTCGCGACCGGCGTTGTGGTGTCTACGGCGGGGGCCGGGGTGGTGGTGCCTCCCGAAGGGTTGGTCGCGACCGGCGGTGTGGTGTCCCCGGCGGCGGAGGCCGGGGTGGTGGTGGTGCCCTGCGAAGAGCTGGAGCCATTACCTTGTCCCAGGGGTCCCGGAGGGGTGGCGTTGTTTTGCGCGGGTG
>JAWWPY010000469.1:0-3206 GCA_033854735.1 Streptosporangiaceae bacterium | reverse complement strand
CGCGGGTGGTGAGGGCGTCGGCCATCTCCAGGCCGATGTACCCCGCGCCGACGATGACCGCGGTGGCTGGTGTCTTGTCCTCGAGGGTGCGCATGACGGCGAAGGTGTCGCCCATCGAGTGCAGCAGGTGCACGCCGTCATCGGGGCCCAGGGCGTCCAGGCCGCCGATCGGGGGGCGGACCGGCACCGCGCCGGTTCCGACGACCAGCTTGTCGTAGGCCAGCAGTTCCTCATGCCCCCCAGGGCCGGTGACGAGGAGCTTGCGGCCGCCGACGTCGATCCGCCGGGCGGTGGTGTCCAGCCGCAGGCGCATCCCGGTGGCTTCCAGGTCGGCGGTGGTGCGGTGGGCGAGGTTACGCCAGTGCGCCACCTCCCCGGAGACGTAGTACGGGATCCCGCAGATCGAGAAGTTCGGGAAGGCGTCCGCGACGACGACGCTGACCTCGGCACCGGGGTCGAGCTCGCGGGCCCGCAGCGCCGCGCTGATCCCGGCGTCGCTGCCGCCGATCATGACCAAGTGCATGGCTGCATCCCTCCGGGTCGTGCTCTCACTGAGACAGGTCATGGCCGGGCAGCGGTCCGGCAGCCGCCGCAGCGCCATCCTGGGCCGCCCGGGCCTGCGCCGGGTCAGCCTGGCTGGCGTGGTGGGGGACGATGATGTCGGAGGCCTGGGCCGGGGTAAGGCGGGGATACAGTGTCCGGATCACCACCACGGCGAGGGCGCCGCCGAGGATCTGGGCGGCGATGAACGCCGGGACCGACGAGGGAGCGATCCCCGCGAAGGTGTCGGAGAACATCCGGCCGACCGTGATGGCCGGGTTGGCGAAGCTGGTCGAGGACGTGAAGAAGTACGCCGCCCCGATATACGCGCCCACCGCCGCGGGAGCGGACCGGCTGCGCCCGGAGCGGGCCAGCGCGAAGATGACCAGGATCAGCCCGAGGGTGGCGATCACCTCGGACAGGAAATGCGCCGGCGTCGCCCGGTGCTTGGCAGAGATGCTGACCGCGGCCTGGGCGAACATCAGGTTCGCCGCGATCGCGCCCAGGATGCACCCAGCCACCTGGGCGGGCAGGTAGGCCATGGCTTCGCGCCAGCGCAGCCCCCCGAATGCGGCATCTGCGAAGGACACCACCGGGTTGAAATGAGCTCCGGAGACCGGGCCGAACATCAAGATGATGGCGAACAGCCCGGCTGCGGTTGCCGCCGCGTTCTCCAGCAACTCCAGGCCGGTGGCACCCGGGGACAGGCGCTGCGCGGCGATGCCCGAGCCGATCACCACCGCGGTGAGGAACGCGCTGCCCAGCAGTTCAGCCAGCAGCCGCCGCCACAGCGCCACCTCGTTCACCGCGCCCGCCCCTCCCGGCTACCTTTATCGACAAACGTCTATACAGAGGAGGCCAGCTTGCCAGCCTGGATAGATAGCCGTCAAGATAGAGGAATGTCGATGCAGGCGGAGCGGTCTGGCGTGGAATTCATCCCCGCGGCCGAGCTGCGGGTCGTGGTCGAGGCGTGCTCCACGCCGCTGGTCAGGGAGCCGGTCAGCGAGACCGCCGCGGCCGGGCTCGCGCAGGTGTTCAAGGCCCTCGGTGACCCGGTGCGCCTGCGGCTGGTGTCGCTGATCGGCGCGCATCAGGGCGGCGAGATCTGTGTCTGCGACCTGACCAGTGCGTTCGACCTGACCCAGCCCACCATCAGCCACCACCTCAAGGTGCTGCGCGAGGCCGGGATCATCGACTCCGAGCGGCGCGGCACCTGGGTCTACTACTGGCTCGTGCCCGCCGCGCTGGAGCGCATGTCCGCCCTGCTATCACTGCCAGCAGGCCGACCGCTCCCCTGAACACCTGCACCAGGCCGCAGTTCGCCGGGCACGCGTCAGCGTTGCGACTGGTTGTCTGTCGTGTCCTGGCGGGTCCGGGGCGGGCCGGGAGCGCGCCTGGCGCGCAGGATGGCACGGATGATGACTGGCGCTCCGATGACCGAGGGCAGGAGCCAGAACGCGAACGTCGGCAGGCGGTCCCACAGTGGCAGGTGGGGGCCGTTGTCGACATAGAACGCGGTGAGCATGGCGACGTAGCCGATGCCCATCCCGGCGATGTGGCCGGTGTCCCCGGGCCGGCGGCGGCGGCGGTGCTGGTAGCCGATGGTCGCGGTGGTGAACGCCACGGCGCCGATGATGAACAGGTAGTAATCCTGCCGCCAGCGCATCGCGGCCAGGATCGTCGCGGTGGCGAAGACAACGGTGATCGCCCGGTAGAACCAGCGGCCCGCCCGGATGTGACGCGGGCTGCCCTTGCGTGAGAGCGCCGCGGCTGCCCCGGTGATGACTGCCGTGAGCCCGGCGATCACGTGAACGGCGAGGAACGCCAGGAACACCGGCGCGGTGGAGCCGACCTGGTCGCCCAGGATGCGGCTGGCCGTCAGCATGCCCACCTGCTCTCCCCGCCCGGGCGGTAGCTCTTCTCTATAGGTAGTGACGCTACTTATAGAGGCCACGCTACGCCGCGGATTGCCTGGCGGGAAGGGGTAGCGTAGTGTTCCTACCTATGCGGGGTGAGGAGCTGAAGGGCCACCTGGACGCGCTGCTGCTCGCCGCTCTGGAGGGCAGGCCATGTCCCAGGCCAGCCTGATCACGGACTACCTTTCCGTCCTGTCGGCGCAGCTGCCCGCGCCGCTGGTCGAGGAACTGGCCGATGGGCTCGACGAAACACATCAGCACTACCTGACCCAGGGACTGACCCCGGATGCCGCTGCAGGTGCTGCGGTGGCCGAGTTCGGGGAGCCGCAGGTAATCGTGGCCGCCTTCACCCGGCTGAGCCCGGCCCGGCACGCAGCCCGCAGGCTGCTGGCCGCCGGCCCGGTGGTCGGCGGATGCTGGGCGGCAGCACTGATCACCGGCCGGGCCTGGACCTGGCCAGTCCCGGCCACCGTCCGCCTCCTGTTCGGTGTAGTGCTGATCACCGTGATTGGCTTGCTCGCCGCCGCAGCGTTCGGACGGCGGTACCTACCAGCCCGCCGCGCAGGAGCCGTGGCATGCGCGGGCATCACCGTGCTCGACGGCGTCATGCTCATCGCTGTCGTGCTCGCCATTCCGGTCCTGATCTGGCCAGTGATCCTGGCCGCCGCGGCCAGCGCCGCCCGCCTCACCTTCACCGCCCGGGCTCTGCGCGCCGTCCTGACGGGCTGAGATCCCGCCAGTCATCGGCGG
>JAWWPY010000468.1:0-29609 GCA_033854735.1 Streptosporangiaceae bacterium | reverse complement strand
CCTGGCGCGGGCCACGGCCGGGTCCACTGGGCCCCGCGGATCCGCCATGTCACAGACCCGGGGGCCCGGTGCCTGGGGGCTGTCCCCGCTCCCGGCGGCCCTGGCCCAGCCCGCCTCCCCGGCCATGGTCCAGACGATGACCGTGCGGGATGTCGCGGTCCTCATCGCGGCGCACAACGAGGAACTGGTCATCGACCAGACCCTGGCCGCCATCATGGAACTGGTGCCGCTGGCCAGCGTCCATGTGGTCTCCGATGGCTCAACTGACCGCACGGTAGAGGTGGCCAGGCGCACCGGCGCGAATGTGATCGAGACGAAGGAGAACCTCGGCAAGGCGGGCGCGCTGCAGGAGGCGATCCAGCGCTTCGGGCTGCTCGACCGCTTCCGCGCGGTCATGCTGCTGGACGCGGACACCCGGGTGCAGCCCGGCTACTTCGACGCGGCGCTGCCGATATTCGATACTCCTGACGTGGTCGCGGTAGCGGGCTGCGTCAAGACCGACACCGACCGCAAGCTGTCGCCGGTCGGGAACCTGCTGGTGGGTCACCGTCAGCGGATCTACGCCATCGGCCAGCGGGTGCTGAAGTACGGCCAGACGACGCGGCGCTTCAACGCGACGCCCATCGTCCCGGGCTTCGCCAGCATCTACCGCTCCGAGGTGCTGCCCCGGATCGAGATGAACCCGCCCGGCCTGGCGATCGAAGACTTCAACATGACTTTCGAGGTGTACCAGAAGCGGCTGGGCAAGGTCGGCTTCACCCTCTCGGCCGTCGCCGTCACCCAGGACCCGGACAATCTTCATGATTACGTCCGGCAGACCAAGCGGTGGGCGCTCGGTCTCTGGCAGACGGTGCGGCGTCACCCGCCGCGCGCGAACCTGTTCACCGCCATGGTCGGCCTGCTGCTCTTCGAGACGGTGACCTCAAGCCTGATGCTCCTGCTGCTCCCGCTGCTGCTGGTGGTGTTCGGCGTGCCGGAGCTGGTGGGTGGCGCGCAGTACTGGCCGTGGTTCGCCCCGGTCTACACGGCCGTGACCACTCATGTGCCGCTTTCCACCGTGTTCTTTGGCATCGCGGTGCCCGACTACGCACTGACGGTCGTGGTGGCACTGCTCGAGCGGCGGCCCCGGCTGCTGCTCTGCGGATTCTTCTTCCCGTTCCTCCGGCTGGCCGACGCGGCCATCGGCATCTACGCGATACCTATGGCGTGGCTGTCGCGGTCCAACGGCCGGTGGACGAGCCCGACCCGTAGCATCCAGGGCAGCAGTCAGATGGCTGGCGCCGCCCACCGCAGTGGTATGGGCGCGACCTGCGCCGTATTTATGGGAGACGGTTGTCATGCATCTGGATGAGGACGCCGTCATGTCGACGGTGCAGAGTGAGCCTATGAACCCCCTCCGGCTGCTGTTGGTCGATGATCACCTGATGGTCACCGAGGCACTGGCCTCCCGCCTGTCCGCCGCCATGGACCTGTGGGTGGCCGGGCGCTGCACGACAGCCGACCCCAACCTGCTCGACATCGTCCGTGGCCTGCGGCCAGATGTCATCACCATCGAGGTTGAGCCGCTGGGCCCGGCCGTCGGGGAAGTACTTCGCGCCCTCGTGGGCGCCCGGCCGGAAGCACGCGTCGTGGTGCTCAGTTCCGACCACAATCTCGGGCACGCGGTGGAAGCGGCCCGGGCCGGGGTCGCGGCCTGGGTGGCCAAGGAGCAGGGCGCGGCCGAACTTGAGACCGTGCTGCGCGGGGTGGGCCAGGGCAAGTCCTGGTTCCCGCCCGACATGCTCGGCGAGATAGTCCGCGAACTGCGTGCTGACGTCAGCCGGGCCAAGGAGCACGAGGACACGCTGGAGGGGCTCAGCCCACGAGAGCGCGACGTCCTGCGCAGTATGATGGACGGCAAGCGGGGCCGTCAGATAGCCCAGGACCTGCTCATATCCACGGATACTGTGCGCACGCATACCCGCAACATCTTCGCCAAGCTGGACGTGCACACCCGTCTCGAAGCTGTCCGGGTGGCCCGGGCCGCCGGCCTGAAGCCGCCGGAGCACGTCGGCTGACTACGGTGCGCTCCAGATAGGCCCGGGGGGGCCTGAGACAAGCCGGGGGGCTCGCGGGGCCATGCGGATCGCGACGGTCATCACCCGGCTGGAGGGCGGCGCGGGCCTGCATGCCCTGCGCGGTGCCCGGGCCATGAACTCCGCGGCCTTCCAGATGACGATCATCACCGGCAGTGGTGGCAGGCTGCTCGACGAGGCCGCCCAGGCCGGCCTGGAAGTCGTGGTCGAATCCTCGCTGCGGGCACCGATTGATCCCCGGGGTGACCTCCGGGCTCTGCGGCGGCTCGGCATGATCTTCCGCGATGTGCAGTTCGACGTGGCGCATACGCACACCGCCAAAGCCGGAACCCTGGGGCGGCTGGCCGCGCGCCGCGCTGGGATACCGAGAATCGTGCACACCTATCACGGTTTCCCGTTCCACGAGTTTCAGCGGGCACCGCGGCGCCGTGCGTACGTGGCCATCGAGCGCCGGCTCGGCCGGATTACCGACCTGGCGCTGTGCGTCGGCACCGGCGTGGCCGTGGAGGCGGTCCGGCGTGAGCTGATCGCGCCGGAGAGGATACGCACGATCGGTGTGGTCGTGGCCGGGGCGGACGAAGCCTGGGCCGGGTTCCCGGTCGCGGGGGTCCCCATGGTGGCCCCCCTGACCCGGCGCCGGGCCAGGCTCGCGCTGGGCCTGGCCGCCGAGGCCACGGTGGTCGGCACGGTGGGCCGGCTGACCTATCAGAAGGCACCCGAGGACTTCCTCGCGGCGCTCCGCCGGCTCGGCCGCCCGGGCGTGATTGGCGTGTGGATCGGGGGAGGCGAGCTGGCCGGGCGCGTCGCCGACCTGGCCGCCGCGATGCCCGAGGTCTCCGTGGTGCTGGCCGGCGAGCGCACCGACGTGCCGGAACTGCTTCCGGCCTTCGACGTGTTCGCCCTGTCCAGCCTGTACGAGGGCCTGCCGACGGTCGTCGTGGAGGCCATGGTCTGCGGCGTGCCGGTGGTGGCGACCGCGGTCAACGCCGTGGCTGATGTGGTGATTCCGGGCGAAACCGGCCTGCTGGTGCCGCCGCGGCGGCCCGAACTGATGGCCGAGGCGATAGGTTTCCTGCTCGACTCGCCGGCCGCCGCCACCCGGATGACCACGGCCGCCCGCGCCCGCCTGGGCGGCCGGTTCGGTGAACAGGCGCTCCGCGGTGCCCTCACCGAGGCGTACTCCGGCCAGCTGGCCTAGTCCTTTGTGGTGCCGTTGATGCCCTAGTGAGTGATGTTGTGTGAGTACATCTCCGTGCCCACTACTACCTGTTTAGCATTGCATGCCGTAAATTGGGTACTGCGCCTCACGCAGGGGCTGGCTCGGGGGGCCAGCGCCAGGAGCTGGGGAAACGCCCGGGGGGATGACCATGAAATCGTCAGTGGACCGGCGGCACAGCCACGGCCGGCGACGGTCGGATGGCGCCGCACGGGGCCTGCTTCATGATCTCGGGCACCAGATGACGACCCTGTCCTACCTGGTCGAGGCGGTGCGCGGGGATGTCGTCCTGCCCGACGATTCGGGCTTCCGGATGGAACTGCTCTCCATGGAAATGACCCGGATGCTCGACATCATCGGCAGCGAGATGCCGGACAGCCACGAGGTTGAGGATGTCAGCGCCATCAACCTGGGCGCGCTGACCGGCCAGGTGACGCAGCTGGCCGGGTTCGCGCACGAGGCATCGGTAATCCTGCTGCCCGGGCCTCTGGTGGGCGTCGAGGCGAGCGCGGCGCTGCTGTGGCGGGTGCTGACCAACGTCGTCGACAACGCGGCACGCGCGGCGGGCCCGGACGGCCAGGTCGAGGTCGAGGTGCGCGAGGAACCGGGCCAGGCCCGGGGTCCGGAGGCGGTCATCGAGGTCACCGACGACGGCCCAGGATTCGGCAGCGGCCCTCCCGGGACCGCTTCGCTGGGCCTGGGCGTGGTGAGCTCACTGCTCGAGTCGTGCGGCGGGCGGATCGAGGTGCAGGATCCTGAGGCGGGTGGTACCCGGGTACGGATCGTCATTCCGGTCCGGGCCAGTCCTGTCGCGCGGCTGGCCGGATGAGCGGGCGGCCACGGTGACCAGCCTGGTGGTCGGGGATGATCACAGCGTGTTCCTCGACGCGATGTCCGCGGTGCTGGTCCAGCGTGGGTACGAGGTCACCGTGGCCGACAGCGTGGCCGACACCATCGAGGCCGTCCAGCGGATGCAGCCGGATGTGTGCCTGATCGACCGGCACTTCGCCGGGGACAACGGCATCGAGGCGATCGCCGAGATGATCGCGGTAAGCAAGCGCACGAAGGTCCTGGTGCTCAGCGCGGACCCGGACACCGAGGGGGTGCGGCGGGCGCTGAACGTCGGGGCCGCCGGTTACCTGCACAAGACCCGGGGGGTCTCGGCGCTGACCGAGGCCATTGAGCGGGTGCTGCGCGGTGAGGTGATCGTGGACGTCCCGAAGGGCATCAGGAAGCGGCCGCTGCCGCACCAGGACGACGCGCACCGGCTCGCCGGGTTCCTCACCCCGCGCGAGCGGGAGTGCCTGGCCCTGCTGGTGGCGGGGCTGGACACCGCGGCCATGGCCAGGAAGCTCGGGGTCTCGCCCGCCACGGTGCGAACGCACGTTCAGTCACTGCTCACCAAGCTCGGCGTGCATTCCCGGCTCGAGGCGGCTTCCTTCGCCGTTCGCTACCGGCTGCTGGACGAGGGCTTCAGCCATTCGCCGCTGCGCCGCTCCGGCTGAGGCGGTCCGCGCTCCGGCGCCGCCGCAGTACCCGCGCCACGGCCGCCGCGCCGCCCCCGCCGAGCAGGGCCAGGACGATGACGTCCAGGACCCCCCTGGTCACGCTGCGCGGGGTGGCGCGGATGCGGTATTCGTCGGTGAGCAGGGAGCCCTTGCTGGCCAGGGTCAGCCCGAAGCTCAGCCCGCTCGCGCCGGCTGGAGCCGGCGGCGTCGTCCAGGCCGCGTCGGCCCACACCCTGGTGGCCGCGTAGAAGGGGCTGGACGTCCAGTACCGCCAGCGGCCTGCCGGAGTCCGGTAGTAGACCGAGAACTGGGTGATGACCGTTGACCGGTACCAGGTAGCCAGATCGTAGGACTGACCGGAGACGATGGGGATCGAGCACTGGCCGGTGTCAAACTGCTGGATCAGCGTGGCGGCGCCGCTCCGGTGGCTGATCATGGTCAGCCGGAGGGCCCACGGGCTGTGGTGACCGCCCCGGATCCGCTGCCAGGTCACGCTGTTGTGGCCGTAGTCGCCCTTCATCCAGCACAGCGGGAAGGGGGCAACCTTCGTTGGGGCCTCGTTGGTCGGGTTCACCCCGCCGCGGTTGCCGAGGGTTTCCAGCAACGGATTCGTGACGTCATGCCATCCCGCCGCGGGCACCGTGACCATCGGCCGCACCGGGCCGCCGATGACCTCACCGACGGTCTTGACCACCGTGCCGGCTGCGCGCCGCGCGGCCAGCCATTTCGCGAAGGCGTCCACCACGGACAGCCGGATGGTCCCGCTGGCGCAGCCAGCGGTACCGCAGACATGGTGGAAGACCAGCGGCAGCCAGCCGCCACCGCGGCGTTCAGCCGTCGTGACCAGGTTCTGCAGGGTGGCCAGAGTCCAGCTCCCGTCCACCTGTCCGGGAACGCGGATCGCGTAGGGGTCTTTGGGCGGTACGGACTCCGCCCCGGTGCAGGCCGGGCAGCCCGGCGAGCGGAGGCCGGCCACGGTCCGGGCGCTGGTGAAGCCGCATTCCCGCACGATGGCTTCGGCCGCCGGGCTGTACACCCCGCCGGGGTAGGCGAATGAGGTGGGGTGAAATCCCCAGTTGATGAGGGTGTCCCGCCCCGCGCACACCTGACGGCGGGCCTCGGCCGCGGTGACATGGGGCAATTCGAGGTGCGAGACCGTGTGGCCGCCGATCTCGTCCCCCTCGGCCACGAGCGTGTGCAGGTCGGCGGGCGTCACATACTGGGGCGCCCCGACCGCGCCGGTAATGATGTAGAACGTTCCATCCAGCCGGTACTTGTGCAGCACCCGGGCCGCCGCCATCTGGTCGGCGTCGCCGTCATCGAAGGTGAAGCTCACCACGGTCCGGGCCGCCGCCGCGGCGGCCAGCCGGGTCGCTGGCGGCCCCGGCCCGGTGGCCGCGGCCACCGGGCCGGCCGCGGCCACCGTGCCGGCCACGGCTAGCGCACTGGCCGCGCGCCAGCCACGTTGCGTAATTGAGCGCATACGATGAGCAATCATCTGGCGGCAGCATATCCCGGCGCCCCAGACCAGGGCTCGCCACCGGCCCGGGCCAGTGGTTGACTCGGCCATGAGGGGGTGCTGCGGTGGCGCACAAGGACGGCACGGCGAAGGCGCGGCGCGCGGAGCACGCGGAGCACACGAAGGGCAAGTCAGGCCGGCCGGAGCGGCTGCCCAAGAAGCTGTACGAGACCGAGCTCTACCGGCTGCAGGCCGAACTGGTGAAGGTCCAGGAGTGGGTGCGCACCGAGCGCGCCCGGGTGGTGGTGATCTTCGAGGGCCGCGACGCGGCGGGCAAGGGAAGCACGATCAAGCGGGTGGCCCAGTACCTGAACCCCCGTATCGCCCGGATCGCCGCCCTCCCCGCGCCGACCGAGCGGGAGCAGGCCCAGTGGTACTTCCAGCGCTTCATCGAGCACCTGCCGGCCGGCGGCCAGATCGTCCTGTTCGACCGTAGCTGGTACAACCGGGCCGGGGTGGAGCACGTCATGGGTTTCTGCACCAAGGAGGACTACTTCCGGTTCCTGCACCAGTGCCCCATCTTCGAGCGGCTGCTCGTCGAGGACGGTGTCCTGCTGCGGAAGTACTGGTTCTCGGTGAGCGATGGCGAGCAGGAAAGCCGGTTCCGGTCCCGGCTGGAGGATCCCATGCGGCGCTGGAAGCTCTCCCCGATGGACCTGGAGTCGATCACGCGGTGGGAGGACTATTCCCGGGCCAAGGATGAGATGTTCATCCACACCGACATCCCGGAGGCCCCGTGGCACGTGGTCGACAGCGACGACAAACGGCGGGCGCGGATCAACATGATCGCGCACCTGCTCACCACCTTGCCGTACCACGACGTTCAGCGGCTGCCGCTGTCCCTGCCGCCGCGCCCCGATTCCCGCGGCTACATGCGCGTGCCGCGGGACATGCAGACCTTCGTCCCTGATTACGCGGCCACGCTGGAAACCCCTGAATCCTGACCGTTCCCGTGTCCAGGCTGGACAATGAGCCATGGAACCTTGGCCTGACGCCGGTGAGAGCAGCGACATGACGGCCAGCCCGCCGCGGGTCCGGCGGCGTGGGGTGAACGGGTCGATCTGGGCGCTGGAGCATGCGCAGGACTTCCTCACCATCGCGGTGGGCGTGGTGCTGATCGTCCTGGCCGCGACATTGATCATCTCAGGGGTGATCAGCTTCACCGTTGACGCGGTGCATCAGTCCGTTTCCTTCGCGGCCATCAACCTGCTGGACCGGGTGCTCCTGGTGCTGATCCTGGTGGAGATCGTGCACACGGTCGTGCTGTCGCTGCAGGCGCACCGGCTCGTCGCCCAGCCGTTCATCATCGTCGGCCTGGTCGCCGTGATCAGGCGGATCCTGTTCCTGCTGAGCAACCAGGCGACGATCAGCTCGGCCGAACTCGGCCTGCTGATAGCCATGGTCGTCGCGTTCATCGCCGGGCTCATTGCCATCAGCCATTTCGAGAAGCGCGACGGGTGAGGCCGGCCCCGCCGGGCGCCAGGATCCCGGCCGTCCGGGAGGAACAAGGGGGCCGCTGGTAGTGTTGTGACCAACGGTTGGCAGCATTGCCGCCACTCCCGCGGGCGAGAAGCCCGCGCGGTCGCATGTGTGAGCAGTCCGCTTCTCGGTGAGTTCCAGTTCGCCGCTGTCGTCGACGCCTCCCATCACGACGCGGCCCACGAAGCACGGATGGAGTTCACCCTTGCCGCAGAACGCAACCCGGCGCGACCGAGGATACGGCGGTCCCAGCGCTGGCCGGAGGAACGCTCCCGGGCGCCGCAGCCAGGCCGGCCGGGGCCGCCCGAATCGCTCCGCCGCCCGCCCGGCCGTTGTCCGTTCCGCCCTGGACCAGGCGCTGACGGCCGCGCTCAGCGCACCGGCCCCGGCCGAAACCACCTTCCGGGAGCTTGGCATCCCGGGCCCCTTGGTCAGCGCGCTCGCCCAGCGCGGGATTGATGCGCCGTTCGCCATCCAGGCCCGGGCCCTGCCGGACGTGCTGGCGGGCCGGGACGTCCTCGGCCGCGCGCAGACCGGATCCGGCAAGACCCTCGCGTTCGGCCTGCCCATGCTGTCCCGGCTGGCCGGGGCCGGCGGCCCGAGGCGCGAGAAGGCCCCGCGCGGGCTCGTGCTGGTCCCCACCCGGGAACTCGCCCAGCAGGTGGCCGACGTGCTGGCGCCACTCGGCCAGTCGATCGGCGTGACCGTCACCACGGTCTACGGGGGGGCACCGCTGGGCAGGCAGATCGACCGGCTCCGCCGCGGTGTCGACATCGTGGTCGCCACGCCGGGGCGGCTGATCGACCTGCTCGACCGTCATGCCTGCACCCTGGCCCAGATCGAGATCACGGTGATTGACGAGGCGGACCACATGGCCGACCTCGGCTTTCTGCCCGCCGTCAGCCGCATCCTCGACGAGACGCCGCCGGGCGGCCAGCGGATGCTGTTCTCGGCCACGCTGGACCGTGACGTGGACCGCCTGGTGACCGGGTACCTGAAGGACCCCGCGCTGCACGCGGTGGCCGCCACCGCCGAGGAGGGTACCGCCGCGGATCACCGCGTGTTCATCATGCCGGCCGAGGACAAGGTGACCATCGCGGCCGAGATCGCCGCGCGTCCCGACCGGACCCTGTTCTTCGTGCGCACCAAGCACGGCGCCGCCCGGCTCGCCAAGCAGCTGACCCGGGCCGGTGTCCCGGCCGCGGCGATCCACGGCAACCTGAACCAGAACCAGCGGCAGCGTGCCCTCGGCGCCTTCACCATCGGCCATCCCCGGGTCCTGGTGGCGACCGACGTCGCGGCGCGCGGCCTGCACATCGACGACGTGGGCCTCGTCGTGCACTTCGATCCGCCGAACGATCACAAGGATTACCTGCACCGCTCCGGCCGGACCGCCCGCGCGGGCGCATCAGGCACGGTGCTGGCGCTGGTCGATCCGGGGCAGGTCCGTGAGGTGGCGCGCATGCACGACGCGGCCGGGGTCACTCCCACCAGCCACCGGGTGCAGTCCGGCCACGACGCCGTCCGCGAGATCGCGACGTCGGGCATCCCGGTCCCCCCGCCCCCCGCGGAGACCCGGCCGCCCGCCGCCCGCACCCCCGGTGGCCGCAGCTCGCGCGGCGGTGGCATGTCGCGCGCCGGTGGTACCTCGCGAGGTGGTCCGTCGCGTGGCGGCAGCTCGCGTGGCGGCTCGTACGGCAGCAGCTCGCGCGGCGGCGCTCCGCGCGGTGGCAGCGCCCGGACCAACCGCCGGCCCGATCGGCCCCGTCCCGAACTCCGCGAGGCCGGCTAGCTCACTGGATGACTACCCGCCAGGGACGCACGGTCACCTCGAGCAGTCCGTGCACGGTGCTCATGTCCACCCTGGTGGCGAGGTACTCCGCCTCGGCCGCGTCCACCCCGCGGATAATGATCATTCCGTGCCCGGGCTGATCCGGGCGCGGGCCACCGCCGATCAGCAGCCCGCGCTGCCGCAGCAGGCCGATGAAGGCGAAGTGCTCGGTGTAGTCCTGCTCGAACTCCGGCCGGTCGTACTGCCACGCGGGACCCGGCCGATGTTCCAGGGTGAACCATAGATCCGGCTCGTCTTGGCCGCTCGCGGGCTGGGTCATCAGGCCCCTCCGGTTGACTGCAGTGGTGGACAAGAATGGCACGCTGTGGGGGCCGATTCTCAGCATTGGCATCGCCCGCCGCTGACTGTCGGTGCGGCCGCTTCCTTGCCCGAGCGCGACGCCTCGTGCGACGATCCGATGGTGACCGCCGCCCCCGCCCAGGATGACCGCCTACGCGGCGACCCGGTGGCGCGCAGCGTGTTCGCCGGTCTTCCGGCTCGCTACGACCGGCTCGCCTACCTCCTGTCGTTCGGCCAGGATCGCCGCTGGCGCCGCGCGGTGGTCGGTCACGCGGCGGCCGCCGGCCCGCACCGCGTCCTTGACGTCGCGACCGGCCCGGCGGGCATCGCCCTGGCCGTGGCGGCCAGGACCGGCGCCGATGTGGTTGGTGTCGATCTCAACGAGCCGATGCTCCGGGCGGGCCTGACCAATGTGCGCCGGCCGGGCCTGCGGGGCCGGGTCGGGCTGGCCAACGCCCGCGCGGATGACCTCCCGTTCGCAGACGGCACCTTCGACGCGGTGACCTTCTCCTACCTGCTGCGCTACGTGGACGATCCAGCCGCGACCATCGTGGAGATGGCACGCTGCCTGCGTCCTGGTGGGACGCTCACCAGCCTGGAATTCTTCGTGCCGCCGCAGCCTGCGTGGCGGGTGTCGTGGTGGTGCTACACCCGCCTGGCGCTGCCGCTGCTCGGCGGCCTCACCGGCGGCCGGGCCTGGTATGACGTGGGCCGGTTCCTCGGCCCGAGCATCTCCGTGCACTATCGGCAGCACCCTCTCGATGAGCACGTCGCGGCCTGGCAGGCGGCGGGCCTGACCGACGTCGGGGTCAGCCTGATGAGCCTCGGCGGCGGGCTGGTCATGTGGGGCCGGAAGGCGCCTTCTGCCCCGGGGCCCAGCCAGTGAGCACCCGGGCTGACAGAGACCAAACCAGCAAGACAGCGTTCTATGCGATGGGCCGCGGGACCGGGGGATTCCGGGACTGGCTGACGCTCCTGCACCCGCCCTACACCCTGTGGCACCTGTCCTACGTCGCGATCGGGGCGGCGATCATGCCGAACCTGGTGCTCTGGCGCCTGGGCGGGACGCTGGTCGCCTTCTTCCTCGCCGTGGGCATCGGCGCGCACGCCCTCGATGAACTGCACGGGCGGCCGCTTGGCACCGGCATCGGCAGCGGTGTCCTCGTGGTGACGGCCGTGGTCAGCATCACGGGCGCGATGGCGATGGGCGTCGTGGACGGCGGATTGCGCCTGCTGCCGTTCGTCATCGTCGGCGCGGCGCTGGTCTGGGGGTACAACCTGGAACTGCTCGGTGGCGTGCTGCACAGCGACCTGTGGTTCGGCCTGGCCTGGGGTGCGTTTCCCGCGATTGTCGGCGCTTACGCGCAGCACTGGACCTTGTCCGTGCCAGCGGGGGTGGCCGCGGTCGCGGCCTTCTTCCTGTCGATGGGCCAGCGGGCCCTGAGCACGCCGGCCCGGGCGCTGCGCCGCCGCATCGCCTCGGTTTCTGGCCAGGTCACCTGGCGCGATGGCGGCCAGCAGGAACTGGGCCGGGCCGATCTGCTCACGCCGCTCGAACGTGGCCTGCGCTACTTCGCGTGGGCCACCCCGACACTGGCGGTCGCGCTCGTCCTGGCGCGATGAACGGCGGCCCATGGGACGCGGTCGTGGTGGGCGCCGGCCCGGCCGGCAGCATCGCCGCTCTCGTGCTCGCCCGGGCGGGCGCTCGCGTCGCACTGGTCGACAAGGCGGCCTTCCCGCGGGCCAAAGCGTGCGGCGACCTGATCGGCCCGCGGGGCGTGCGGGTGCTCGAGGAACTCGGTGTCAGCGTGCCCGATGCGGGTCACGGCGCGGACCTGCTCGTGGTAGGCCCGTCCGGGCACCGCTCGCGGCTGCCGGCCTTCCCCGGGCGCAGCTACGCGGGCCATGGGATCGTTGTGCCCCGGCTGGCTTTCGATGACGCGCTGCGCAGTGCCGCGATCGAGGCGGGCGCGCAGCCGGTCAGGGCGCGGATCAGCGCGGTCGAACAGGACCCGGATGGGACGGTGCGGGCCCTCATCGCCGGAGACGGGCGCCGCTTCGCCGCGGACGTGGTCATCGGCGCCGACGGCGCGCTGAGCCCGGTCGCGCAGCTCGCCGGGATGCTCGATTCCACCGCCGCGCTCTGGGGCTTCGCGATCCGGGCCTACGTGCCGGCCGAGGTCCCGCTGCCGCTGCTCGTCCTGCTCGACGCCGAACGCAGGCGGATCTTCCCTGGCTACGGCTGGCTCTTTCCCGGCGCCGACGGGGAGGCGAACGTGGGCATCGGCGTGGGGCTGGGAAATCAGCGCCAGCGGGCGCAACTCCGGGAGGACCTGAGCCGTTTCTGCTCGATGCTCCGCACCGCGGGTGACCTCGCCGGGGATGCGCAGCCGGGGCAGGTGATCGGTGGCTGGCTCCGGATGGGCGGCACCGGCACGCCGCCGGCCGCGGGGAATGTGCTGCTCGTCGGGGACGCAGCCGGGCTGGTGAACCCGTTGCAGGGTGAGGGGATCGCACCGGCCATGCTGAGCGCGCGGCTCGCTGCCCTGGCCGTGCTGGCGGATCCGGCGCATGCCGGCCGGCTCTATACCGATGCGGTGGGCGAGACGTTCGGCCGGTACATGCCCGGCGCTGCGGCCCTGCAGGGGGCCCTGCTGCGCCGGCCTCGTGCCGCCTCGGCCGGCGTCCGGCTGCTCACCGCCCCCGTGCTGCGCCACCTGGTGGCAGGCACGTGGTCGCTGTACTGGAATGGCCTCGTGGACGGCGCGCGGCCACGTCCTTCCGCCTGGGCCGCGGGTGTGGTCCAGGGCGTAGCGGGGCGGCTGGCCGCCCGGGCGTCCGGCTGATCACTGGGAAGCGGCGTTGTTCGGCAGCGAGGACACCAGCGCCGACGCGGCGGCCGCCGCGGGCAGCGTGGACGGGTTCACGAAGGAACTGCCCGAGGGACCGGCCTGCACGGCCTCATGCAAGGCGCTGCCCTGCACCAACTGATCCCAGGTGAGGAACCAGACCGTCCACCCGTCATCCCATTTCCCGGGCTTCGGGCTTCCGGTGACGGTGACCGGATCGCCCGGCACGGCCAGGTTGTAGTACGCCTGGGAGTGGGCGGGGGAGGTGTTCAGGCACCCGTGGCTGACGTTCGTGTTGCCCTGCTGGCCCACCGACCACGGCGCGTCGTGGATGTAGTCCCCGCTATAGGTGAACCGCACCGCGAAGTTCACCAGTTCGTTGTAGCCGTTGCCCACCATCCTGACCGGGTTGCCCTTTTCGACAGTCAGGAAAGTGCCGTTGGTGGTGTCAAGGCCCGGCCTGCCGGAGCTGATCGGCCAGTTGCCGTACAGCTTTCCGCCGTAGTAGACCTGCATGTAGTGCGTTTTCGTGTTCGCGATGGTGATCAGCGAAGCCCCGATGTTGAACGTCTGGGTCAGGTCGGCCGTGCCGTACACGCCGGGGGAGGACTCCACCCCGGCCAGGTGCCCAACGAAGCTCACCTGGGTGTTGGCCGGCCAGTAGGTCTCCGGCCGGAAATACAGGGTCTGGTCACCGTCCCAGTACCAGGCGCCCGCCACCGGCTTTGAGGTCGTCACCTGAAGGGCGCTCTCCACGGCGGTCTTGTTGGTGACGGGCGTGGCGAACTTGAGGATGATCGGCATGCCGACCCCGTACGTCTGGTTGTCACCCTCGAAGATCATCGTCTGCTCCGACTGGGCTGGGGTCAGCGTGCGGAACGAACTAGTCGTGGTCTCGGCCGCTCCCGCCGCGTTCGTCCCCTTCGCGGTGACCGTGTAGCTGGCCGACGGGTTCAGTGCCCACGTGCTGTGCCACACCGTGCCCGCCGCGTTGAGGGAGCCGGCCGCCGACGTGCCTCCCGAGGTCACGGTGACGGTCTTGATCGTGCCTGTCTTCGCGGTGACCGTGACCCCGCCGCTGGGGTTGACGTCCTTGCTGCCGCTGCGCGGCGTGATCGATATCTGGGAGGCGGGTGTGGCGGGCGACGATTTCGCTGGCGGCGCGGAATGGCCGGCCTGGCCGGCCGGGCCGCCGCCGCCGCACGCGGCGATGAACAGGCCCGCGGCACCGCAGATCATCGTGATCGCGAGCCACCCCCGGCGGCCCGGTTGTGCTCCGTCGCTGTCCCGCACTCTTGTCCTCCTGCTGATCCGTGGATTCACCGGGCCGCTCCTGGAACACCGCCGCGCCCGCCAGAAGGTCCTGCCGCCTGCTCAGGAAGAAGAGACCGCGTTCCCGCCTGAGTCGGGGTCTCCGGGGACGGGATCACAGTCGGGCGAAGCTCCCACTATTGAGACGGATCGGGCACGTCGGTGGTTGCCTTCCAACAGTATCTCTACCGTGCGATACGGACGACCGGACCTTAGTAGGGCAAAGGCCGCAGCGAGAAGGGCGATCGCGGTCGCCGTCCAGGGGACGTAGTCGCCCATCTGGTCATATGGCGTGCGGGCCGCGGCCGGGGGAAGCTCCAGCCGGACGACCCGGACGCCGGCCCTGCTCGACGTCATGGAGGTCGCCATCCGGCCCCGGGAGTCGTAGGCGACGGTGTCCCCGGTCAGCGCGGCCTGCACCGCCGGGCGCCCGGTCTCCGCGGCGCGCAGCGCAGCCAGCGACGCGTGCTGGGCCGGCAGCCAGCTTTGCTGGAACGTGGAATCGGAGGTCTGATAGACGATCAGCTGGGCCCCGGAGTCCGCGTCGACCCGGGACATGTCGGGAAACGCCGACTCAAAGCAGATCAGGACGCCGAGCGGGAGCGGCCGGCCGGCCCGGTCCACCGCGTGGACGAGGTGCGCGCCGGTCCCGGGCACCCGGTTGGCCGACGCGGCCTTGCTGATCTTGGAGATCCAGCCCAGCGCACCCCGGAACGGTATGTACTCGCCGAACGGGACCAGCCGCGTCTTGATGTATGAGCCGTCAATCCCGTCCGGCCCCACCAGGAGCGCTACCTTCGAGATGACGCCGTGCCCGCGCGAGGCGTCCTGGTTGACCAGGATCTGTGCCCCGACTCGCACTGACAGTGCTTCGATGCCGCGCAGCAGCGGGTGATCCTGCTGAAGATTGTCACCGACGCTGCTTTCGCCCCATACGACCAGGTCGGGATGATCGGCGCCCACCCCGGCCGACAGCCGCTGGCTGGCGTTCATCCGGCTGTTGGTGTGGCGCTCGATGCCCGGCTGGACCAGCGCCAGCGTGACGGAGCGCGCCGGTGGCACCGCAGTGGTCAGCGCGAACACCGCCGGTCCCGCGGCCACCGCGACCACGGCTGCGGCCCCGCCCAGCGCGCGGATCACGGTCCGGCCCGCGACCAGCGCCACCAGGATGCCCGTGTTGGCCGCCACCAGGGCGAAGCTGACCAGCCACACCCCGCCCACCGCCGCGAGGCCGAGGATGGCCGGGTGCTGCCACTGACTCGTGCCGAGCACCGCCCACGGCCCGGCGAACCCCTGCCAGGACCGGGCCCACTCCGTCAGCACCCAGTAGCTCGGCACGACGACGATGGCGGCGAGCGCCCGCCCCGCGCTGACCGGTGGGCGCAGCAGTCCCCAGGCGGCCACCCCGAACCCGGTCCAGAGGGCCCCGAACACGACCGCGACGAGCAGCAGGGCCGGGCCGATGTTGGGCGCCAGCCAGTAGAGCGCGGCCAGCAGGAACCCGGCGCCGAACCACCAGCCGCGGACCGCGGCCTCGCGCGCCGAGGGTGAGCGGTGAATGAGGAGCAGCCCGGGTACGAGCCCGCACCAGCCGAGGAATTCCAGGTTGAGGCGGGGGAAGGCGAGGACGGGCAGGCCGCCCGCGAGAAGGGCGGCATACCGGCTGGGCTTGGCCAAACCACGCCACAGTGTCACAAAGCCCAGCGCCATAAGCCCATTGTGCGTCGGCGCCAGCCGTCCCGTCAGCCGCCGGGCCTGCCCGCTGGTGTCAGCCGGCTCTGGAGCGCCGGGCCCTGATGACCGCCCAGGCGAGCGCGGCCAGGGTGAGCGCGGTGATCGTGGTCTCCGGCCAGGACCCGGCGCGGTCGGCGAGCGTCAGCTGGCTGCGCAGCGGCACCCGCGCCTCCAGCACCGCACGCCGCCAGATGCCACTGCGAGCGATCACCGTTCCGTCGGGCGCGATGATGGCGCTCTCCCCGGTGGTGGACGCGTACACCACCGCGCGATCGGACTCGACCGCGCGGATCCGCGCCATGGCCAGCTGCTGCGCAGACTCGCTGGTCTGGCCGTCCAGCTCGAAATCAGCGTCGTTGGACTGCACGGTGAGCAGGTTCGCGCCCGCGTTGACCTCGGAGGAGACCAGGTGATCGAAGCCGACCTCGTAGCAGATCACGTCGCCGAGCCTGGCCTTCCCGGCGTGGAACACGACGGCCCGGTGGCCGGGGGTGAAGTTGACGGGCTGCAGCGAGGGCAGCGACGTGAACTTCTCCAGCACGCTGCGCAGCGGGATGTACTCCCCGAACGGCACGAGCTGGCGCTTGACGTACACCTCGACCGGGCCCCGCCGGGGGAGCCAGAGCTGGCCGGCGTTGCGCAGCGGGTTCTCCAGCACCGAGCCGACGAGCACGGGCCGGTCAATGGCGCTCACGGCCCGGGCGATCGTGGCGTAGATGGGCGGGTAAAGCGCCGGATCCAGGTCGGTCGAGTTCTCGGGCCAGATCACCAGGTCGGGGGCGGCCCGGCGGCCCGCCCGGACCTGGGTGGCCAGCCCCTTGGTGGCGGCGGCGTGGTTGGCGGTCACCATGGTCGCCCGTAGCGCATTGGCCAGCGTCCGCGCGTGGGGGACATTGCCCTGGACGGCGGCCACGGTGGCCTGGGGTGCCGCGGTCGGCTGGTCGACCGGCAGCACGGCGCCAGCCCAAGCGAGCCCGGCGGCCCCGGCGGCGGCGAGCAGCGGGACGGCCCGGCGACGGACCAGCAGCCAGGCCAGTGCGGCGCCGGCCAGCGCCACCAGGAACGTCAGCAGCGGCGCACCGCCCACCGCGGCCCAGCCCGCCGTGGGCGCACCCCCCTGGCTCATCGCCAGCCTTCCCCACGGGAAGGCATAGGGCCACCGGCCGCGCATCGCCTCAGCCGCCACCCACCAGCCCGCCACGGCCAGCGGCCAAGCCCGCAGCCCCAGCAGCAGCCGCTGGCCCACCGCCAGCAAGCCGAAGATCAGTGCCTCGACCACCGCCAGCGCCACCCAGGCGTACCAGGCGACATTGACCAGCCACGACAGCAGCGGCAGGAAAAAGGCGATCCCGAAGGCTAGCCCGGCGAGGAACGACCCACGCAGGCTTCTCCGCCACAGCGCGACCACCAGCAGCGCCGGCCCGGCCGCCGCCAGCGGCCAGATACCGGCGGGCGGGAAGGCGGCCGCCAGGGCCAGGCCACCCGCCACGGCAATGAGCACGGTCCAGCCCAGCCCCGCGCGCCGCGCCACCCCGGCCGACGGCCGCTCCGGCGCCGATCGCTGGGCCGCGCCGGCGTCCGAGCCGGTCAATGCCACAATTGCTCCCGGAAGCCGTTGAGTAAAGAAAGCCTGATGCGAGCGTAGCCCCGGTTTTCCCGCTCCGGGCGGTCGCTGTATGGTGTCAGTCAATCGCCCTGAGTAACGCAAATCCCGAGGTTCGCGGGGGGTCCCGCCTGTGATCAAGATTCGCTATGCAGATCTGCCGGAGGGGCTGCACGTCAGGATAGAGGCACGCGGCCACCGGGCCGTTATCTACCTGCGGCCGGGGCTGTCCGGGGCCCAGCGCAGAGAGGCCCTGCGCCAGGTGCGGCGCACGGCGCGGCTCGCAGCGGGCCCTCGGCTGTCCGCGTCCGGTGTCGCCCTGGCCGCCGCCATGGACACGGCAAAATCCACCACACGCAACGGAACCGCGGCGGTCCGGTGCCATCCAGCCGGGTCGCTGTTCCTGACCGCGCTGCTGGCCTCGGCCGTCGTGTGCTACATGCTGTTCGTCTCGGTGTCGATCCAGCTGATCCCCGCGCCACCAGACGCGGGCGGGCGTCCTGCCGTGCGCATTGGCGGCACCCCTTCCCCGCACGGCGGGCCGCATAGCACGGCTGGCCCGAGTGGCCAGCAGCTGAGCGGGCCGGCGGCGACGTCTCCGCCGAAGGGCGCCGCCTCGCCGGGTGCCTCGGCTAGCGCCTCGGCCAGCACTCCGAAGCCGGGCCCGGCCCGGCTCGCCGCCAGCCCGGTTCCGGTACGCAGCGGGTCGCCGGCGCCGGTCCCGTCGCGTAGCCCGACGGGTGCCGCACCGAGCCCCTCGGCGGCGGCCCGCGATCCCGGCGGGGTCTGCGTGCACGTGGGCCCGCTCGGCGTGTGCCTGTCGGTCTAGCCCTGCCCAGGGGACAACCCCCGGACCCCCGGGCATAACCGAGTCCTAAGAGCCCGCGGGTTTTTCGTTCGCTGTCCGGCGGCCGGCCGCTATAGCCTCCTGGCGGACACCAGGACGGAAGGTGATGCGCGGTGAGCCGCCGCGGCTGGGTGCTGTTCACGACGATGAGCGTGATCTGGGGCGTGCCCTACCTGCTCATCAAGGTGGTGGACGACGGGGGTGTCTCCGTGCCGGTCCTGGTGTTCGCGAGGGTCGGCGTGGGCGCCGCGCTGCTGTTGCCGGTCGCGCTGCGCCGTCACCAGCTGAGCGCGCTGCGGCCGTACTGGCGGTGGCTCGCGGTCTTCGCGGTCGTCGAGATCATCGCACCGTGGTTCTTCCTCTCCGACGCGGAGCGGCATCTGTCCAGTTCGCTGAGCGGTCTGCTGATCGCCTCCGTCCCGATCATCGGTGCCGTGCTGGTCAGGCTGACTGGTGACCCAGAGCGGCTCACTCCGGTGCGCCTGGGCGGCCTGCTGCTCGGTCTCGGCGGGGTGGCCCTGCTGGTCGGGCCGAGCGCGAACGGCGGCGACTGGTGGTCAATTATCGAGGCGCTGCTCACTGCGCTGGGATATGCGATCGGACCGCTGGTCGCGAACCGTAAGCTCAAAGACGCGCCGAACCCTGGGGTGATCGCCGTCTGCCTGACCGCGGCGACCGTCGTCTATGCCCCAGCCGCCGCAGCGACCTGGCCGGACATCATGCCGTCGGCGCGTGTGCTGGCTGCGCTGGCCGCCCTCGCCGTGGTCTGCACAGCGGTGGCGTTCCTCCTGTTCTTCCGGCTTATCGCGGAGGTGGGCCCGGCGCGCGCGACCGTGATCACCTACGTCAATCCTGCGGTGGCTGTGACCCTGGGCGTGTCGGTGCTCGGCGAGCCGCTGACTCCGGAGATCGTGGCCGCGTTCGTGCTGATCCTGGCCGGGTCGGTGCTGGCGACCCGTTCTGGCCTGCGCCGTGGCGCCCCCCACGATGATGTCCGAGTGCGCGACCAGCAGGCCCGGCTAGAATCGCCCGGGTGATTGACCTACGGGCTGCCCGCCGAGAGCCGGACCGCTACCGGGCCGCCCTCGCCCGCCGCGGCGCCGCCGCTGATTTCGATTCCCTGCTCGACGCCGACCAGAAATGGCGTGAGCTGACCGAGCGCGCGGAGGCGCTGCGCGCCGCGCAGAACCGCTCGTCCCGGGGAACCAAGCCCAGCGAGCAGGAGATCGCCGAGCTGCGGCGGCTCAGGGACGAACTGGTCAAGGCCACGGCGCAGCAGGCCGAGGCCGAGGCCGAGCGTCGGGAGCTGCTCTACCGCGTCCCCAACCTGCCTGACCCCACCGCCGCGGACGGGATGGCTGAGGAGGACGCGGAAACCGTCCGCACCTGGGGCGAGCCGCCGGCGTTCAGCTTCGAGCCCCGCGAGTCCACCGAACTTGGCTCTCCCCGGGGCTGGATCGACATGGCCAGGGGCGCCCGGCTGTCGGGATCCAGGTTCGCCTACCGGATCGGGGACGTGGCCCTGGCCGAGATGGCGCTCTACCGGTTCGTCCTCGACCGGCTGGCCGCCCAGGGGTTCCTGCCGGTGCTGCCACCGGTCCTGGTCGGCGAGGCCGCCATGTACGGAACCGGCTTCCTGCCCACCGAGGAGTCCAACCTCTACCACCTCGAAAAGGACAACCTGTACCTGACCGGGACCTCCGAGGTGGCGCTGGCCGGGATCCACGCCGACGAGCGGCTTGAGGAAGCGGATCTGCCCGCCAGGTACGCGGCCTTCAGCACGAACTTCCGGCGTGAGGCCGGCGCGGCGGGCAAGGACACCAAGGGCATGTTCCGGGTGCACCAGTTCGACAAGGTGGAGATGTACGTCTACTGCGTGCCGGAACAGTCCGCGGACATCCACGAGCAACTGCTCGCGCACGAGGAGGCGATCGTCCAGGCGCTGGGGCTCCCGTACCGGGTGATGAACATCTCCGTCGGCGACCTGGGCGCACCCGCCGCGAAGAAGTACGACATCGAGGCGTGGTTCCCGGCCCAGCGGCGCTACCGGGAGATCACCTCGTGCTCGAACACCACCGACTACCAGGCGCGGCGGCTGAACGTCCGGTTCCGCCGCGGCGGAAAGCTGGAGTTCGCGCACACGCTCAACGGGACCGGGGCCACCGCCCGGGTGCTGCTGTCGATCATGGAAAACTTCCAGGACGAGGGGGGCACCGTCACGGTCCCTGACGTGCTGCGGCCGTTCGGCGCACCCGCCACGCTGGGCCAGCCAGCCAGCGGCTGAGCGGCGGAGCGCGAGTCCAGGCATCGAGCCCGCCCGTCGGGGAAACATGTTCGCGGCTGTTGAAACATGTTCGGTAGGCCTTGATCCCGATTCGTCATTAAGTTACTTTTGGGCGCATGAGTCACACGCAGTGACGAATCAGGACCGGAAGGCATCGAGGCCACAGGCATGAACAAAACCGGAGTGAAGCTCTGCGTGGTGGCCGCCCTGGCGGCATCCCTCTCATTGGCGGCGTGCGGCGGAAGCAGCACCGGCCCTGGCGCGCAGAAAGGGGCGCACCAGAAGGTCACGCTCACCTGGTGGACGTGGACCGCCAATCCGAAGGCCGTGATCGCGAACTTCGAGAAGAAGTACCCATGGATAACCATCAAACCGCCACCCACGTACGGGTCGGGCGGAACGTTCTACGCCAAGCTCACCACCGCGCTGGCCTCGGGCACGGGACCGGACGTGACCCAGGTGGAGCTTGACCACCTCCCGCAGTTCACGCTGGCGCATGACCTCGTGAACATCGCGCCGTACGACGCCAAGTACAAGAGCGATTACCCGGGCTGGGTCTGGAATCAGGTCACTCAGGGCAGCAACCTGTACGCAGTGCCCGAGGACATCGGCCCCATGGGCCTGATGTACCAGCCCAGCGTGCTGCAGAAGTACCACCTGCCGGTCCCGGTGACCTACGCGACCTTCGCCTCGGACGCGGTGGCCCTGCATAAGGACGACCCGTCCATGTACCTGACGTACTTCCCGGTCAACGACGGGGATTACCTCGAGGCGTTGTTCTGGCAGGCCGGCGCCCGCCCATACCAGCTGCTCCCGAACGGGACCTGGAAGATCAACGTCGACGGCCCGATTGAGCAGAAGGTCCTGAACTACTGGGGCAAGCTCGTCGATGAGAAGGCGATAGCGACCGACAATGACTTCACCGCCGACTGGGGCCACCACATCGCCAACGATTTCTACGCGTCGTACATCGGCGCGGCGTGGGGGCCCACCTACGAGGTCGACGAATACCTGACGCCTTCGCACCCGCAGACCTACACGGTCGCCGCGCTCCCGCAGTGGACCCCGGGCGCCCACGCGGACGCCAACTGGGGCGGCTCAACGAACGCCGTCACCAAGGACGCGCCCAGTGACCTCGTGGCCGACGCCGCGCTCTTCGCGGGCTACATCAACACATCGGCGAGCGGTCTCACGGTCGACGAGCGTCCCGCGACGGCGAGCGGCGGCGGTCGCGGCTTGTTCCCGGCTTCCGTCAACCGCGGTAGCGTCGCGGCCTTCACCGCGCCGGTGCCCGACTTCACCGGCAACGTCAACGCCAAGTTCTCCGCGCTTTCGGCCGACGTGCCGACGGATTTCGAGTGGAGCCCGTGGGACACCGAGTTCGGCACCTACGTCACCACCCAGCTCGAGGCGGCCGCCGCTGGCAAGGAGAGCTGGACGAAGGCGCTCCAGGTGACACAGCAGCAGCTCGTCTCCTACGCCAAGACCGCGGGCTACCCGGTCGAGGGATAGCACCGTGCCGGGCAGCGCGGCGCTGCGCGCCCAGCGCCGCGCAGGCACCGGGATGACGGTCCCGTTCCTGGTGCTGTTCGCCGTCTTCTTCGTGGGGCCGATCATCTACTCGCTCGTCCTCAGCCTGCGCGCGGGCGGCACCGGGGCGTTCGCGGGCCTGCTCAACTACCGCTCGGTTGTCGCGGACGGCCAGTACTGGGGCGGAGTGCAGCGAATGGTGTACTTCGGGCTCATCCAGGTGACGGCGATGATCGGCCTCGCGATCGCTCTCGCGCTCTTCCTGGACAGCGCCTACTGCGTGGGGCGCAAATTCTTCGCTCTCGTGTATTTCCTGCCCTACGCGGTCCCCGGCGTGATCGCCGCAATCATGTGGGCCTTCCTCTTCGAGCCCGATCTCGACGGCGCGCTCAAGATCCCGCACCAGGTCGGCCTGGCCAGTGGCGCCATCAGCCCACTCGACTACCGGCTCGCGCTCTACGCCATCATGCTGATCGTCACCTGGGAGTTCGCCGGGTACAACATGACGATCCTGCTGACGGGCCTGACGAGTGTGCCCAGGCAGCTCATCGACGCGGCCAGGATCGACGGCTGCTCTGAGCTCGGGATCGCGCTGCGCATCAAGTTCCCCATGATCCGCAGGATCGTGGTCTTTACCATCATCCTGTCGATCATCGGCACGCTGCAGCTCTTCAACGAGCCTGTTGTGCTCAACGACATCGCATCCATCGGCTCCAGCTATACGCCAAACCAGATCATCTACAACACCGCCTTCATGTTCGGCGACGAGCCCCTCGCCGCCGCCCAGTCGGTGCTGCTGGCTGTTATTACGATCGCCGCCACCGTGGCCTTCTACAGCATCATCCGGCGCCGGGCCGACCCACTGGCGGGCACCAGGAGGCCGACCTGATGGATGCCGCCCAGACCCGGTCAGCGCAACGCGCCGCGCCGCCCGCCCGCCATCCACGACGCGCCCGGCGGATCAAGATGACGGTCGGCACCGGCCTGCTGGTGCTCGCTGCGGCGTACGTGCTCGCTCCGGTGTACTGGCTGCTGCTGGCGTCCCTGAAGGACACCAGCCAGCTCTTCTCCACTCCGACGTTCCTCCCGCCGGCGCACATCTCGCTGGGAGCCAACGTCCGGTCACTGTTCTCCTACGGCGGTGGCGAATTCAAGTTCTGGTTCATCAACTCGGCGGTCTACGCCATCGTCACGGCGACGCTGGCCACCGGTGTGTCCACGCTCTGCGGCTACAGCCTGGCCAAGTACCGGTTCCGCATGCGGCGGCCGATCTTCGGCCTCGTCGTCGGCTCGCTCATGGTGCCCGCCACCGCCCTGGTCGTGCCAATCTTCATGCTCGAGCATTATCTGCACCTCAGCAACAGCTACCAGGGCGTGATCCTGCCGCTCGCCGTCTACCCGTTCGGCGTCTACTTCATGTCGATCTACTCGATCGATGCGGTGCCTGACGCTCTGATCGACGCATCAAGGATCGACGGGGCGGGTGAGCTGGCCGTCTTCTGGCGGGTGGCGCGGCCAATCCTGATGCCGGGAATGGTGACGCTGTTCCTGCTGTCGTTCATCGGGACCTGGAACAACTACTTCCTGCCGCTCGTCCTGCTGGGCGACACCAACCGCTTTCCGCTCACGGTCGGCCTGGCGACCTGGGCGAGCGACCTGCATCAGGCCGGCACGGGTCAGCCGCTGTACCCCGAGGTGCTGCTCGGATCGCTGATCTCGGTGCTGCCGATGCTGGTGCTCTTCCCCTTCCTGCAGAAGTACGTGGCCAGGGGGCTGACCTTCGGGGCGATCGCTGGGGAGTAGCGCATCGCCCGTACGGGGCGTGACCTGCGACGGGCATCACCGGACACGAGGCTCGAGGAGGGCGACACCGGATGGCGTCATCATGGGAGAAAGGCACCTGGCCGCCGCCGCACATCCTCTACGGCGGCGACTACAACCCTGAGCAGTGGCCCCCCGAGGTCTGGCGCGAGGACGTCGAACTGATGCGGACGGCGGGCGTGAACCTCGCCACCGTCGGGGTGTTCTCCTGGGCCAGGCTCGAACCATCCCCGGGTGAGTTCGATTTCTCCTGGATGCGGGAGGTGCTCGATCTCCTCGACGGCGGCGGCGTCAGGGTCGCGCTGGCCACGCCTACGGCCGCGCCGCCTCCGTGGCTGTCCACCCAGTATCCCGACGTTCTGCCGGTCGACTCGCGCGGCATCCGGTACTCGCACGGCAGCCGCCAGCATTTCTGCGTCCATAGCCCGGCCTACCGCCGTTTCGCCATCCGCATCACCGGCGAACTCGCCCGCGAACTCGGCGACCATCCGGCGGTGCGGATATGGCATATCCACAACGAGTACGCCTGCCACGTCCCGCAGTGCTACTGCGACAACTCGGCCGCGGCGTTCCGGGAGTGGCTGCGCCGCCGCTACGGCACCCCCGAAGCGCTGAACGAGGCCTGGGGGACGGCGTTCTGGAGCCAGCGTTACCGAGGCTTCGACGAGGTCCTGCCGCCCCGCGTCACGCCGACCCACCCGAACCCGGCCCAGGAACTCGACTACCGTCGCTTCTCCAGCGACTCCTACCTGGAGGAATTCATCGAGGAACGTGACCTGGTGCGCTCGGTCACGCCGGCCATGCCGGTTACGACGAACTTCATGGGCTTCTTCAAGCCGCTCGACTACTTCGCCTGGTCGCAGGCCGAGGATCTTTGCTCGACCGACAATTACCCCGATCCCGCTGACCCGGACAGCCCGATGCTGACGGCCATGCACTATGACCTGGTGCGCTCCCTCAAGAAGGACACGCCCTGGACACTCATGGAGCAGACGACGTTCCGCGTCAACTGGCGCCCGGTCAACTCGGCCAAGGCGCCGGGCGAGATGCGCAAGGGGAGCTACCAGGCGCTGGCCCGAGGCTCAGCCGGGATCCTGTTCTTCCAGTGGCGCGCCTCGCGGGCGGGGGCCGAGAAGTTCCACAGCGCCATGGTCCCGCACGCCGGCCCGCAGTCGCCGGTCTGGCGGGAGGTCACCGACCTCGGCGGCGAACTGTCCCGGCTCGCCGAGCTGAATGCCAGCCGCGTGGCCGCTGACTGCGCGATCGCGTTCTCCTGGGCGAACTGGTGGGCGCTGGAACTGCCCTCGAAGCCATCCGCCGAGATCCAGATGCTCGACCAGCTTCGCTGGATGTACCGGCCGCTGTTCGAGGCGGGCGCGACGGCCGACTTCGTGCGGCCCGACGAGGACCTGTCCGGTTACCCGCTCGTGGCTGTGCCCAGCCTCTACCTGCTGACCGAGGCGGAAGGGAGCAATATCTGCAGCTACGTGGAGCGCGGCGGCACGGCCGTCATCTCGTTCTGGTCAGGGATCGTGAACGAGTCCGACCAGGTCTACCTCGGTCCCTACGGTGGCCCGCTGCGCGGGCTGTTCGGGGGCGCCGTGCTGGACGTCGTGCCGCTGCCGCCCGGTGAGGTAGCCGAGGTGGCGTGGCGTGACGGACGACGTTCCACGGCCACGCACTGGCTCGACATTGTCGAGGCCCACGACGGCGAGGTGCTCGCCAGCTACGCATCGACACCCTGGGCTGGCCGCCCGGCTGTGCTTGAGCGGCGGTTCGGTGCCGGGCGGGCGATCTACCTGGGGACGCGCCTGGACCATGGCGCGATGAGCGAACTGCTGGGGCGCCACATCATCGGCCGGCCCGGGACCCGGGGCACGGAGCTGGTGCCCGGGCTCGAGCGCGTGGTGCGCCGGACCGGCGCGACGGACTACGAGTTCCTGATCAACCACACCGGCGCCGCGGTGAAGCTCTCGTCCGCCCGGGGCGGCCGGGAACTGCTCTCCGGCGCTGAGGTTACCGATCAGCTGGAGCTGGCGCCGCAGGGTGTGGCCATTGTCCGGCGCGAAGGCGGGAACTGACGGCACCGTAGGTCAGCCTGCCTGGCTCAGCCTGGTCAGCAGGGTGGTGCCGACGGGACTGCCCAGCCCGGTGCAGGCATCCCAGCCTGGCCCGGCCGCGTATGCCCCGTTGCTTCCGCTGGTGATGTCGCGGAACCCGGCCGCAGCGGTCCCGGCGGTCACCCCCGCGTACAGCCAGGGCTGCAGCAGGCCGAATGATCCGCCCTTGGCCTGCGCCAGCCTGGACACCAGGGCCGCCCACAGCGGGGCCACGGCACTCGTGCCCCCTACCACCATGCGCTGCCCATCGACCAGGACCTGGTAGCCGGTGGCCGGGTCGGCGTTGCCGGCCACGTCGGGAACCCCCCGGCCGGAGGTCGCGCCGGTGCCGGCCCGGACTGGCACTCCCGCGGCGGCCTGCCACGACGGCAGCGGGAACACGTCGCTGACGCCGCCACCGGTGGAGCCCCGGCCGGGCCCGTCATTCCACACGACCTCCGAGGTGATCGCGCCGGTGGCCGGGTTGCCCTGCAAGCTGGTCCCGCCGCAGGCCAGAACGTGCGGACTCGACGCGGGAAAGTCGGCGTGGTTCGCCCCGTCCGACACGGTGTCGGTGCTGCCGCTGTCACCCGCTGCGGCGCAGACCGTGACACCCAGCGCTGCCGCGTCCGCGATGGCCGCGTCGAGCGCTGACCGGGCTTGTGCCGTCCAGGAGTCCTCCGACTGGCCCCAGCTGATGCTGATCACAGTGGGTGTGGGGGTCGCGTGCACCGCGGCGGACACCGCGTCCACGAATCCCCGGTCGGTGTTGGGCGCGAAGTAGACGGTCTGCGGTGCCCCCGGCGCGATGGCCCCGGCCACTTCGATGTCGAGCAGGACCTCGCCGTCGTCCCCCCCTGGGTCCTGCCCCGGCTGGTTGACCGCACCGTCGACGTCGGCCGCTGTCACGCTGGGCGCGGTGATGCCGAGACCAGAGAAGTAGGCGTCCAGGTCACTGGGGCCAAACCCGCCGCCGAGTTCCAGGATCGCGATCCGCTGCCCGGTCCCGTCGGTCCCCGCCGGGAACTGGTAAAGCCCGGCGATCTGAGGCGGGGTGAACGATGCCGGGGCAGCGGCCGGCGCGGCGGCCGGGTCGACGGCCGGGTCGACGGCACCGCCGTCGCCCACCGCCCGGCTGGCCGCGGCGCCGGCCGCAGGCGCGATCCGGAACTGCGGGCGGGCCTGTGGCCGGTCGTCCAGCCCGAGCACCGCGAGCACGATCCCGTTCAGCTGGGCCGGTATCTGCAGGCTGCCTTCGCGGTACCGGTGCTCGGCCCGGCCGCCCGGGGCGGTCGGATGATCGCTGCGCACCATGCTCAGCGAGGTGCCGAACGTCTCGGCCAGGGCGGCCAGGGTGCCGGATGCCTTCACGCACCGCGAGCCCGTATACGTCTGCGTCACCTCGATCCCGCGGGAGGACAGCACCTCGCGAATGAGGTCGGCGTCGGCGGGATCGGTTCCGTGCTGGTCCGCCATTTGCCGCGGACTCAGTGTGTCCGGGCCCAGGACAAGCTCGGCTGGCAGTGCGGCCCGGCGCCGGGTTACCAGCGTCACCTCGATACGGGCCGTGCCGTCGACTGGGCCGGCTGGCTCAAGCCCCGGAACGGGGCCGCGTTCGCTGCCGGGCAACGGCACGAAGGAATCGTCTGTCATGATCTCGCTCCCAGGGTCAACAGGACCAGCGCGGCACGCGGCCGCCGGGGTTCCCGTTCCGGTTCCGGCCGCCAGTATCGCGTTTTGGCCAGGCGGGGGGAGCTAAATGCGCCCGGAAGGGCCGGCGTGGCGATCCGGCGGCGGGCCGGAAAATGGCCGGAAGGGGACAGGCCGCTCGGCCCGTCCCCTTCCGTGGCTACCCCAGAGGGTCGTCAGGCGGCGATCCGCCCGGCGGCCGCTTCGCTGCCCGCGCCGGACTCGGTGACCTCCAGCCGGTGCACCACACTCTCCGTGGTGACCTCGTGAACGGCCAGGTCCGCCAGCGCCAGCACGCCCAGGGCGATGGCGTCGGCGAGCACCAGCCAGGTCAGAACCGTTCCGGAGAATATCAGCGCTGCGATAAGGGACCAGAGGCCGACAATGGCGAGCAGGCCATGGCCGATCCGCTGGCCATTCCTGCGGGCCGCCACGGCGCTGACCCCGGCCAGCACGGCCAGGCCCGTGGACACGCCGAAGGCGAGCCATCCGGCCATCGGTGCCGAGAACGCCATGGCCGAGACGGCCAGGAACGCGCCGCCAATCACGAACAGATTGTCAACTGCGAACCGTGAGCTGAGCTTCATGGAAAGGACCTCCTTGACGCCACCGGTAGCGGCGTCAGCCGTTGCTGACGGCGGGTCGGGGCGGGCGCCGGTCGGGCGCCCGGACGGCTCGTCGGGCTTCCGTCCTGTACTCGGAAAGTCGCCCGCTACAACCCGGATGCCGCCTCCGGTTATGCCCGCCAGGAATGTCTGCTGGATCACAGTGCTGGCCCGGGGGACAACCCCCGGAACCCCCGGGCATAACCCCCTCCCGTGATCACAGTGCTGGCCCGGGGGACCACCCCCGGAACCCCCGGGCATTAACCCCGTCCGATGATCAGGTGCGCCGTCCGGGGACAAACCCCCGGACCCCCGGGTAGAAACCAGCCGCTGGTCACGGTGCGCCGTCCGGGGGGCAACTCCGGTCTCGGAATGCGCCGCTCCATCCCGATCCGGGAGTGCCGGGGTCAGGCGCTTTGTGCGATCATGGAGCGAGCTCCGGGGGGCTGATATGAGGAGCAGGCGATGACGGATTCTGTCCCGGGCTTTACCGCCACGACGTTCACGCATGAGGGCCGCGAGCACGAGCTGTACTGGGCCGGCACCGGGCCCGCCGTCATTGTCATTCACGAGATGCCAGGCCTGCATCCGGGCGTGACCGCGTTTGGCCAGCGGCTGGTGGACGCCGGATACACCGTGTACCTGCCGTCGCTGTTCGGCCGTCCGGGAGAGCTGTTCGGCGGCCGTGAGGTGCTCCGCTCGTGGCTGCGGGTCTGCGTGTCCCGCGAGTTCGTCATGCTGGCCGACCGGACCAGCCCGGTCACGACGTGGCTGCGCGCGCTCGCCGCCAAGGCGCACGCTGAGTGCGGGGGGCCCGGTGTCGGCGCGATCGGCATGTGCTTCACCGGCGGGTTCGCGCTCGCGATGGCCGTCGACGACACGATGCTCGCACCGGTGCTCAGCCAGCCGTCGCTTCCGTTCGCGGGCGGCAAGGCGCGCAAGCGCGCGCTCGGACTTTCGGACGCCGATCTCGCGACGGTGGCCGCCCGCGAAGACCTCTGCGTGCTCGCGATGCGGTTCACCGGCGATGCCGCGGTTCCGCCCGAGCGCTTCGCGCACCTGCGCGAGGTGTTCGGCGACCGTCTCATCGCGATCGAGATCGAGAACCGCAAAGGGAGGAACCCGCACGGCTTCCCCCGCGCCGCGCATTCGGTCGTGACCGAGCACCTCGTCGACGAGCCGGGCAACCCCACCAAGGAAGCCCTCGACCGGGTCCTGACGTTCTTCCAAGAACGCCTCACCACCGCCTGACCCCGGGCCCCGAAACCATCCCAACAGTTGGGCGCGAAATGGGCTCCACGCGCCGGTT
>JAWWPY010000467.1:0-3742 GCA_033854735.1 Streptosporangiaceae bacterium | reverse complement strand
CGGGTACTCGGCGTAGCTGTCCTGGTGTTCCGCGGCGACCAGGCGAAGGCTGCTGAGCTGCTGGCGCTCCGGCACGAGAACGCGGTGCTGCGCCGCCATGTCGGCCGGATCCGGTATGAGCCGACCGACCGGGCCTGGTTCGCCGCGCTGGCCTCGCTTCTACCCCGCAGGCGCTGGACCGAAATCTTCACCGTGACGCCCGCGACGCTGCTGGCCTGGCACCGTGGCTCGGCGGGTGAGTTCCGGCCCCACTTGTAGGTGAGCGCTGGCGCCACCGGTGGTGCGGGAGGGGCGGGTTTGGTGGGTTGTGGCCCCACCGTTGATCTTGGGGTGGGAGGATCGGCGTGCCCAGCGTGAGGGGGCGCTTGTGGCGCCGAAGTCCAAGGTCGAGCTGTTCGCAGCGATCCGCCGGGATTCCCGGTCAGAAGGCTTAAGCGTCCGCGCTTTGGCGCGGAAGTATGAGGTGCACCGGCGGCTGGTGCGTGAGGCGCTGACGTCGGCGTGGCCGGAGCCGCGTAAGAAGCTGCCGCCGCGCAAGTCCCGCCTGGATCCGTTCAAGCCGGCTGTCGATCAGATGCTGCGGGCGGACCTGGATGCGCCGCGCAAGCAGGTGCACACGGTGAAGCGGGTCTTCGACCGGCTGGTAGCTGAGCACGAGATGGAAGGGATCTCGTATGCCACCGTGGCCGATTACGTACGGTGGCGCCGTCCCGCGATCCGGGTCGAGGAGGGCCGGGGGCCTGCGCAGGTGTTCATCGGGCAGGTGCACCAGCCGGGCGCTGAAGCTGAGGTCGACTTCGGGGACGTGTGGATCATGCTGGCGGGCGTGCTCACGAAGTGCTACCTGTTCACGTTCCGGCTCTCATATTCCGGTAAATCGGTGCACCGCGTCACCATGTCCTGCGGCCAGGAGGCGTTCTTCGAAGGCCACGTGCACGCGTTCACCATGCTGGGCGGTGTCCCGTGCGGCAAGGTCCGCTACGACAACTTGCGCTCCGCGGTCGCGCGGGTACTGGGCTTAGGCCGTGCCCGGGTAGAGACCGACCGCTGGGTCGCCTTCCGCTCCCACTTCGCCCTCGACGCGTTCTACTGCATCCCTGGCATCGAAGGCGCCCATGAGAAAGGCGGCGTGGAGGGCGAGGTCGGCCGGTTCCGCCGCAACCGGCTGGTCCCCGTTCCCGGGGTCGGCTCGCTGGCGGAGCTGAACACGATGATCGACGCGTGGGACGCTGATGACGACGGCCGCCGGATCGGCTCGCGGGCGCGCACGGTCGGGCAGGATTTCGCGGCCGAGGCGCCGCGGCTCAAGCCGCTGCCCGCCGATCCGTTTGAGACCGGCCGGATGTTCACCCCCCGGGTGGACCGGTATTCCCAGGTCACGGTCCGGATGAATCGTTACTCGGTGCCGGTGCGGATGATCGGCCGGCCGGTCCGGGTGCTGCTGCACGCCTCGGAACTGGTGATCTTCGACGGCCGCGCTGAGATCGCCCGGCACGAGCGGCTGGCCACCCGCGGCGGGTTCCGCCTCGACCTGGATCATTACCTGGAAGCGCTGCTGCGCAAGCCCGGCGCGCTGCCCGGGGCGACCGCGCTGGAGCAGGCCCGCGCGGGCGGGAAGTTCACCCCAGTCCACGACGCCTGGTGGGCGGCGGTCCGCAAGGCTCACGGGGACGCCGCGGGCACCCGCACCCTGATCGAGGTCCTGCTTTTGCACCGCGTCATGGCGCACGAGCACGTGGTCGCCGGGATCGCCGCCGCGCTCGCGGCCGGGGCGCTGACCGCGGACGCGGTGGCGGTCGAAGCCCGCAAGGCCGCCCAGGCCGACTCCGGCGGCACCGCCCGCCCGGACACCCAGCCCGCCGCACCGGCGGTGACCTCACTAACCGAGCGCCGTCTCGCTGCGCTGCCCGCCGACACCCGGCCGCTGCCCTCGGTCGCCGCCTACGACCAGCTGCTGCACCGCACGCGCCGTGCCCCACCATCCAGTTAAGGAGCCCCATCATGACGATCCAGCGCCACCGCGGGATGACCGAGCAGGCCGCCGACGCAGCCATCGACACCGCATGCCGGGTACTGCGGCTGCCGACCATCCGCGCCCAGTGCACCGCCGCCGCGGACGCCGCCGAGCGTGAGCAGATGACCTACCGCGGGTTCCTCGCCGAGATGCTGATGGCCGAATGCGAGGACCGTGACCGCCGCCGCTCCGAACGGCGGATCAAGGCCGCCGGGTTCCCCCGCCAGAAATGGATCAAGGACTTCGACTTCGACGCCAACCCGAACATCAACCCGGCCACCGTCCACACCCTCGCGACCTGCGAATGGGTCGCCAAAGGCCAGCCGCTCAGCCTGATCGGCGATTCGGGCACCGGCAAATCCCACCTGCTGATCGGCCTGGGCGCCGAGGCCGCGATGAACGGCTACCGGGTCCGGTACGTGCTGGCCGCCAAGCTCGTCAACGAGCTCGTCGAAGCTGCCGACGAACGCCAGCTGACCAAGACCATTGCCCGCTACGGGCGCGTCGACCTGCTCTGCATCGACGAACTCGGATACATGGAACTCGACAAACGCGGCGCCGAGCTGCTGTTCCAGGTCCTCACCGAACGGGAGGAAAACAACAGCGTCGCCATCGCCTCCAACGAATCCTTCGGCGGCTGGACCAAAACCTTCACCGACCCCCGCCTCTGCGCCGCGATCGTCGACCGGCTCACCTTCGGCGGCAACATCCTCGAAACCGGCACCGACTCCTACCGGCTCGCGCAAACCCGCGCCCAGCAGCACGCCGCCGCATCCAGCTGACCGCCCGCCCGCCAGGCCGGCGGCCCGACTGCGCCACCCGGAATCAGCGCCGCGTGGCACCCAGCCCATGCCGGCGAGCCACAGCCGGCGGGACCGGACGGCACCCTGAGGTGAGCACTGCCGGCTGCCCGCCAGGGGATCCCGCGGCATGCTGGGTATATGGACGTCACAGCGTGCGTCGCAGCGGAGGTGACCAGGCTATCCCGTGCGCGCGACCGGGTCCTGGTGGGCATCGACGGCCCTGACGCTGCCGGGAAGAGCACGCTTGCCGACCGGCTCGCCGGATCTCTTCCGGTGCCCGCGCTACGTGTCTCGGTCGACCGGTTCCACCTGCCGCAGGAGGTCCGGCACAGGCGAGGGCAGCTATCCGCAGAAGGTTATTACCAGGATTCCTTCGACTATCCGGCCCTGCTGACCAGATGCCTGGTGCCCTTCCGGTCCGGCGCACCGCAGGTGCAAACCGCGAGCTACGACTACCGCGCCGATGGCAGGTGCCGCACTGACGCCGAAGTACCCTCCCGCGCCATCCTGGTGGTTGACGGCGTGTTCCTGCTGCGCCCGCAACTTCGTGATCTGTGGACGCTGTCGGTCTACCTTCGCGTGTCCCCTGAGGAGACCCTGCACCGCGCCGCAGACCGGGACCTAGCCCTCTTCGGGTCGCATGACGAGATCCAGCGCCGCTACCTCGAGCGCTACCTGCCAGGCCAGGCGCTCTACCGCAGCGAAACCCACCCCGAGGAGACGGCGCACGTCGTCATCGGTAACGAACACCCCCGAAAGCCGGTGATCGAGCGATGGGCGATCCCCGGCGGCCACGGTGATCACCATGGCATGCACCGCTAACCAAGGCGGGGCCAGAACTCACCCACAGAATCCGCCTCGAAGCCCGCCAAGTGGGGCCAGAACTCACCCACAGATGGGGCCGTAGGTCACCCGCGGAACCAGC